>CAZETM010000207.1:0-13246 GCA_964514885.1 uncultured Polyangium sp. | reverse complement strand
GGCTCGCGTCGAAAGGCTCGCGTCGAAAGGCTCGCGTCGAAATCCGGCCCGAACGGCTACTCAGATCAGATGATGGGATTGAGATGCAACGGAGTACGCGCTCCGCCGGCCTCGGACTGCACTCGCCACGCGAGATGCAACGTGCTGAGAATCCACACGACAAACGTCACGGCGGCGATCACGAGCCCCGCGTTTCGGCCAAGCCCCAACAGCGGAAGCACTTCGCCCAAACCAGCCGCAAAAACGAGCGCCACGAGCGATGCCGGAACAACCCAGCGTAGCGACACTCGCGCCCGTTCGCGACTGCCAAGACGCGGTAGCGCGTGACGCAACCACACGACGAAAAACACGAGCGCCCAGCTCTTGAGTAGGAAGAGCACCGCCGCCACGAGCCGCAGCGCGATCGCATCTTGCGACGCAGTGAAGAACACGCCTGGCAGTTGCCAGCCTCCAAGAAACAAAGCGCTCACGATGCCGCTCACGATGAACACGTGCGCCCACTCGCCGAACAAATAAAGCAGCCGACGCGTCGTCGTTTTTGCATCCGACGCATCGGGAGCCGCTTCGGCCTCCGCGAGCACAGAAGACGCAGCCTGATCAGCCGACACGAGCGCGCTCATGCAGGCGAAAAACAACACGAGCATCGCCGGGTTTCGGAAGACAAACCAATGCCACGGCCAGCCTCCGGTCTCGAGAAGCGAGCCACCTTGACCAGCTTGCGCCGCAACGATGTCGTCCATCTTCAGCGAACCGGTCGCGAGCACGACACACACGATCGCCGCGATGACTGGCACTTGTTGCAGCAGCGTTCGCCATGCACCGCGCATGCCTTGCAACAGCGTCCATCGTTCGTGTGCCAACGATCCACCCGTGACGAGCGCCAGGCTCACGAGAGCCGTGAGCGCGATCAGGAAGAGCAAACCCACATCGAGTTCGGCACCTACGAACTTACGCGCAAACGGCATCACCACGAACGTCGCCGAGATACCGATGAACGACAGCAGCGGCGCAAAGTGAGCGAGGATCGGATCACCGTTTTTCGGGACAATCTCCGCGATCTCGCCACGTACGGCTTGCACGACATTCGCCACAAGCGAACCCGGACGCGCACTCGGCAAACCGACGGATCGAACTGCTAGGCGTCGAGCGAGCCAGGCGAAAAGCCCCGACAGACGCGTCGACAACAACACGAGCAGAGAGGCGAAGACGCCCAGCACGATGGCTGCACCGAGCAGATCGTTGGTCGCGTTCGCGTGGAAGTTCTCGATGGAAATCGGCGTCGAGATCACTTCATCCGCACCACGACGCACAGACAAAACAGGCTCTCGTTCACTACCACTCGGGATCATGTCGGAGATGGCCGATACGGTCACGTTATCGAAGCTCGTGAGGACATCACCAGGCTGAATCTTTGCTTGTGCCGCGGGGCTGTCTGGACGAACGGCAGCGATCACCAATCCGTTGGTGGTCGAAGCATCTTCGGCGATGCCGATGCCCAGAAACTCCAGCGTGCGTTTTCCATCCGCTTCGCGCCCCATCGCAACCGCTCGACGAGGTGCTTTCGGTCGAGCATCGAGCGTGACGTTCTTGACCGAGCCCGCGACGGGCAAAGCCCCTTCGACACGCGTCTCCAACTTGACGATGACTTCACCACGAAACGTCGTGTGCGAAGCGTCGTCGCTTTGTCCGCACAAACGCGTGATGACCGCTTCGCTCACGTTCGCCGTCACTCGTTCGGTGGTCAAACGAGCCTTGCCTACGACGATCGTTTGATCCGTGATCGGTGCTTCGCCGGGCCTATGCAACGTGCCGTGCAGCGTGATCGTTGCTTCACGAGCGTCACCCGTCGGCAAGTTCGTTCCGAGCACTTCGAGTCGATCGCCGACTTCGATTTCTCGCGGCGCAACATCGACGACCCGCAACAGATCCGGAGCTGCATCGCTCGGCTGACAACCAAAGGCAAACGCCGCAAGGAACGTGCACAGCGCGAGCGCCCCGCGTGAGGCTGAGATTCCGGCGAGTCCGGGCATGACCTCGCTTATCGATCGCGCGGAGGACTTGGGCCAACTTGAGGGCGAACGGGAAGAAAATACCGGGCGTTGTCGAGTTCGTTCACGCCCACGTACAGCTCGGTCTCGAACACTTCCTTGAGCCGCCGGTACGTCATGACTTCTTCGATCGTCCCATGCGCCACGAGCCGACCCGCCTTGAGCAGTGCGATGCGATCGGCGTATTGCGCCGCTGCATTCAGGTCATGCAGCACCATCACGCACGCCAGTTCCCGCTCTTGTACTTCGCGCCGAACCAGCTCGTTGATCGAGATGAAGTGACGCACATCCAGGTGCGCATTTGCTTCGTCGAGCAACAAGATTGGAGCTTCTTGAGCGAGTGCGCGCGCAATCGTCACGCGTTGCTGCTCGCCTCCCGATAGTGCCGTCACGCTTCGATCTGCCAAAGCGTCGAGTTCGCAAGCCGAAAGCGCACGCGACACAGCCTGTTCATCGCGTTCCGACGCACGCATCCACGCGCCTTGATGCGGAGCGCGGCCCATCATCACGACTTCGCGCACCGAAAATCCCGCTGCAGCTTCGACCACTTGCGGCACGACGGCGATTTTTCGAGCGATGTCACGTCGGTCCCTCGTGAGTGCTGCACCAAACACGAACACCGATCCGCGATCGGGGGCGAGCGCACCGGAAACTACTTTTACCAGGGTGGATTTACCTGCTCCGTTTGGACCAAGTACCGCACAAATTTCGCCCTTTCGGACCTCGAGGTCGATCGAATCGAGGGCTTTTTGGCCCCCGCCGTAGCTGACCGACACGCCACGCAGCTCGAAGGCGTTCATGTATTTCCTATCGCGACTCGATGCACGATTCGCTTTGCCAGCACCTTGCGCAAGTTCGTTACTGGTGGTCCAATCCGGCAGATCTGCGAAAGGGACGTCATGGATACGGCGAAGGAGACCTCGGGGGCTAGTGCAACGCCACGGCGCGTTATCAAGCGGTACTCCAACCGTAAATTGTACGACACGAAGGACAGTCGCTACGTAACTTTGCAGCAGATTGGCGAGATGGTCCGGGCCGGTGAAGAGGTCCAGATCATCGACAACGCGACGAAGGAAGACAAGACCGAGGTCACGCTCGCCTTGATCATCTCCGAGGATCTCAAGAGCCAGCCGCGCAGCGTGCCGCTCGGGACCTTGCGTGATTTGATCCAGGAGCGTGGCGAGCGACTCTTGAATCAGCTTCGTGAAGGACCGATCGGCCGACTGATTCCTGGGACCACCAACGAAGAGGCAGGTCAGCCCGCAGCAGACACAGTCGAGCAACCAGCCGCGCAAGCAGGCGCTGCATCGACAACGGCAACGCCCGCGCCTGCTGAGGCGGAAAAGCCCGCGCAAGGGGCAAAAGCACGCATTTCCGAAATTGTCGAGACGTCCAAGCAGACGCTTGATCACTTGCAGCACGCGGTGGATGAACGCATCCGTCACATCCTGCCGGCGATGAATCCGTTCCGGGATTTGCAGTCCGAGGTGGAACGGCTGTCCAAGCGCGTCACGGAACTCGAGACGATGGTGCAAAAGCTGGGCGGTGTGGCTCCTACGGCCGCGTCGGAAAACGATCCGCAGCCGAACGATCAAAAACAGGAATAGCCAGCCGGGCCCCTCTGTTCCAAGCCGGCGATGGCATTTTTCTTCAGCAAGAAGCCAGCTTCTGTAGCCCAGGAGTTGAGCTTTGCCTCCGGAAGGCGAAAGTCAGCCGACTTCGACGCCTTCGAGGTCGAGATGCTCGGCCATCTCGACACGCTTTACGCCGTCAGTTGCCGCATGACGAAGAGCACGACGGAAGCCGAGGACCTCGTCCAGGACACCGTCGTCAAGGCCATGCGAGCACGTGACCAGTTCGAGCCAGGCTCGAACCTCAAGGCGTGGCTGCTTCGGATCATGACCAACACGTTCATCAACCGCTATCGCCGCGGTGGGCTCGAACGTGACTTGATTGATGGTCCTGACGCGGATTCGCTCACCGAGGGGTGGGTCGGAGCGACGACGCTACGAGCCATGCGTGATCCGGAGACGGCGGTACTTGCGCCGCTCGTCGAGGCTGAAGTTGGTCGCGCGCTCGATGAATTGCCGGCCGACTTCCGCATCGCGGTCGTGCTCTCGGACATCGAAGAGTTGTCGTACAAGGAGATTGCCGACGCGATGGGCTGTCCGATTGGAACGGTCATGTCGCGCCTGCATCGAGGGCGCAAAATGCTGCAAAGCAAGTTGCGTGATCACGCGATTGCCATGGGCATCATCCACGAATCGTCGGCCAAGAAGGGTGACGATTCACCCACGAATCTCGAGGCTTATCGCAAGCGTCGCCGGAGTGCTGCAGTATGAATGGGCTCAAGGTGATGACGGACGATTGTGCAGTGTTTTCCAAGCAGATTTCGTCCTATGTCGACGGGGAGCTCGATCCTGGTCACAGCGTCGATGTCGAGGGGCATGCGCTTCGGTGCGGCACGTGCGCTGAGCGCATCAAGTTTCTGCAGACGATGCGTGCGAGCCTCAAGCGGACGGCGAATGTGCCGGCTCCCGAGGCAATTCGAGCGCGAATCGAAGCGACAATGGTCGCTGAAAAATCACGTATTCGGGCGGCGGATCGGGAAGTGTTCACCGGTCCGAAGCTCATTGGTTGGAAATACGCCGCAGCGCTCGCTGCAGCAGCCACCGTGGTGTTGTCGGTGGCGGCCGTGAAAAACCGTGAAGACGTGACCGCAATGGGAACAACACGTGCGGCGGCGGTCGATACGTCACTTGGTTTCGACAGTTTGCTCGATGAACTCGTTGCGCTTCACGCCAATCCGCTTCCACCTGAAACGACAAACCCTGACGAGCTGACGCGTTTCGACCCGCTCGTGGGCGTGCCCGTGCGTCGACCTGCATTTCAGCCACTGGGAGCCAGTTTCAATGGCGCTCGAGTGCATGCAATGCGTGAACGTCGTGCGGCGTTATTGCATTACACCGTCGAAGGTAATCACCGCATGACGGTTTATGTTTTCGATCCGCGAACGGTTCGTTTGCAAGCGACACGTTTGGAGCACCGCGTCGTTCGTGAGCGTCCCGTGTACGTGGGCAAAATGCGTGGCTACTCGGTCGCAGCCGCCGAAAAAAGCGGCGTCGGTTATGCACTCGCCACCGACCTCGATTACGACCGCAGTGCGCAACTCGTGCTCGCTGCCGCGCAGCAGTAATCCTCAGCTTTTCACCCGCCAATCGTTCGCCTGAACAAACCAACCCTCGCCACGTGGCTACGACGAAAAAACACCGTCGTAAACGTCTCGTTCTTTGTTACGCTGCCAGGCGAGGCAAACCATGAGCGATCCGAGCCACCTTCCTGTCGAACGCCGCGTCTTTTATTCGCAAGTGCGCGATTCCATCGAAGACGGCGACATCATTCTATTTCGCGGAAATAAGCAAATCAGCCAAGCCATTGCCCAAATCTCGCGCAGTGCATATTCGCACGCGGGCTTGGTGCTCACTTGGTTTGGCCGGCGCATGCTGGTTTCGGCCGAGGCTCCCAAGATTCAAGCCATACCGCTCAGCATTGCCGTCACCGCATATGATGGGCGCGTCGATTGGTACAAGCTCGAAGCGGAGGCTCGAGCGCAGTTGAACGTTCAGAAGCTGGCGCTCGAGGCGCTCACGAACTTGGGAGTCGAATACGGAACGACGAAACTATTCGACTTGGCGGCCCATTTCGTGTTCGGTGCAGACGTTCCCGATGACGAGGCCAACCCGCGCACGATGATTTGCTCGCAATTCGTATCTCGGTGTTTTCGAGTCGGAGGCGCGGATTTGTCCCCCAAGAGCGATTTGGCCACGGTGCCTGGTGAAATCGCCGCATCGCCGCTGGTCGCTTATATTGCGACGTTGTCGAAGGACGAGGAATCCGCAGACGCCGTTCGGGACCGACAAGCCATTTAAGCAAAACGCTATTGCACCAGGCCTACTCCGCCTTTACGCGGATCGGCTCCCGTTTCGAGCACGCGCGAGCCATCCGCACCTTCCGTGATTGAAATCGCCTGCACGCCGCTGAAATTCGGCCGGCTCGTGTCGACGACTTCCCCGCGTTTTTCCAAATCCTGAATTGCCTCGACGCCCAATGCCGCGTCCACGAAAAGACCTCCCGACGGTGGTGTTTCGATGCGCGGCGCAGCCACGGCTTGCTGCACGGACAAACCAAATCCGAGGTGCGCGAGCAATACTTGCGTCGATCCCGTCGCAATGCGCGTTCCTCCCGAGCCACCCAAGGTGAGCACCGGCTTTCCGTCTTTGAACACGATCGTCGGCGTCATGCTCGATACGGGCCTGGCGCCTCCACGCGGACGGTTCGGGCCATTTTTCAGACCGAATATTTTCGATGTTTTTTCGTTAGCGAAATCGTCGAGTTCGTCATTCAGAAGAAATCCACCTTCGGTGACGAGCCGCGCGCCAAACAGACCATTGATCGTGCTCGTGATACTCGCGACGTTCCCCTCGGCATCCACGACCACGATATGCGTCGTCCCATGCTCGTCGACGGGAAACTTTTCAGCGGGCATCGTCGAGGTCATTGAAATGCGTGCACGACGCGCCTTCATACGCTCACGGCTGGTCAACTTGTCCACGTCGACCTTGATGAATGCCGGATCGCCGATGAGCCGCACGCGATCAGCAATCGCTCCGCGAAACGTTTCTGCCAGCAAATGCGCATAAGCGCCCGTGCCAAACCCATGGGCTTTCAGGTCCGCCAGCGAATGCATGTGCAGCGTTTCGAGCATCATCAGGCCGCCCGCCGAAGGAGGCGGCATGGTCACGACGTCGTAACCTTCCCATTGCGTCCGTAATGGCTTGCGTTCTTCGGGCTTGTACGATTTCAGGTCCTCGGCAGACATGTGACATCCACCCGAGCGCGCCGTCGCCAAAATGTCTGCCGCAATGGTTCCCTCGTAAAACGCTTTCTTTCCTTCCGCGGCGATCTTGCGCAAAGTCGTAGCGAGCGCGGGGTTTTTGACGACTTCTCCCGCCGGCACGATAGCGCCGGCTTTCGCGAACAAGCCATAACGCGGCGTCGCCGTAACCCACTTTTCGCTCCACTTGAGCGCCCGACTCAAATGAGCGCTCACGGGAAAACCTTTTTCTGCTGCGTCCGCGGGGCCTCGGAACAATTCCGCAAATGCGAGCTTCCCCCAGCGCGCATGCAATTCGGTAATTCCTGCAATTTCGCCTGGAGTACCGGTCATCACGCCGCGTTTATCTTCGGCGAGCGGCTTTTTCAAATTCTCTTCGGGTTTGAGCCCCTTCGGTGCGATCTCTCGAAAATCGAGTATGGAGACTTCTTTTTTCTTGGCGTCCCAAACGACCGCGAAACCACCGCCCCCAATACCGCTCGATACGGGATGCACCACGCCAATCGCCAGCGCCCCGGCAATGGCGGCATCGACTGCGCTTCCTCCTCGTGCCAACACATCCATTGCAATGGCCGAAGCGGTCGCATTCTCCGTCGCCACGGCATACTTGTGCGTGGTCTTCGTCGGCACCGCGGGAATCAGATCTTGCGGTGGGGGCGCCGGAGCAGGAGCCTGAGGCGGAGCGTTTGCTTCCGGCGGCTTCGCTGCTACGGCCGGCCCATTCGAGGAAGCCGTCGAAGCGCTACAACCCGAGCCTGGCAGAGCAAGCAACAGCGTGATGGATGCAGCGAGCGAAACAGTCGAGGCGGCGCGGAACATGCGCATTTGAGAACTCCTTGGTGCACCAACGGAAGCGTGGCTAGGATGCACCGTAAACTGGTCGCGAAGCAACAACGGTTCGCGCCTCGAGCATCGATGGAGAACAGCACCATGCGGTTTGTGTTCCTGATGGATCCTCTCACGCGCGTCACGCACGACAAGGACACCTCGTTTGCCTTCATTCGAGCCGCACAAGCGCGTGGGCATCAGAGCTTCCACTGCTTGCCTCAAGATCTGCACGTCGTCGCTGGCAAGTCGCTGGCCAAGACGCACCGCATGGAAGTGCTGACCGAGCCGCCGTACATCGTGCTGCGCAAAGACGAAGGCGCGCAGGAGCTGAATCTTCACGACGTGGACGCGATCTTCATCCGCAAAGATCCGCCGTTCGATCAAGCGTATTTGTACGCGACGCTGATGCTCGAAATGGCTCGTGGCGGGCCGCTCATCATCAACGATCCGCGCGGGTTGCGTGACGCAAACGAGAAGCTCTACGCGCTGCATTTTCCCGAATGGACGCCGCGGACGCTGGTCACGGCTGATCGCGATTTGATCCACCAATTCGTGCTGGATGTCGGCGGCAAAGCCGTGATCAAGCCGCTCGATGGAGCTGGTGGTTGGGGCGTGATGATGATCCGTTCGGATGACAAGAACGCGCGCGCGATCGCGGACATGTTGACGGGCGAAGGTCAACGGCTGGCGATGGTGCAAGCGTTTTTGCCGGCGGTAGTTGAAGGCGACAAACGCATCATTTTGCTGGATGGCGAGCCGCTCGGAGCGATCTTGCGCGTGCCTCGTGCAGACGAGATCCGCTCGAACATCCATGTCGGAGGCAGCGTGGTTCCGACGGAGTTGACGGCACGCGAGCACGAGCTGGTCCGATCGATTGCGCCGAAGTTGCGCGCGGATGGGCTGATTTTCGTGGGGCTGGATGTCATCGGCGAGCACCTGACGGAGGTGAACGTGACGAGCCCAACGGGGATTCAGGAGCTGAGTCGATTTACGGGAATCGATCAATCGGTGCGGGTCATCGAATGGGCGGAGAAGAATGCGCGGAAGAGGGCGGCTCAATAATCGCGGCTATCGCATGCAGCAAATTATTGCGTGATCACGGGTAGCGGCCACGCCTCGATTCCTCGTACCGAATGCTCACGGCTATGGGCCGGTTCATCTTGAGCAACTCGACGGTCGCCCGGCCAATCGGCGTCTTTCCGAAAATCAAGAGACCAGCAGAAACCTCGAAATGGTTTGCCCACGTGTCACTGCGAGGATGAAACACGGCAACCATTTCTCCAGTATCGGGATCGGCTGCAAACGTTCGTGCACCTTTGCGCAGCGAGCAGGAGACACACGCAAGCGCGAGGTTTTCGAGAGTCGTCGGCCCCCCGTTTCTTCTGGGCAGAACATGGTCGACATGAAACGTCGCTTCCTGCCCATGCTGCGCCAAACCGCAATATTCGCAGCGAGCGCCTGCTCGTTCACGAACGCGACGTTCCAGCGTCGCGGGGATGTGCAGACGGCTCATTGGGTGTGATCAGAACGCGCTGCACGCAAACGAAGCAGAGACAATAGGTCCGCCAATTCGACCAGCCCCTCGGCCTCGGCGCGCTCGTCATCCGTAAGCTCATCGCCGAAGTCCTGCTTGTCGAGGAGCGCACGCAGCCGCCGATCGACACCCTCGGGCAAATGAAGCCGAGCTAGCTCCGACGAAGAATCAACCTCGACGTCGATGTGCACTTTGACTGCCGCTCCCATTTGACCACTCCTCGCCCAAGACCCTAGCACAAGCGGTCAGATGAATGAACGCCCAGGCATGTTGACTCACCCCCTGCCGCAGCCTGAAAGTACGCCCGTGAAACACTCGCGAGAGATCGTCCTCGGCCTCGGGGCAAACCTCGGCGATCGTGGAGACACCATCGAAAAAGCCATCACCACGATCGGCTCCTGGCCCGACGTCACGCTCATCGCTCGCTCGGCGCTCTACGTCACGCCTCCTGCTGGCGGCCCACCTCAGCCCGACTACTGGAACGGCGCCATTTTAATTGGAACACCAACGAATGTGCGTTCGCTTCTCGACCGCACGCTCGAACTCGAACGAACCCTCGGGCGCATTCGTCCCGATCCTGTCCGCTGGGGTCCGCGAACGATCGACATCGACGTCTTGTGGGTGGAAAACGAAATCTTCGACGAGCCAGGCCTCACCGTGCCTCATCCGCGCCTCGGCGAGCGCGTCTTTGCGCTAAGGCCGCTTTTGGATGTCGCGCCCGATGCCACCGACCCACGTACGGGCCAGCGATATGCCGACATGCCCGCAGCACTCCTACCGATTGTCCCGGTTGAACAGTCGGCCTAGACAAACCTGGCCTAGACAAACCTGGCCTAGACAAACCTATCCTAGACAAACCCGTCCAGGACAAACATCATCCCACTTGAGGCGGCGGGGGCAGGACCTTCTCCAGGAAAAATTTCAGCACGTCGAGCGGCGTGATGATGCCGACGAGCCTTCCGCTGCGCACCACCGGCACGTGATGGATTTGGTTCTGCCGCAGAATGGTCATCACTTCGTCCATCGTCGCGAACTCATCCACCACGATCGGCGGCGTGGTCATCACGTCACGCGCGGTGACCGTGGGGTCCGTGCTGCGAAGAAGCGCTCCCATGAGGTCCGTTTCGGAAACGAACCCCACCACGCGATCGTGCGTGTCGACGACCGGTACGCCGCCAATGCGCGCATCCACGAGAATACTGGCGATCGCATCGAGCGGCGTGTCGACACTGATGGTCGTCGCGTGATGCGTCATGATGTTTCGCGCGTGTCCCTTCATGCTCGGCCTACGATGCAACCAAGCTTCGTACACGTCCAGTTTTCTCGCGTGGGAATCGACAGGTTGTTCGGGACGAACCCTGACCAACGTTCAGGTCAATCGCTGCTCACCGCGTGCTTTGAGCGCCGCGACGACGTCTTTCACGTCCTGAGCACGCGCGCGCGGCACGACGAGTAACGCGTCGCTCGTCTCCACGACGACCAGGTCATCCACGCCGACGAGCGCGATCACCCGCCCCGACGCTAACTTCTCCGTGCGCAAATCCATCACCAAATTGCGCTGCGCATCGATGAGCACCGCGTGCTCGGGCGCGACGTTTCCACGCTCGTCCTTGTCCGCCAGTTCCCACGCCGACTGAAAACTTCCCACGTCGCTCCAGCCGAAATCACCGGGCACCACCGCAAACTCGGCCAGATGATCCATCACGCCATGATCGATGCTGATCGACGGAAGCGTCGGAAAGATCTTCTCCACCGCGGCATCTTCTGCACCTTCGCGAGCGGCCGCATCGATCGCATCGAGCCCTTCCGCGAGCGCCGGCATGTGCTGTCGAATGGCCGCGAGCATGTCGCGCACTCGGAAGAAAAACATCCCCGCGTTCCACAAGTGCCGACCACCTGCGACAAACGACTCGGCACGCGTACGGTCGGGTTTTTCCACGAACCGCTTGGCTCGACAAACCTCAGCGCCTGCCGTTTCACCATCGAGCTCGATGTAGCCGTACCCCGTTTCCGGATGCGTCGGCTTGATCCCAATCGTCGTGATCGTTCCGGTGGCTGCATGGTCCACGGCTCGTTCGATAGCCCGGACAAACCCTGGCACATCTTTCACGTGGTGATCGCTCGGCAGCACCATCAGCACGGCATCCGGGTCTGTCCTGGCAATACGCGCAGCGGCCCAACCAATACATGGAGCGGTATTTCGCGGCGCTGGCTCCACGAGCGTATTGCCGAGCTGCAATTCGGGCAATGCTGTGGCCGTTGGCTCCACCAAATGTTTTCCCGTCGCCACGTGCAGTTTGTCCCAGCCCACGAGCGGTAAAACGCGCTCGGCCGTCTGCGTGATCAGCGGGTCGTGCCCCACGAGGGGTAAAAGTTGTTTTGGCCGCAGCGCACGCGAGGCGGGCCAAAATCGAGTACCGGCACCGCCGGCAAGAATCAATGCATGAACAGAGGGTCGCTTCATGGTCGTTCGTCAGCGCAGGAAGGTAACAGTCGCGAGGGCCAATCCCTCAGAAAAAGCTCTCGAATACGCGAGCGTCGCGAATCCAAGCGGAATGATCCATAATGCAGTCAGGGCAAGAGCGCGTTTTTCCAATAGAGCCCGCGTCGCCCCAATGGCCACCGTGGTGCCAAGAAATGCCGTCACGAGACCAAGAAATAATGATGCAATCTGAATATCAGGCAAGTTCATACCACTTTGAAATGACGACAAACAACCAACGAGCAGCGTCGCACCGGACAACAGCATAGCCAAATCGAGCGCCAATTCATTCTTCGTGCCCATCCAGGCGCAAAGCACGAGCGCCGCTCCGATATCGGAGCCTCCAGGAAGCGACCCCATTGCGTGTCCCAAGCCCAATACCAAAGCGAGCGGCAACGATATTTGCACATCTCGATCCGGCCGGACGAGGCTGGTCGTTCCAAGGAGCATTCCGGTCAAAAGCAATCCAAAACCCGTTGCTACGGGCGTATTTTTCCACGGTGCAACGAATGGCTCGAGCACCGCGCGCGCCGTCAAGCTCGCGAAAAGCGCCGTCGTGAACACCGCGGCATCAAACGCCGGAGCCGAAGTCCGGAAAAGTGACGGCCTGGTAATCGCGCGAAGCCCCGCTCCCGCAGCCACAACGAGCCTCCGCCTAGCTCCGAAAAGCAGTGCAGAGCCGGTCGCGACATGCAGCACCGTTTCGAGACGCGCGCCGTTCGCACCTGGCTCGAGCCATATCCACGCGACTGCATCATGCCCCGAGCGCGACACGGGCAGTGCCTCGGACAAACCCTGAATCCCAGCGAGCAGCACGACAGAGTGCAGCGGTAGCACGCTCCCTTCATAGCAGCGCGTTGCCGCACTTGTCCATCACGCGGCTTTTTCTCTCGCGCCGCAGCCCAAGCGCTTGCCCCGAACGGAGCGTTTTGCTGTGCGAACCTTCCGCCTGACCGGTAACGTGGAAGCGACGTGGACGCATCACCTGCAACATTGGTAGGATGATTTTCCCCACGCATCGAGATCCTAATCAGAGAGACATGACCGTGCCTTTTACCGTGCCTGTTATCGACGATATCGCGCAACCTGCGCTGGCCGCGCGCCTTCAGCAGTTGCTCGACAACAAGACCAAGCCCATCGGTTCCCTGGGTCGGATCGAGCTTCTGGCGCAGCGTATTGGCCTGATCCTGGGCAACGAAGCACCCGAGCTGAAAGACCCGCAACTGGTCGTGTTCGCCGGCGACCACGGGCTGGCCGCTCATGGCGTGTCGGCCTACCCGAGTGACGTAACTTGGCAGATGGTCGAGAATTTTCTTGCGGGTGGAGCGGCAGTCAGCGTACTCGCGCGGCAGCACGGCATTGGATTGACGGTGGTCGATTGCGGCGTTCGGCATGATTTTGCCGAGCGCCCTCATTTGCTCATTCGCAAAGTCGCCCACGGCACGACTGACGCGTTGCAC
>CAZETM010000206.1:1673-13259 GCA_964514885.1 uncultured Polyangium sp. | reverse complement strand
CGCAGCTACCAAGGACAACGTAATGGTGTACAGAAGGAATCGTGAAGTTTTCATGGGCCGACACTAAGCGACATCGGCCGGTTTCTCAACAGCAGATGACAATGAGGTAACGGTTTGATGGCGGCGTAAGAATCAAACCGACATTGGAATCGAACGCAGCCCAGGACGGGGCGCGCGCCATCTTTCTTGCTGACGCTTGACATGTCGACGAGCCCTTGCTTATCGTGGCCGCCGCGCATGGCGAAAGCGAAGACGAAAACCACGACTTCGTCCAACTTGCTCGTCGATGAGTACTTCGACGCAGGAGACGACCGCTTCGTTGATGAGGTCTTGTCACTTCAATCGGGCAAGAAGCTCAAGGCGATGGCCGAACGGTGGTATCGCGACAGCCGGTCTTTCGCGCGCCGCACGTTGCTTCTGTACATCGACGACGGTTGCGACAAACCGCATCACCGGCCGCTCGTCAAGACGCTTTACAAGCTGGCCGAGAAGTCACGCGACGATGAAGTGCTTGGTCACTTCATGGTGGCATTCGATCGCTTGGTGCAGCGCAAGTTGGTCCAGGTCGAAAAGTACGATTGGTCGTCGCGACAAACCATCACGAAGCGCGTCCTGAAGGGTGACGGTCGTTATCCAGGACGTTACGGACGACGCAACGAAACATCGCCGCACTTCTCGCGCGCGACGCGCAGATACTTGCAACGTCGCGTGATGCGCTACTTCCGCGATCTCGGGCGCAAGGATCCTCTCCGTTACGGCTCGGCAGTACGCAGCGCACTGATGCTCTACCGTGATGATTGCTTGGACAAACCCGAGCGTTTTCTCGATGCGTGGAGCTTGGTGCACGTTTGTTATTACGGCTCCGAAGTAATCAAGCGAGACCCGTACGGAATCAGCGTCGTGAGCGGGCGATCGATGGGGGAGCTGGAGCCCGCACCGCTTTACCCCAGCGTTTGGCAAGGCGCGTTCGAAGGCGTCTTTCAGCTCGTGATGAGCGCGCGCAGTCGCACCGTGCGCGTCTTCGCGATCACGCTCCTGAAAGGTTCGTACCGCAGCGAACTGGATAAGCTGAATGTGGCGCGTTTGCGGCCGCTTCTGGCGAGCCCGAACGAAGAAGTGCAAACGTTCGGCAGTGAGCTGCTGCGGAGTGCCGAAGGCATCCAAAGTTTGTCGGTTGCAGATTGGCTCGAGCTGCTGTCGCTCGACAATCAAGCAGCGCTGACGTTCCTGTGCGAAGCGATTCGCAAGCACGTGGCGCCGTCGCGTTTGACGCTGGATCAATGCATTGATCTGGCATGCTCGCCGGTGTCGCCGGTGGCCGAGTTGGGGCTTGATTGGGCGATGAGCAAGAAGACCGACGGCAAGGTCGCGCTGGTGTCGATCCTTCGCGCAGCGAATGCGCGTGCGCCGCGGGTGCGTGAAGCCGCAGCGAAGTGGATCGTGACCGTGCTGAGCGGCTCGAAAGATGCGCGGATGGAGCACGTGCGCGACTTGATCGATGCACGACACCAAGACGTGCGAACCGAAGCGCTGGGGCTGTTCGAGCGTGATGTGCGGTTCAAGGACGATCCGACTTTGTGGGCAGCGCTCGCGGAGAATCCCTACGACGACGTAAGGTTTTTCCTGTTGAAACACCTCGTGCAGCGTGAGAAAGCGCTGGGAGAAAAGGCGCTGCAACGCATCTGGGCGACGACGATTTTGGCGGTGCATCGAGGATCGCAACACAAGCGGACGGCGCTTACGCAGATCGCAGCGCGCATCGTGGCGAATCCTTCCGAAGCTGAACCATTGCTCGCGCTCTTTTCGTACGCGTTGCGAAGTGTTCGTCCGGCCGAACGGCGTTCAGCGCTGGCCGCAGTTTCCCGAGCGGCGTTTCAAGCGCCCACGTTGCGTAGCGCGATCGGGCGCAAGATCCCTGAGCTTTCGTTGTTTGCCGAGGAGGCGTCGTGAACGTCAACCTGCGTTACCTTGGCAAGAGCACGGTACAGAGCGCCGCTCATGGCTTGCTCATGCGGTTTTCGCCGAACTTGGCTCGGCCGAAAACGTTCTTCGATGCCGAGCTGCGCGACGCGATTCGTTTCCGTGAAGCGGTGAGCGCGCTGCACGATGTGGTCGTCGGAGACCTCAAGTTCAAAAAGCGCGACAAGAGCGCGTACGAGGCGTGGAAGAAGGCGGAAGCCGAGCGCGAGTCGCAGCTTCGAGCCGACATGTTCGACAAGGCCAAACGGCAGGAGCTGGCGAAGCTGGCCAAAGAGCCGATTCCGCCGAACCTCGACAGTGATTTTCGCAAGATGCACCGCATCTACTGGGATGCTCGCGTGCGGTGGGCGAATGAACTCGCGCGAAACGATCCGGAGATGTTCCGGCATCTGGTGCCGTGTGATCCGGTCGTCACGGTCGCTCCCGACGTAGTGTTCTTCGAGTGTTTTTCCAAGGACGAGTCGAGTTACGGGTGTTTGTCCGTGGACCGAGACTCGTTCGTCGGGACGCAAGAAGCTGGGTTGGGCACAACAAACGTCGACTATTCGTTAGCGCTTTACGATCATTTCCAGACGTTGCGCAGTTACCGCAAGACGCGGCTGTCGCTCGACCCGATGGGGTTCGACGTGAAGGTGGAGGGTTTGCCCGAGTACCGCGAAGAGAAGATCGATCTTCCGCCGTCGTGGTTGCGTGGGTTCGGGCAGATTCAAGCGGCGACGTGTTTGCCGTCTCGAAAGGTCGAGCTTCCGGTCGAGGTCGTGTATTCGATCTTGGCGTACTTGAAGCGTCATCGAGAGAAGGCGGGTCCGCGCAGCATTCGGTTTGTCCTGACGCCTGGTAAAGCACCGAAGATCGTGCTCGATCCGTGGGGGATTGAAATCGAATCGAAAGGACCCGTGTACGACGGTGGCTTGACGATGGGCAGCTCGTCGGGTGGAGGAAGTCCGTATCGATCGGCGCCGCAGCGATCGAGTGCACCGACGGAAGAGATCAAGGTTTGGGGACGTCGCCGGTTGTTCTCGCTGGCGCGTGTTTTGCCGTTGGCGGATCGAGTAGAAGTGCGGCTGCTCGGGTCGGGTTTGCCTAGTGTGTGGATTGCGCACATGGGCGACATGAGGTTGGTCCTGGCACTATCTGGTTGGACCACAAACGATTGGACGAGTGGCGTAGGGCTCGACTTGCTTGCAGGCTCGCGCGAGGCGGACATGCGCACGATGGGCCTTGTGGACAGGTTTCTCCAAGCGGAACAACGTGCGGATTTGGCGACGATTGCATCGGCGACGGGTGCTGCTGAAGAGAGCTTGGTGCCTGCGTTGCACAAGCTTGCGAAGCAGGGACAGCTCATCTACGACCATGCGGATTCGGTGTATCGGTATCGTCAGGTGATGTCGGAGGTGCTTGGCGAAGCGTTGCTTGGGCCGGAGCATCCGGAGTTGGTTGAAGGTCGAAAGATTGCGCAGACGCGTGGCGCGGTGGTGATTGATCGCAACGAGCTGATGGCGGAAGGCCGACGTGTGGTGGTGGCGAAGGTTGATCGGACGAGCTGCGAGGCGATGTTCGATGCGGATCTCGTGATCAAGAAGGCGAAGTGCGCGTGCTCGTTCTTCCACAAGAGTGGACTGCGAGCGGGGCCGTGTCGGCATTTGTTGGCGTTGCGCATGATGGCCGAGGGTCAAGCGGCGCCGCAGCCTGCAGCGATCGTTGCAGCTCCAACGATTTCGGTCGCGGAGCCTCCGAAGGCTGGGTCGCGTTGGTCGACGGGCGAGCCGTATTCGTTTCCGAAGGCGATCATCGACGAGTTGCGAAAGGCAGCGGCGCGGAAGAACACGACGGTGTCGCGCGTGTTCGAAGAAGCGTGGGACTTGGCGATGCCGCAGATTCAAGCGGAGAAGTCGTGGACCGCGGCGCTCGCGCTTGCGGAGCGGGGGATGGCGCGGTTGATTTCGGACCGTACGAATTGGGATGTTGTACAGGAGCGTTTGGCGCTTGCGCCGGACGTGATTGCGGAGGTTAATCGCGTCGCGAATCGATTCCGAGCCGATCGTGCGGCGGTGCTTAGTTTGGCCTGGATTTTGGCTCGGAAGTCGTTGTAATGTCTTGGTCGGTTTCTTTCTCTGGTGTTTGTCGTTCGGAGCTGACTCGTCCAGCCTTGCAAGGAGGTCCGTCCACTCGAGCCCATAATGCTGCGGTGTTCCGCCGTGGCGGAGTTCGTTCCCTCATGCATCCCCACCCCCGATGTTCTTTTGGCGCCCAGTGCACCCCTCCGGGTCCACTCAGCAGACCCTCGGGTCTGGACCCCGAGGGGTGCACGGGCGCCTCGGTGATCGGGTGCGGTCCTAGGCGAGATGTCGGGTGGACGGGCTTCCTTGGAGGGCTGGACGTCAGTGTTTCGAGCGACAAACGGTTTTTCGTGCGCAGGATTGAAACCTTTCATTGATGGGGAATCGCCGTGGGGTTCTGGGACAAAGTCAAGTCGTTCATTGGTCCTGGAAAACCCGGCGAGGGTGAGCCGAAGAAGGACGAGCCTGCTGCGGCTGCGACGCCTGCGGTAACGCCTTCGGCCGCGCCGGGCGGGGCCACGTCCGCGGCTAAGCCAGCAGCGTCGGCGGGATCTGCGTTTTCGACATCGAGCGCGAAATCGTCGGGGCCGGCGCCGGTGACGGCGGCGAAGCCGAAGAACGACAAACCGAAAGATCCTTACGATGCGTCGGGGATTTTGGGTTTGTCCGCGGATGAATTGCGCAAGCGCGCGATGAAGATCGATCCATTTCGCACGGCATGGATTGGCCGGGTGGATACGATTCCTCCGCAGAGCGACGAGCGGACGGCGCTGATCGATCGGGGATTGATTCTGCGTGGGCTGCTTACGGAACCGCAGATTGAAGAGATTCACCGGGTTGGTGATTTGTGGCTGAAGCACCACGAGGCGGCGAGTCTAGCGAGCGCGGTGGCGCGTAAGCGTACGGATGAAGCGATCGAGGAGCTGAAGCGCGAAAAGGCAGCGAAGAAAGCCGAGAAAAAGCGGCTGGCAGCGGAGCGCAACAAGAAGCACACGGCGGACGTTGCGAAACGCAGAGCCGAAGACATCATTTTCTTGGGGCGGGGTGTTTCCGGCAGATTGCCCGATCGGCGGGCGAACGTCGAGGCATTACAAAAGAACGGTTTGCCCATTTTGTCGACGCCGGCGGAAGTGGCCAAGACGCTGGGTTTGCCGATTGGGAAATTGCGTTGGCTTTGTTATCATAACGACGCAGTGACGAAACCGCATTACGTATATTTCGAGGTGCCGAAGCGTTCGGGGGGAACTCGATTGCTTTCCTCGCCGCACGAGCATTTGGCGAAAGCTCAAGAATGGATTTTTCATAACGTTTTGCAAAAGCTGCCGCTCGAAGTGCAGGCGCATGGGTTCGTCAAAGGTCGGTCGACGGTGACGAACGCGAAGGAGCACGTAGGGCAGGGGATCGTCATCAATTTGGATTTGTCGGACTTCTTCCCATCGATTGGGTTTGGCCGGGTACGAGGACTCTTCGAGTCGCTTGGTTATTCGCCAGCGGTCGCGACGATTTTTGCATTGTTGTGCACGGAGCCGCCGCGGCGCAAGGTCACGTACGACGGGACGACGTATTGGGTGGCGGTGGGGGATCGGGGATTGCCGCAGGGGGCGTGCACGAGTCCGGCGATATCGAATTTGGTGTCCCGAAAGCTGGATCGGCGTCTTGGTGGAATGACGCGCAAGATGGGTTGGACGTATACTCGGTATGCGGACGACTTGACGTTTTCGACGCAGTTGCATGAAGTGGAGCCGGGCAAGAAGGGTCGCAAGGACCTGGGAATGCTCTTGGCGCGAATTCGGCATATCGTGACCGAAGAGGGATTTGCGATCAATCCGAAGAAGGGCCGGATGCAGCACGCGGGCGGGCGGCAAGAGGTGACGGGGATTGTCGTGAATGACAAGTTATCGATGCCGCGGGAGGAAGTGCGCAAGCTGCGGGCGATTTTGCATCAGGCGAGGAAGACGGGTTTCGCGGCGCAGAATCGGGAAAAGGTCGAGCATTTCGAGGATCACCTGAAGGGCAAGATTGCGTATTTGCACATGGTGGATCCGGACCGAGCGATGCAATTGGCGAAGGCGTATATGGAGGCGGGTGGGCGGTAGTTGGGGTAATACAATGATCACCGAGCGCTCACGTCGTGCCGGAATTCTCCAACCGCACCACGATCTCTGCTTGCCCCACAGCAATCACGTCCCCATTCGACAGGTCTTTCTTCGCCACCAATTCCCCATTGACGCGCGTGCCTGACGCCGTACCCAGATCGATGATCGTTGCCACTCCATTCGCCATTTCGATCACCGCATGCATACGCCCGACGCCTTCTGCCGATAGCTGCAAATGTGCCGTCTTGAGCGTACCGATTTTAATGATCGGCTCCGTCGCTTGAAATGTTCGGCGTGGCGTATTCGGTTCCAGAATCTCGAGCGTCAGCGGCAAAGTCGACAAGGCCCACGGATGCTTGTTTGTATCGTCGGGCGTTTGCTTCGACGATTCCACCATCGCGCTCAGCGTTTGACGGTTTTGATACGATAATTCGAGCGCCGGCCATAGAAACTTGAATCCCGCGTTGCGAGACGCAACGATTGCGAGATGTGTTCGGCCAATCCAGAGCAGCACGAGCAGTATTGCGCAGGCCGTCCCGATGAGCTGCCAATCTTTTTCCGTCTCGAGAAGCGCACAAGTCAACGTGAATGCGCATAGCGGCAGCGATGGTATGGAAAGGAAGAATGCCCGCGCTAGCGGCTTGGATATCGTCGTAAACGCTTCGTCGTATCGATTGTGGATTCGTTGACGAACCGAGTCCATCGATGTTCGTGGCCTATTGCGATACCCCGATGGCTCCGTCTCATCGTACTCGCGTGACACACTGGCGAGTATGGCGGCTCGAGTCGCCACGGCGATGGGCACGTTCCCTGCGGCCGTCGTCAGTTTCAGCGCCCGCACGACATTCTTGTCGCTCAGGATCTTCGCCACGACATGCAAATACGAATCACTGTTGATGTTTGCATTAAAGACGCTCACCACCCAATAGGCGCCCGTGGCGGCTGCTCCGCCGAGAAAATACCAAGATGTTTCGGTCGTCAGCATTGCTATGCTTACACTTACGCCGGTTTGGTCGTGGATGCAAGCCCTTGTGGGGCGACGTCAACGCAAAAACCTCTCGACGTATCCGAAGTTGTGATACCGTGCCGGCCAACTTCGTGATTCGGCCCCTTCTATGCTCTTGTTCGCGAACATTGCTATTCGGGATGCTTCTGGCGGCGTGCGGGCGAGCGGAACCGCCGACCGTAGTCATCGAAATGCGCAAAGTGGCTCGCATTGATGAGTGCCACGTGAGCTTGGATCTTATGCGGTACTACAAGGATGTGTCACCATTGGGCGATTTTCGGTTCGCCTGTGGTGTGCCGGAGTCTGCATTGCAGGATGAAAAATGGTGGGGAGAGCAACCTCCACCGCTGATGAATAGCTTGCTCGTTGGCGATTGTATGCGTTTGAAAAAAACGTGGTATTGCGTCGAAAAAATCCAGCCTGGCGAGTCGGCTACGATCAAGCCAACGTTCCGCACGATCGATTCGGATGTTACGCTCATCGAGCGCATGAAATGACAGGCATGGTTTGGCAAGCAAAACGTGCGATTGACATGTCGCGAGGAGTTTGGGGACGATGAGCAAGAAATCGAAACGACCGGGGCCGATGGTGATTCCGCTGCGTCGTCCTTACCGTGATCTGGTTTTGGCGTTCGTTCTTTTTGGCGCTTGCGCGGTATTCTTCTATGTTCGCGCAAGCAACAACGATCGTGGGCTCATTCTCAATGGCGTCATCGAGATGGGACCCGAAGGAGCGGATTGGTTTTACGCAATAATGGGAATTCTTTCGGCCGCCATGTCTGGCGCGGGCCTGTGGGGCTCGTGGAACGTGGCGCAAATCCAGAATTGGCATCTCGATTTGGGCAAGACGGAAATGACTTTTCCTGGAGCGCCGCTGCTTCGATCGCCTATGGTCAAGGTCCCTTACGATCGCATCGTTGCCGTAGAAATGATCACCCAAGGAACGATTCCAGCGCTCATCATTCGCGAGGACGACCGAACCCATAACATTCCTAGCAAGTGGATTGCGGAAGACTGGACCGCGCAGCAAGTCTCGGACGAGATCATTTCGAGGGTGCGGGCGGTGCATGACCAAAGCAAGCACGCTCTACGATGAGCCCGAGCACAATTGTGCTCGCAAATTCGTCGTAGCTCATTTACACTCGGCCACCAGGTTGAACATTTGGGGCTTCGAGTCGCCTTCGGCGCTCTTCGCCCCAAACCCCAGATCGAGGAGCTGCGAAGCGAATGTTCGACGTCATCATCAAGAACGGCCTTTTCTTCGACGGCACCGGCGCCCCGCCCGCCATAAAGCATCTCGGCATTCGTGATGGAAAACTGGCCGCTCTGAGCACCGAGCCGCTCGACGAACAGCACGCCGCGCAGGTCATCGACGCTTCCGGTCGTTGGATCACGCCAGGCTTCATCGACATGCACACGCATTACGATGCCGAGGTATTGGCCGCTCCGGCGCTCAGTGAATCGGTTCGGCATGGCGTCACCACGGTCATGATCGGGAGTTGTTCGATTAGCATGGTGCTGTCCGACCCCGAAGATTGCTCGGACCTGTTCACTCGCGTCGAGTCCGTTCCGCGCGAGCATGTATTGCCGCTCTTGAAGGAGCGCAAGGATTGGCACAGCGCTCGAGAATATGCGCGATTTCTCGATCAACATCCGCTCGGGCCCAACGTCGCGTCGTTTCTCGGTCATTCCGATTTACGCGTGGCGGTCTTGGGGCTTCATCGCGCCGTGGACGCCAAAGCCAAGCCCACGGAAGACGAATTGCAACGAATGGAGCACCTGCTCGAAGAATCGCTCGACGAAGGGTTGCTCGGTTTGTCCAGTATGACCAATCCCTGGGACAAGCTCGATGGCGATCGTGAACGGTCCAAGTCGTTGCCGTCCGTATATGCACCTTGGCGCGAATACACGCGGCTCAACAAGGTATTGCGCCGGCGGGAGCGTATTCATCAAGGCGCTCCGAATTTGGTGACCAAATACAACATGCTGGCCTTTTTTATGGAAAGCATGGGTCTGTTTGGCCGCAAGCCGCTGAAGACCACGCTGATTACCTTGATGGATGTCAAAGTCGACCCGTGGATCTCTTCGGTCCTGGGGCCGGTGACGCATTTCATCAATCGCGTAGCGCACGCGGATTTTCGCTGGCAAACGTTGCCCGTGCCCTTCGAAACGTATGCGGACGGAATGGAATTCGTCGTATTCGAAGAATTCCCCGCCGGTCAAGCTGCATTGCACCTGACCAGCCACGATTTACGCAGCGAAATGTTCAAAGATCCTGATTATCGTCGACGTTTCCGCGAAGATGTCGAAAAACGTTTTGGCCCGCGCGTATGGCATCGCGATTTCGATGATGCCCACATCGTCGAATGCCCCGATACGACCGTCACGGGTCGGACCGTTGGAGACGTAGCTCGTGAGCGCGATCAAAATCCTGGCGACGTATTTCTTGACTTGCTCGTCGAGCACGGCTCACGCTTGCGCTGGCGTACGCTCATTGGCAATCATCGCCCCGAAGTCGTGGAAAAACTCGTCAGCGAGCCGGCGACATTGATTGGTTTCGCAGACTCGGGCGCGCACATTCGCAATATGGCGTTCTATAACTTCCCGCTCCGCTTGTTGAAGCTCGTGCGGGACGCTGAAGAACGTGGACAGCCCGTGATGCCCATCGAAAAGGCTGTTTGGCGTCTCACGGGCGAGCTTGCAAATTGGTTTGGCGTGGACGCTGGCGTGCTTGCAATCGGCAAACGAGCCGATGTCGTGGTCATCGATCCGTTGCAATTGAATGACCGGCTGAGCGAATATCACGAGGCGCCAATGCAAGCCTTCGGAGGCCTCGTACGGATGGTCAATCGAGGCGATGCCGTCGATGCGGTGCTCATCAATGGCCAGGTTGCATTTCGAGCTGGCCAGGTGGCCGCGGATCTAGGGCAACGTCGAGGGTATGGGCAGTTCTTGCGGGCGAATCAAGTAAATTGAATCCAGGGACGATTGAGAAAGTAGGGCTTGATGAATACAAACTGGTTGCGAAATGGTTGTTTGTGCGGTGCGATTGCGGCGATCGCGTTGGCCGCGGGATGCGACAGCAAATACGTGGCGACTCCAATTCCTCCGCCAGGGTCCGGGGGCGCTGGTGGCGAGGGCGGGGCGAGCACCAGTTCGAGCAGCGGCTCGAGCGGTATTGGGGGTTTTGATCCCAATTCGCCCCCGTGTGGTATCGGTAAAAATATCGTGCTTGCGGTCGACAAGATTCTGTTGGGCGACACCGATCCCAATGGCGCGCCAAACCCCACGAGCGCCTGGAAGCAATATGGTTTCGACCTCGATGGGCGCTTTTCGACGAAAACGTCCACGGATCTTTGCCAGCCCACGGCTGGCGGCAGCAAGGCGGCAATATATCCCGATGGAAACAACGGTATCGACAATTCATTCGGGAAAAACGTGCTGCCGATTCTGCTGGGGTTGTCCGCGGACCTGAGCACGACCATCAATGAATCGATAGCCAACGGTGCGCTCACCTATTTGCTTTCGATTGCGGATGTCGGCCCGGAATCGTGTCAGACCTCGAGCGCTTTTTTCTTGGGAGCCAACTTGGGTAAGCTGCCTTCTTGGGATGGGACGGATGTTTGGCCCATCGATCCTTCGTCGCTCATCAGTCCAATGGATCCCACGACGCCGAAATGCGTTTATCCGCAAACGCTTCTCGCCAACGGGCTCGTGGGCATGACACCGCCGTCGCAATTCAGCATCATTCTGAACGTTAGTGGGCTTAAAATAATCCTGCCCATTCAGCGCGCGAGTATGCTGCTACAGCTCGCTCCCGATAACCAGACCGCCACCGGCGGGATCATCGGGGGCATTATGGACAGGGAAGAGCTGGTCAATCAATTTTCCAAGTCCTTTGCCGGGTTCGATCCAAGCTTCTGCGATCCGAATAGCCCGCCGTTGATCAGTATCCTGAATCAAATACGCCAAGCATCGGATATCATGCTCGACGGTACGCAGGATCCGTCGAAAGAATGCGACGGTATATCCATCGGTCTCGGCTTTACCATGCGCTCAGCGCAGCTTGGCCCCGCGGCACCTATCCCGCCGCCTCCGTCAGATCCCTGTTTTCCTTGATTGATTGACCGGCGGTTACCGATGCACGCGCACAAATGCGGGCTACACCAGCTACCTCGAACCGGAATCCGCACACCCGTGCTCATGAAGTGCGCCGACGCCCCGTGACGTGCAACGCCGGAGCGTGAAGCGTCATCGGCCGATGCGCGAGCGAATCACTGCGCGAGTGGCTTCGGACAGCGTATCGAGGTAGTCGCCGGAAAGGGAACGCAGCACATTGTCTGGCAAGGTCAACAGAATTTGTTCGGGCGCCAAGCCCGCGAGACGCTGCTCGGGCGCCAAGCCCGCGAGACGCTGCTCGGGCGCCAAGCCCGCGAGACGCTGCT
>CAZETM010000206.1:0-1573 GCA_964514885.1 uncultured Polyangium sp. | reverse complement strand
CGGGCGCCAAGCCCGCGAGACGCTTCTCGGGCGCAAAGGCGGCAAGCACTTGCTCGGGAGGTAACGTCGCGACGAGCTTCAGAACGACCTCGTCATACCCTTCTAGTTCACTGACGTGCATCGCGATCTCCTCTGCTCCGAGCTGCTCCGCAAGCCACCTGCGCGTTTCGACCCCTTGGACCGCATAATGCCCGAACAACCCTAGAACGTCATCATCCTCCGCTTGAGCAACGACGTCAAGCTCGACGGCGAAAAGCGTAAAGGGTCCGCCAACCAGGCTCCAGTACCCATCGCCCAGATCTTTCCAGGTCAACCCAAGAGCTTTCACATCCGTATCGAGCGCCTTGGAGCGCAACGGCACCAAGAGGACCCCGCCAAGGTTGCTTCGCTCTTTCAAGGCAGCCGCAGCGTCAACGTAATACACATGCAGATAGGCGACAAACTTGTCGATGTTCGTCGAGCGGTAGGGGCGCCCGACGCTTTTGAACTCGAGGAGTGTTTCTTGTGGGAGTAGCCCCCATAACTTCTTGAGCGTGGTGGCGGAGTCGTCCGAGCCTGTATTTTGGCGCCGAAAAACGAAATCGACCCGCAAAGGTTCCGCGGACAACGCGACTTCGGAAAACCGCGCATACCGGGTCGACCCGCGTTGAGCGAAAAGAGCCGCGAGAAGCACATGCCAAGCCGTCCGAGTCAAACCCATGTGACCGCTTGGCTATAAGGTTGTCCCGGTCGATGTCAACTACGAACAACAACGCCAAACCAGTTTCCTACGGTGCACATGAATGGCCGCGACAGACCAGGACGCGAGCAAAAGCACGACGCTCGATGCCAAGCTTCACACCGGCAACGCTTCCGGTTCGTCGGGGCACGTGACGCCGCCGAAGCCGATCGCGAGTGCCTCGGCCTCCACCGCCGACGCCGTGTGAAGTGGCAGCGGGGTTACGCGCGAAGGTAAAACCGTTCCTCGACGAAGGGCGGCTGCATCGAACGGTGCGGTTAATTCAAAAAGCCGACGACTTGTGTCCGGCGTTGGCGCACGAGACGTGGGCGGCGCTCGTGATGACGTTGGCGGAGCTTGGGCGGTATACCGAAGCGCGAGCGGTGGCAGCGAAGATCGACGCGGCGGCGGATGCGCCAGCGGATGCAAAAGCGGCAGCGGTATCGGACCGGGAAAGGTGTGACAACCTGGATAAAGCGTTCGCCGAGACGGACGAGGCGAAGGCCGCAATGCGGGACACGAGGAGGACATGACGCCAGTTCAAGGTGTGCGTGTGGAAACGCATGGCGGGTGACACCAGCTACCTCGAACCGGAATCCGCACACCCGTGCTCATGAAGTGCGCCGACGCCCCGTGACGTGCAACGCCGGAGCGTGAAGCGTCATCGGCCGATGCGCGAGCGAATCACTGCGCGAGTGGCTTCGGACAGCGTATCGAGGTAGTCGCCGGAAAGGGAACGCAGCACATTGTCTGGCAAGGTCAACAGAATTTGTTCGGGCGCCAAGCCCGCGAGACGCTGCTCGGGCGCCAAGCCCGCGAGACGCTGCTCGGGCGCCAAGCCCGCGAGACGCTGCT
>CAZETM010000205.1:0-13289 GCA_964514885.1 uncultured Polyangium sp. | reverse complement strand
TTGATACGGCCCGCACGTAGCTGCCAAAACGGGGGCGCCAGGCACGTTTGGCGGGGGCGGGGCTGCCTTCTTCGGTACGGTCAGTCCGAGCATGCCCACGGCCGCCACGAGGGCAGCGAAGACGGCGGCGCGGACGAGCGGCTGCATACCGACGCTATAGCCCACCCCAGGCTTGCGTTCGACGCTTGGGAAGGTTTCCCGACCTGGGTACGGCCGGGCCACCTACACGTCTACCCGCGGCACGACTTGCGAAATCCCAGTCGTATTGATAGCTCCTGTCGTTGTGCAAGACCGTTCCTCGATCGACAAGTCCCTAAGCGCGCTCTTCGATGCCGAGCGCAATGTGCGCCGTCTTCACGACGAGATTGCTCGTCAGCCTGAAGCGGTATTGTTGTCAGCGCTCGCCGACGCGATCAACGTCGCGCTGGGCGAAAAAGACGAAGACGAATCGGCTTTGCGCCTCGTGCGCATCTCGTCGCTCCTCGGTGAGCTCGAGGGTCCGAAGGTCGTCGATTCGCTCATCGACATCCTCTCCTCGGAGAATCCCGAAGCGCGTGCGAGTGCAGGCGAAGTGCTCGAGTCACTCGCGTTCGAAAGGTTCAAGGAAGTGGCCAAAGGCGTCGAGCGAGCGCTCACGCGTTTGCCTGCCGGATCTCCTGCGTTGCCCGAGCTTCCGTACATTCTCGTGGAGGTGCCCGAGCCTGGAGTCGTGAAGCTGCTTGGACAGTTCTTGAAGCATGCGGATGCCGATGCTGTTGCTGCAGCGATCGAAGCGATCGTGCAGGTGGGTGACGTGTCTGCGGCGAAGCTCATCGAGCCGCTCGTGGATGACATGCGCACGGTGGAGCTCGAAGAAGACGGGTCGGATGCGAGCACTGAGCTGACGATTGGCGAGCTTGCGGAAGAAGCGCTCGAGATGCTTTCGGGTGACAGCAACGAGGGCGACGACGAAGAGCCGACGAACGGTCAGGGCCACGCATCATGAACATCGGCGCGCCTTTGTCGGCCGCGGACGCGGCGATCTTCGACCAGTCGGTGATTCCGCGCTACCTGGCCAACTTCGGCGTGCCTGCGGTGGAGATGGCCATTCCATATTCACCGGCGACGATTGTGGACATAGGGTGCCGGACGGGGTTTGTCGAGGCACTGCTCGCGGAGAAGCTTCCTGGGGCGAACATTTACGGTTACGACCCATCGCCGGATGCGATTGCGATTGCGCGTGAGAAGGCTGCGAATCTCACGGGCGTGAACATTGGGTTCGATGTCGTCACGCAATTGCCATTGCCGCTGAACGACACGAGCTTTACGCACGGGCTATTGATTCATCCGGACGTGAGTGCGGAGGCGCGATACACGTTATTGGCGGAAATGCGCCGCGTTCTCGTTCCGGGCGGACAGGCATTGGTAGCGCTTCCGGTGCGTGGGTCGTTTCCCGAGCTTTACGACATGCTTCGTGAATACGCATTGCGCCAGGACTTAGCGGAGTTCGGCAAAGCGGTGGAGCTCTCGGCAGCGAGCCGACCGACGATTGAATCGTTATCGGAAGAGCTGGAAAAGGTGGGCCTTGGCGAAGTGGACGTCGACGTGCAGCTCATTGGGATATCGTTCCCGAGCGGCCGTGAGTTCCTGGAGGATCCCATTGCGCAGTTGGTGGTGTTCCCGGACATGCGTGCGCTTTTGGAAGCGGACAGCGCCGCGGTCGATGCGGCATTCCACTACCTTTCCGACGCAATATCGAAGTATTGGTCGGAAGGCGCATTCGAGCTGACGGTGAATGTCGGTTGCGCGAGTGGTAGACGGTGGGCGTGAGCGGGTGATTGCTCGTCCCTGACGTGCCACCCCATGGCACAGCCATACTACGAATCCAACAGCTACAATCGTTTTCGGCCGGAATGGTGGCCGCGTTGTATTGAAATTTGCTTCAAACTCAACTACTTGTTGAGGTGCAATCGAGGAAAACCATGGATGAAAACGCGACAGAGGAATCCGTTACCCAGAAGATTCCCGATGAGGAGGAGCAAGAGATTACGCAAGGCGATGACCCTCGCCCGTTCGATCCCAATAAAATTCGAATAAAGAAAATCGAGCTGGCCATTTCCAATGCCATGCAGATGCTGGAAGCTGGCGAGCTTGATGTGGCGCCGGATTTTCAAAGAAACCAAGTTTGGGATGACGTACGCAAGAGCAAACTCGTCGAATCCTTGCTTGTGCGGATTCCGCTGCCTGTTTTCTACTTTGACGAATTACCTCCAAGGGAAGGCTTTGACGTCCACTATGCGGTCATCGACGGCGTGCAGCGCCTGACCGCACTCAACGAATTCATCAACGACAAGAGTGACAAACGCCTTCGACTCAGGGGGCTCGAGGTCCTCACGCAACTCGAAGGCCAAGACTTTGCGGTGCTCGACGCTGCCCTCAAGCGCCGAATCATGAGCGCACAGATCGTCATTTATGTAATCGAACCGGGAACACCCGACGAAGCGAAGCTCAATATTTTCAAAAGAATCAATACTGGCGGCATGGTCCTGACTCCACAGGAGATTCGGCACGCCATGAATCCAGGCCCCGTGCGCAACTTTCTCCGGGATCTCGCGAATGCTCAAGAATTCGTGGAAGCGGTACGTCCGTCCGTTGCGAAGAGCATGAGCACACGAATGGCCGACCGCGAATGCGCGCTTCGCTTCATCGCCTTTCTCGACGGAGGCGTAGAAGCGTATACCAAGTCGAAGACGGACCTGGATGGTTTCCTCAACCAGGCGATGGGTCGCGTCAACAAATTGAACGATCCGGGTCGAGAGGCGCTCGCCCATCGTTTTCGCCGTGCCATGCAACACGCTCAAACGTGTTTCGGAGTGAATGCATTTCGTAAACCAGCCGCGGGCGGACCGCTCAACAAATCGCTTTTCGAGGCGACCGCAGTCGCCTTGGATGCACATAGCGATGAGGAGCTAGCGTTGCTCGCGACCCGGCAAAAACAACTGCAGGACGCTTATGTGAAAGCGCTCAACGATCCAGAGATTTTTTCCTCCGTGACAGCAAGTACCGGGGATCCCAAACGCGTTGCATGCCGCTTCGCTGCGCTCAAGAAAATGCTCGGCGAGGTCCTCGCGTGATCTCCGAAATCAGGCTGCGAAATTTCAAATGCTTCGAGTCGCTCGAATTACCTCTCGGACCGCTCACGCTTCTTTCCGGCACGAATAGTGCAGGAAAATCGAGCGTACTTCAGGCGCTCCTGCTGCTGCGTCAATCCCATCTCCATAACCAATTGAAACCAGGGGCCGTCGCGGTGCTCAATGGCGAATTGATTCAGCTTGGAAATGCGGATACGACGATCCGAGAAGGGGCCGGGCTTTCTCCGCTCGATATTGCTCTCACCTGGAGCGACGGGCTCGATGTCGGCTGGAGACTCGCACCAGGGGACCGCGTTGAAGATTTATGCTTTGAAGACGGACCAGCGTCCAACGATTGGAACGGTAGACCTCCGCTGGACCGATGTCGCTACGTCTCAGCCGATCGTATTGGACCGCGGGTAGCGTTTCCGACGTCCGATATTCTCGTGCGCACGGCTCGTGACGTCGGCGCGCGAGGCGAATACGTGGCGCATTACTTGAGCGTGCATGGTGATGAAGTCATTCCCAATGACTCATTGCATTTCGTAGCTCGAGATATGGGTGTCGACGGTGATGACGCAGCCTCGCGGAAGTTGCTGCACGAAGTCGAAGCGTGGCTCGGTTTATTGGTTCCTGGCGTGCGCATTGGCGCGGTGCTCGTGGAAACACACAGCGCAGTTCATGTTGTTCCCCGATGTGTGCGCGTTGCTCGAAGCCAAAAGCGCCGCGGTCGATGCAGCGTTTCAGTACGTTTACGACACCATCGGGCAGTATTGGTCGGAAGGCGTATTCGACCTTACGGTGAATGCGCTATGTGCAAGCGGTCGAAGCTAGGCGTAGGCGCTGGTCCTATCAATCCAAAACTGCCCACCCAGCAGCAAGAATTGACGCCTCGATCCTCCTGAAGTACAATCCTTACATGCGAGCCAATATCCCAAGCACGCTCATTCGAGACCGCCACGTGATGACCTCGCGGCTGGGTTCGGACTTGCGTTATTGCTCGGCGGAGCTGCCGCACTACTTGCCGCTATAGTCGCGGAAAAGCCGAGTAGCCCCACCCTTCCAAACCAACGTTATCTCGTCGGCGGCGTGGACTTGACCGGCGTGGACCTTTCCCAACCATTCTGGGTCGATTTTTCAGTTCCCCAGTCCGAATCGATCGAAGTCAATCGACAGGTTATTGAGCGCGTCAGAGCGGCATTAATGTCATTCCAGGCGGCGCATCCGAACTGGTATTGTCAGGTCGTGGGCTCGATTGATTCGGAACAATTTGGTTTGCACGTCACGCCAGTAATCAACGAAAGCCATCGGCAACCACGTATATGACCTCTCCTTCTCAGCCCCCGCCTTCTTCCAACCATAGTAAACAGTCACCGACCGGACTGCATGCACCGCGAGTCTCCGGATTGCCAACGTTAACCTCACCTGCACAAACGCCATCTTTCGCCGTTGGGGTCAATATGCCCCCCAACCCGGAAACGGCACTTCAGGACTGATCCCCGGCGTTGCGTCCGGCTACTTCGCCGGCCGCCATCAATCACGCAAGAAGCCCCAAGACGGCGCCGAAGAATCCGACTGACGAATTCCTCGGCGTCATCGGCTTTCGTTTCACCTCACCCCACCACCAAGTTCACGATCTTCCCTGGCACGTAGATAAACTTCTTTATCGTCTTACCGGCCACGAACCCCGCCACGCCTTCCGCTTCGAGCGCCGCTTTGCGTGCTTCGTCCTCGCTCGCTTTCACCGCCAACGTCACTCGTCCGCGCACTTTCCCATTCACCTGCACGGGCATTTCAATCACGTCGTCCACGCATAACGCCGCATCGAACGTCGGCCACGCCTCGACCGCGATGCTCTGCCCATTGCCCCACAAATGCCAAATCTCTTCGGCCACGTGCGGCGCAAATGGCGACACGATCAACGCCAAACCTCGAGCTGCTTCGCGCGGCACTTCTTTGAACGACCCCAAGTGATTGAGCAGCACCATCATTGCCGAAATCGCCGTATTGAACGACAAATTCCCAATGTCCTCACCGACCTTCTTGATCGTCCGGTGCAAGAGCCGCCGCGTCGCTTCGTCGATCGTATCCGTGAGCGGGCGCGTCAATACCGTAAACAATCGATCTCGGAATCGCACGACGCCTTGAATTTGCGACGATTGCCACGGTTTTACCGCTTCGAGCGGGCCCATGAACATTTCATACAAACGCAAACTATCCGCGCCGTAAGCTTTCACGATATCGTCCGGATTGACCACGTTCCCGAGCGATTTCGACATTTTTTCGCCGTTCTCGCCCAAAATCAATCCCTGATGCACCAATTTCTTGAACGGCTCGGCATGCGTCACGATACCGATATCGAACAGCACCTTGTGCCAGAACCTGGCATACAAGAGATGCAACACCGCGTGCTCGGATCCGCCGACGTACAAATCGACGTTCATCCAATCATCGTACGATTTTTTGCTAAATGCTTCCGTATCGTTTTTGGGATCCAAAAACCGCAGGTAATACCAGCACGACCCCGCCCATTGCGGCATCGTATTCGTTTCCCGCGCAAACCACTGGCCGTCTTTTTGGAAATATCGCCAATCGACCGCTCGCGCCAAAGGTCCCGCAGGATCCTCTCCAGGCCGGAAATCATTCAATTCCGGCAATCGCAACGGAAGCTCGTCTTCACGAACGGCAATTGGTTTGTCGAACCGAATCGTGTGCTCGTCGCCTTTTCGAGGATCCCCATTCGAATCCTTCAGCTCGACAGGGAAATAGATCGGAATCGGCTCGCCCCAATATCGCTGCCGCGAAAATACCCAATCACGCAACTTGTACGTAATCTTGGACGAACCCTTCCCCGTTTTCTCCAGTGCCCCCACAATCGCTCGTTTGCCATCCGATGACTTCAATCCATCGAATTGACCACTACGCACGAGCTGACCTTCCTCCACGTACGCCGTCTCGAGATCCTCGTGCAGCGTCCCGTCCGCACTGATCACTTCCACGATTGGCAAGCCAAACGCTTTGGCAAATGCGTAGTCGCGCTCGTCATGCCCAGGCACCGCCATCACCGCGCCCGTTCCGTACGTACCGATCACGTAGTCACCTACCCAGATCGGCACCGCCGCTCCCGTGAGCGGATGAATCGCCAACGCTCCCGTCGGCTCGCCCGTCTTCGTCTTTTGCGTCGCCGTACGATCCATGTCGCTCTTGCGCGCCGCGGCCTGCACATACGCGCGCACGCGTTCGGCATTTTCGGACGTCGTTACTTTGTGCACCAACGGATGCTCGGGCGCGAGCACCACGTACGTCACACCCATCAGCGTGTCCGGACGCGTCGTGAACACATCGATCTTCGCGCTCTCATGTCCTTGGACCTCAAACGAAATCAGCGCGCCTTCCGATCGACCAATCCAGTTGCGTTGCGCCGTCAGCGTGCCTTCGGGCCAGTCGACCAACTCCAGGTCTTTCGCGAGACGATCCGCATACGCCGTGATTCGCAGCATCCACTGACGCAGCGGCGTGCGCACGACCGGATGGCTGCCAATCTCGCTCTTGCCATCGGTGACTTCTTCATTCGCGAGCACCGTGCCGAGCGCGGGGCACCAGTTGACGAGCACCTTGTCTTGAAACGCCAAACCACGTTCGAACAGCTTCAAAAAGATCCACTGCGTCCAGCGCACGTAGCCCGGATCGGTCGTGTCGACTTCGCGCGACCAGTCGTAACTGAAGCCGAGCATCTTCAGTTGCCTACGGAAGTTGTCGATGTTCTGCGACGTCGTTTGCGACGGATGCGTGCCTGTGCGAATCGCATGCTGTTCCGCGGGCAAACCGAACGCGTCCCAGCCCATCGGATGCAGCACGTCGAAGCCCATCATGCGGCTGTATCGACAATAAATGTCCGTCGCCGTGTACCCCTCGGGATGACCTACGTGCAGCCCTGCTCCCGATGGATACGGGAACATGTCGAGCACGTATCGCTTGGGCCGGCCTTCGTGCCGCTCGGAGCGAAAGATCTGGTGTTCGTCCCAGAAGCGTTGCCACCGAGGCTCGACCTCGGCATGAACGTAACGAGCCGGCTCAGCAGCAGCAGCGGAGCCATCAGCAGTTGTGGTCGCAGAAGGGGTCGTCATGACGCTGGTACGATTAGCACTGGCACGGGCCGGCTGTCAGCGATTGTGCGTCGAGAAAAGCGACGCGGAGAAGGCGATCGGCCCAGGCATTCAGTTAGGTCGTTTCGCCAAGCAATCTTGCCGCAAGCTCGACCGTCCGCGCGTTGTCCGGCACTTCGCGTAGAAAACGCGCCCTTCGTGCAGCATCGTTGATTTTCGCTGCCCGCCGCCCGAGATGCGCCCGGGCCCCCGCAATCGCCAAACGCGCCCGATCGATTTGACCATTCGCATGCAGCGCCTCGGCATACACCAAGCGCACCAGCGGCTCATCCGATAAAAGCGCGCCCACTTGTTCCAAATGCGCCATCGCCTCGTCCGCCGACGCCAATGCCTCTGCAGGACGATTACAAGCGAGCTGCACGCGCGCGAGCGTCGCCAAATACGAACAACGTCGATTGGGCGGAGCATCCACCAAGGCCACCGATTGAATCGCCGCCGCTTCCGCCCCTTCGCTATCGCCCAGCTCCACGAGCACCAGCGCGAGCAATTGTCGCACATCGTGTGCCGACAAGGACAACCCCGCGTTTTCGAGAAACTCGAGAATGTCCTCGAGTTCGGTGCGAGCCATTTCCAGCGCCCCGCGTGCCGCCAATGCTTCCGCCAAGCCATGTCGCGCACTCGCGGCGAGCATGGGCAGACACAATGCTTCTGCCTGAGCTGCCAATGCTCGCAATTGAGCTTCGGCAATCATGTGCTCGCCCAGGTCGCACAATACCATGGCCGCGTAAATGCGCATTGAAATGCCAAAACGATCCGCCTCGGCCGACTCGAAATGCTGAGCAGCCTCCAAGAACAGCGCGCACGCATTCTCGAGCTCACCTTCGACCAGCGCCCGCGTGGCTGCAACGGCAACCCATTCTGCTCGCACCACTGGCTCGATTCGTACCGGCTCGGGTGCTTGTGCAAATCGTTCCCCAAGCGTTTCCGCCGCAACGCCTTGACCCGATCGAATGAGCATTCGCGCAATGCGTCCCATGGCCGCATATCGTTTCGTCGATGCTGCGACGCCTCGATCCGCTCGCTCCAGCATGCCTTCTGCAATGCCGAGAAGTTGTCGCCTTTCCCCACGCGAGCTTTCCGCCCACGCCGCAGCGCTGGCCGCGCCAAACCATAGCGGACTGTCGGGCGAGAGCAGTTCCATGGCCTCGTGTGCGCGTCGCGCCGCTTCTGCCAGCTCGCCACGATAAAAATGCGCTTCGGCCTGTACTTTGCGCACTTCGCCGAGCACGCTCGTCGCCGCGCCACTTCTTTCCGCGCGATCGGTTCGATCGAGCGCTCCCTCGAAATCATTCACGCCCAAGGCTTGCGTTGCTGCACGGGCAAACCATGACGCTGCCATTTCCGCGTCCTCGCCCCGTTCGTAATGCTCGGCCACCACCATTGCATCACGTTCACCCGCGGTTTCGAGCCACCCAGCGGCAAGCCGATGCCCAAGCGCTCGATCGGATTCAGTGAGCGCATCGTACGCGGCGACACGCAATAAATCGTGCCGAAAAACGAATTCCTCGTCCCCGGAAAAACGGCTCTCGGGACGACGAACGAGCAGCTCACGATTGACGAGCATCGCAATCCAGCGCTCGAGGTCTACGGAACAGCTCGCTCCGCCGAGCAAGACGCGCACGCCGCTCTTCCAAAACGCCTCGCCGAAAATGCTTCCAGCTCGCAAAATCCAGCGCGCATCTGGATGTAATGATTCCAGACGCACTTGCAACATCGCCATCACGGTCTTGGCCTGCGATGCCTCGTGACCTTCCGCGACAGCTCGTAATAGTTCTTCCAGGTAAAACGGGTTTCCTGCCGCATGTGCTACGACTCGCCCAATCAACGACGCAGGCGCTTCATCGCCCAGCACATGCTTCACCAGCTTCTCGCTCGCCCGGCGCGACAATTCTCCCAGCCGAATTTCCTGCACGCCGCGATCGACCCACAAACCCGGGAATCGATCGTGCATCTCGGGACGCCCGAGCGCCAATACGAAAAGCGAACGGTCCCGCGCCAATCGCAACACGGCATCGATGAGATCCACGGTCGGAGAATCCGCCCAATGCAATTCGTCCAAAACAAGAATCACCGGACGCGAAGCGCTCGCCGCACTGACAAAGTCTTCGAATGTGCGTCGCAATCGTGCGCCCATCAGAACGGGGTCGCGACGAGTTGCATCCAGCATGGTGCTCGAGCCTTCGGGAAATGGTGCGCCCACCAGCTCGCCGTAAAACTCGGCGACCCGCTGAGCATCGTTTCCCATATAACGAGCAACCGTGGCGCGAATCTTGTCACGCTGCACATCGATACGCTCGTCCCCACGTAACGACGCGGCACAACGTAATAGCTCCGCCGCCATTCCAAACGGAGCGCCCATCCGGGTGGGATCACCTTGTGCCAACCAAATGGCCGGACGCACGTCCCCATCGAGTTCAATTTTTTGCAAAATTTCGTGACGTAGCCTTGATTTTCCAATTCCTGCCACGCCCGACACCAGCATCACCCGTGCAGCCGGCTCCGACGCGCATTCGTCGTACAGCGCCAAAAGCGTCCCGAGCTCACGTTCTCGCCCCACACACGGCGTCGCTTTACCGAGCAACAAACGTGCGCCGTCACCAGCTCGCGATTCACCGAAAAGCAATCGCGCAGCGCCACGTTGCGCAATAACGAACCGTCCCTCCAGCAGCTCCGCGGTCAGGTCATCGAGACCTACGGGAATCGCAACCAAATTGGCCGACGAGGGCATTTCGATATCGAGCTTTGCCTGAGCGTTGTGCTCACGTAGCAATTGCGCCGCACCATCGATTCCTTCACCCAATACCCGCACGCTCGACAATACACCTTTGCCCGTCGCCAAGACCATCGGCGCCGTAGGAACGACCGCGCGTAATGCCAGCGCACACCGCGCTGCTTGCGCCGCTTGATCCGTTGCGGCGCCGGCTCCCGCCAAAACGAGCGCCACCGAGCCATCCGCCAATGGCTCCACCCGCGCTCCAAATGGCTGCGCCGCTTGGCGCATCGCCACCAAATCAGGCATTCCCGCCGCAGCGAGCGTTTCCCCGATAGCCTGCAATGCACGCTGCTCCGCTGGCGGCGCCACCAGAATCACGCTCACCAATCGCTGCTCGTCACCTCCCAATCCGCCACGACTACGCATCGTATACGGCGGCTCGCTTGTGACATCCCCGCTTCGCGCTCGCGATACCGCTGCGGCTACCGCTTCGCCATCAGCAAATCGATCTTCCGGGCGCTTCGCAAGCATTTTCGACACGAGCACATCGACGGCAAATGGCATGCCTTGTCGAATCGACGATACGCGCGGCACGTCCTCGAAAAGCACCTTCGCCAATATCGCCACGATGTGATGACCCGTGAATGCAGGTTTTCCGACCAGACATTCGAAAAGCACACACCCGAGCGAAAACACGTCGGCTCGAGAATTCATCGATTCATCGCCACGCGCTTGCTCGGGCGCCACATACCCCGGCGTGCCCATGAATTCGCCCGTGCGTGTCAAAATGCGCGTTTCAACTTGCCGGCGAGCAATTCCGAAATCGAGCAACTTGGCTTCGTGCAAATTCCCATTCGGCAAAAATATATTGCTCGGCTTGATGTCGCGATGAACCACCTCGCGCTCATGTGCCGCCGCCAGCGCCATCGCAATGCGCTCGGCCATCGCCAACGTTTCGTCAACCTCGAGCCTCCCGCGGGAAAGCTTCGCATCAAGCGCTTCGCCAGCGAGCAATTCCATGACCAGATACGGCTCAGTGGCATTGATTTCGCCATGATCGAGGTACCGCACGATTGCCGGATGCGACAGCGCCGCCAAAACCCGCGCCTCTCGATCGAACCTGTCCCGTTCGTCCCGCGACGCGCCGCCCAGCAATTTGATCGCTACGATTTCGCCCGTCTGGTGGTCTTTCGCCTCATACACGGCCCCCATGCCACCACGACCAGCAAGTCGCGTGATCTCGTATCGCCCCCCAACCACTACGCCTGCCTGCATCTCCAGCATTGTTGTCAAGAGCGTTCAGAAAGTTGAAACTTCGGGCATCGAGCACGCTAGATCAGTCGTGCGAGCCGCAGATCTTCGCACGACTCGCTTCATCGTGTCCATAACGATCGAAGCACGGGTACAAACGTTTTCGTCGGATCGCTCACGTTGCCTGCAAAAGTGCGCCACGGCATTGACGATCCTGAAATCCTTCTACAATCGGCGCCTGAAGCATCGGGCACGTCGCTCCGTACCGTCCTCGCATTCGTGCTACTCACCGCTTATTGCAAATTTAATCGTGGCATGTTCCTGCCGCTCGACGCCAAAGATCTCACGGTCCAGGCGTGAAAGATCCCACGTTCCCGGCTTCCGTAGGCCCCAAGCGCCTGAGAAGAGCCTCCCGCAGCGCTTTGCCTGCGCGAGGCAGATCGTCCATCCAAAACCCTACCGCTCCGTCCACGTCCGCGGTGGTCAGGCGCGTTCCATCAAGGGTGAAGAACACACCCCGAATTTCGCCTTTATGACCCGCAAGCGCTCGGCACTCGCCCGTTTCCGTATCCCAAAGGCGAACCCCCCCGTCCGCGCCTCCAGATGCCAAGCTCAAACCGTCCGGAGAAAAAGCGACTTTCCGTACGGGTCCTTCGTGGCCTCGTAGCACTCGGCTCTCCTCGGTGGAAATATTCCACAGCCGCAAGGGGCCCGCATCGCTCGTCGTCACGAGGCGGTCGCCTTCTGGAGAAAAAATCACAGTGAAAAGCCCCCCCTCACTCCCTTCCAGGGCCTTTCCCTTCCCCGTCGCAACATCCCAAACACGGACCGTTCCATCGAGAGAAGACGACGCGAAACGTTCGCCATTCGGCGAAAAATCAACCCCCGTGATTATCGACGTATGCCCCGAGAACACCCTGGCATTTCCTGTTGCTACGTCCCAGACGCGCACACTTTTGTCAAGACCGCCACTCACCAACACGTCGCCGCGTGGCGAGAAGACAAGTCGAGATACGTTCCCGACGTGTCCGGACAGCCGTCGCTCCAAAGCGGGCTTCTCACGGTGCAAGTCCCATAACCCCACGGCGTCATCGCTGCCCGAAGCCAAGAACCGGCCGTCGTGCGAAAAAAGAAGTCTCCAAAGGGGAGCCTTTACGCCGTGCAATACCTCGCGTGGTCGCGCAATTTCCCCCGAAATATCCCATAGCTCGACCGTATCGTTCTCACCCTCGGCCCCAGTGCTCACAGCCAGCAGGCTCCCGTCGTCGGACATTGTGACGACGCGGCGTTTCGGGCCCGGGCGCCCTGGGAGGGTCTCGCTCTGCCCGGTATCAATGTTCGTAATGATTGTCGGTTGGTCGTCGCTGACGACCGCGACTCGGTGGCTGAGCGACGAGAACGCCACGCCATGGATCCGAGATTGGGCGAAGCGACGGAGGTTCCGTTTGCGCGGGGGCGTCCAGAGTCGAAGCGTCGTGTCGTCGGAGGTCGAAAGAATCCGCTCGCCATCAGACGTGAATGCGACGCTTGTAACCTTATCGGCGTGCCCGCGCAGGATTTGCCCTTCCCCCGATTCGATGTACCAATGCCTAACCGTCTTATCGCTGCTGCCTGATGCGATGCGCGTCCCGTCGGGCGAGAAATCGACGCACGTCACCTTGCCTTCGTGTTTGCCGACAAACCCCAACGCTCGCCCACTCTCGACATCCCAAAGCTTGACGGTATGGTCATCGCTTGCCGAAACAATTCTTTTGCCATCTTTCGAGAATGCCAGGGCGTTGATTTGCGCGCTATGGGCCGAAATAACGAATACCCGCTTTCCCTGGGCATTCACGATAGAAATCTCCCCCGATGCGGAGCCGATCGCTATGTGCTCCCCGCCCGGCGAATAGTAAACATGGCCACCTTCCACCGCTGCGGGCACAATTTCCTGATATCCCCCATGAACAAGGTCCCAGAGGTAGGCGCTGCCGCTGATGCTGTTTGAGGCAAGCCGCGATCCGTCTGGTGAAAATGCCAAAGAAACGGCTCGCTCCTCCAGCCCGTTGG
>CAZETM010000204.1:0-13335 GCA_964514885.1 uncultured Polyangium sp. | reverse complement strand
GGGCCCGGAACCTGTGATTGGTTCGAAGCTGCAGATGCTTCAAGAAGCAACAGGTTTCGCATCCAATTTGTGCCGTGTGTTACGCTGTGTTCATTGCGAAGTACAAGTCCACAATAATCGCAAAATAATAGGTACCCGCAGTCCTCGTCCACGGGTCATGTTTTTCGGGGATGTGAATCCGGCGTGTTTCAGTCGAAAAATTGTGACTCCTAGGTGTCGAATTCATTTGTCCGCACATCGCGCCATGCGCTAGAGATTCTTTGTGCTCTCTCGCAAGATTTCCCGATCCACCCTGTTTGCCGCTCTTACGCTTATCGGATGTAATGGTGACGAAAGCCCGGCCTTTCTGATTCATAACATACACATCTATCAAAACCCCAATCCCACCGTCCCCCTGGCAGCCATTCTGCATATCGAAACGAGCGAGCCCACAAGGATTTCCATTGACGTGAGCGGCGCGGCTTATCCCACGCACGCTGAGTTTGCTGAGCCGCGGAGCATTCATGATCTTCCGGTGGTCGGTTTGGCACCGGGCAAAACGAACTCAATCGTGGTGACGGTCGAGGGGACCACTCATAAAAAAGAATCGACAACGCTGACGTTCGATGCAGCTCCGCTTCCGGCTGATTTTCCTCCCCTTGAGGTCACCGTGAGCAACCCGTCCTCCATGGAGCCGGGATTGACCCTGTTCAATGTTTTCCAATTCGATTCGCAACACGTTGGGGTCGTCGTGCCGCAAGGTTGGCTCGTCATCGTGAATGCAGCCGGCGAAGTCGTGTGGTATCACCATCCTCCGGTGGTGCCCGGGGAAGCTCGACGGCTACGCAATGGCCATCTTCTTTACGAATACAGTCACCTCGGACTGGTCGAAATCGATTTACTGGGTAATCCCGCAGCCCAATGGCAAGCGTCGGCTCTTGGAATTCCCGTGCTGCCCGGCGCAATTCCAATCAAGACGGCCACGATGCACCACGACGTGGCAGAAATGCCCAATGGACATTTCTTGACGCTTTCTACGGACGACGTTGCCGTGCCGGAGTATCCAACCAGCGAAATCGATTCTCAGGCTCCGCTCGGTAAAGCAACGGTCATCGTCGACAAGGTCGTCGAATTTGATCGCCAGGGAACCATCATCAACGAGTGGCGCATGAGCGACATCATCGACTTGCACCGCATCGGGTACGATTCGCTCAGTCCATTCTGGGATGTGTTTTACCCGGGGCACGAAGGCGGGACGAAAGATTGGTCGCATGCCAATGCCATCCAGTATTCCCAAGAAGATGACAGCATCGTGGTTTCGCTGCGCAATCAGGATGCCGTGGTCAAGTTCAGTCGCGCGACAGGCAAACCGACGTGGATTCTGGCGCCGCCGACGAATTGGAAGAGCCCGTGGCACGAATTGTTGCTGTCCCCCGCGTCTCAGATGGAATGGCCATATCACCAGCACGCTCCCCAATTGGGGCCAAACGGGAGCATACTTCTTTTCGACAATGGCAACTATCGCGCTTCGCCCTACGACGTCCGTATTGCCGCGAAAGAAAACCATAGCCGCGTTGTGGAATTTCGCATCGACGAAAATGCCATGACCGTAACGCAGCAGTGGTTCTATGGAGGACCCGACACTGAAATATTTTATTCGCCATTCCTAGGCGAAGCCGATTGGATGCCCACCACCGGCAATATCCTCATCACCGACGGCGGGCGCGTGAACGACGATTTCGGCGCCCCGAGCGATGCCATCTTACTCGGTCACAAATGGGCACGGATTGTCGAGGTGACTCGCGAGGCAAAACCGCGCAAAGTGTTGGAATTGAAAATCAAGGCAGCGGATCCGACCGGATTCGGCGGATGGTCGGTGTATCGAGCGGAGCGGATACCAGGGCTGTATCCGTAGCTCCTACGCAACAATCATTCGTTCACCGCGTGAACGCGCACGACCGGCCGCAAAATCGTGCCGGTGTCTGATTCGACGAGCGACGCGTCAGCATCGAAATCAAGCGACAATCGCAATACGCCATCCGCTTCGACTTCGACCTGCGCTGCCGTAACCAACTTGAGGCCCGTTTCCGAGCACGACGGGCACGTAATGCTACGGCTGCCTTGTTCGTCGACTAATAGCGCGCCCTCATTCAGGAACAGGCGCACTTGGGTCACCTTGCCAACGGGCGCAGGAGCCGAACCTAGCGACCTGGCGACGGATTCGGAATCCAGCAGATTGATTTCCTGCTCTCCCTCAAAAATAGTCGTCCAGCCTTCGGATGCACGGCCCGCGGCTACTTGGCCCCGCGCTTCACGTCCTGATTCGACGACGTGCATATCAACGCGCGTGATTGAAGCTCGCAATTCACGCTGCGCCGGAGCAGGCTCGCCAGGCTGAGTGGGAACGCCGGTCAACGCTTGTGACGTGGACGCGACATCGACCTCGACGGTGCCCTGATTGCCACAACCGGCCGCAAAAATGACGAGAGGAAGAATGCCGAGCAAAGCACGCATGATGTTTTCTCCTTGCCTCCCTGCGGAGGCTTCAAGTCAGTGTTCAATGAGTAAGGGACCGCGACGACTCAGAAATGGTTCACTCTTTTTTCGCCTCACTCAATTTACTTGCACATACCATTGATGCAAAACTTTCCAGGCGCGCAGGCATTGTTACACCCCCCGCAATGCGCAGGATCCGCAAGGATAAATACGCAAGCACCCGAGCAATACGACAAACCGCCTGAACACATGCAGACGCCTTCCATGCAGACGGCAGTTCCCGCGCACGCATTACCACACCCCCCACAATTCTCGCTGTCCGACAGCGGGTCCACGCAGATGAAACCACAAGACGCCGCGCCATTGACGCACTCACATTTTCCTCCGACGCATGTTTTGCCACCAATACAAATATTACCGCAACCGCCGCAGTTTTGATTGCTAGAAACGATATCGGTGCAAGCGCCATTGCACAAAGTTTGTCCCGCTGCACATGCGCACACTCCCCCTTGGCAATACGTGTTCCCCGTGCAGACGACGCCGCACGCGCCGCAATGCAAGTTGCTGCAGCACGACTGAACGCATCCACCGCTGCAAATCGTTTGCCCCGGGGGACAACCCATCACACAGTCACCGGTCGAGCACACGGTGCTTGGAGGGCACACGTTGCCGCATACGCCGCAATGATTCGAACTGGATTGGACGTCGACACAATAGCCGTTACACGTCGTGGTTCCGGAGGGACAAACACACTGCCCCGCCGTGCAATACATCCCGCCGGTGCACATGACGCCGCATCCGCCGCAGTTCATGCTGTTTTTTTGCGGATCGATACACGCGCCCGAGCAAACGATTTCACCGGCATCGCAGCTCGCTTTGCAAGTCCCCGCGCTGCATACCGTTTCTGCCTGACAAACAGTCCCGCATGCACTGCAATTCTGTGGATCGCTCGACAGGTCCACGCACTTGCCACTACATTTACCCATACCTGCCGGACACGAACACGCGCCGGAAATGCAAGATGTTCCACCGGTGCACGCGAAATTGCACGCTCCACAATGCTTGGGATTCGACTGTACGTCGACGCAAGAACCGCTGCAATTCGTCAAGCCGGTTGTGCAGCCCGATGCGCACCCGCCTAACGAGCACACTTCAGTCGCGACACAAGCGTTTCCGCAGCTTCCACAATTCTGTGGATCGCTCGAAAGGGCGGCGCAGATTCCATTCTGACAAACCGTTTCATTCTCCGTACACGAACAGATTCCACCGACGCACGAAAGATCCTCTGGGCACGCATTGCCACAACTGCCGCAATGATCCGGATCTGATCCAATGTCGATACAAGCGCCTCCACAAGGCACGAGGCCCACGGCGCACTCCGTAGCGCACGTGCCCTGCGAGCAGACAGCATCCGCACCGCATTGCTTGTCGCATGCGCCGCAATGCTGCGGATCTTTAGATAACGTAGCGCACGACGTGCCACACGTGACTTTTCCCGCTCGACAATTCACCAACACATCGACGCCCGCATCGGCAGGCGGCAAAACGCCATCGAGATAGGTTTGTCCGCAAGCAACTACGACGCTGCCCAGCATTGCGGAAAATACGACGGCAAACCATTGACTTGTCTTCATGGTTTTACCTCCACGCCGAGGGAAAGAAACACGGCAGGGCGGCCAAACGAAGCGACTTCGCGCCCAACGATTCGCAGTACCGGCTCGGGAAAAACTGGCCCCACGAGGCTATCGAAACGCAAACGAACCCGCGGATGCACGCGATAACCAATGCCGGCGCGACCATACGCGAGCCCTGCCCAACGAACTCCCGAAGTCGAAATTCGTGGTGCATCGGATTTCCCTTCGAACCAAAGCAGCATTGGGCCCGCGCCTGCGCCGACCGAAAAAGAGAATGGTTCGTCGGGGGATGTGACGAGCGCATCAAGGCCCAGGCCCAAGAAAAACGTGCGGAGAGAAATTTCGCCTTCGGTGTTCTGCGCAAGCGCCGGATAGAGCGGCAGAAAAGCCCACGCTTCGGCCGATAGGCGTGAAAATGCATAACGACCCGAAAGCGCCGCATACGTAGACGCGGACAAACCTCCTGGGCTTGCGAGAAGCGCCGGGCCTACGAACGCAAAGAAGTGGTTTTCTCTGGGTGTTGGAGCAGGAACGATGGCCGAAGCAAATGGTTTGGCAGATGAAACGATGGTAGCCGATGTGGATGGAGCGGCCGAGACAATCGGCGGCGGCGGAGCCGCACTGGTCGAGTTTGTCGGGGCCACCGCTGACGGCTCGAGCGGAGGCAAAGATGCCGGCGGACGAGGCGCCGAAGGGACCGGCAAAAGACGGCCGCGGAGCAATTCGACGGCGCGCAGCGCTAACAATTCAGGCTCGATGCGACCCGTTAACGACTCGCTCACGCGAAGCTCTTGCCCATCGCCGACCCAAAGAATGATTTCAGGCGGCCAACGTTCGACATGAGCCGCGCCGGCCGCACCTGCAGCATGCGCGACGTCCTCCAGGTTTGTCGAGGTAGAGTTCGCCTTTTGAATGACCACGTCGAACCCGAGCACCGCGAGCTCGTCACGCATGCGAATGGCCGTGGGATCTTGCAGCGTAGGCGCGAGGATCAGAATTCGCGTCGCGTCGTTGGCCAGGACAAACGACACGGTCATGACGACCGCGACGAACGTGGCTAGGACAAACGAAATCCTCGCTCTCAAGGCTCGAGCACGCTCCTCGCAAGCGCCGCGTAAGCGCCCTGCGGATACCGCGCGAGATAACGTTCGGCAAGAGAGCGCGCAGCGGCAGAGTCGCTTCGACGGCGAATTTCGATCAATCGCCCCAGCGCCTGTTCAGCGAGCGGTCCGCCCGGTTCTTCCTGCAAATACGTATCGAACCACGTAGCGGCTTCTCCGGCGGAACCTTGTTGATCCACTGCGATTTTGCCGATCAGAAATGCCGTGCGTCCTCGCGAACCGAATCGAGTGCGTGCAGCCATCAATGCTTCACGTGCACGAGCTGGGCTTCCGCCCAATCGCGCGGCATCCGCCAGGACAAACAATTCCGAAAGCGACGCGAGCCTGACTTCCTGGGAAAAGCCTGCTTTTTCGGCTGCTGCCAGTGCGTCTTTGTGTTTTCCGGACGAGGCCAACGCTTTCCAATCGGGCTCCGACGGGGCGGCCGTCTCCACGCGCGCCTGCGCACTACGTGCAATGGATGGCGGCGAGTTTGTCTCGACCGGCGTGTTTGTCTCCACAGATGGCGGCTCGGCGGCGGAGTTTGTTGGGGCCGGGTTCGCTTCGACAGACGCTTTTTCCACCTGGCCCGACACGCGAATCTCGAGCTTGCTGTCCTTCATGGACACGCGCAATCGTTCGCCCGCCACGAGCGCCCGACCATCACGCAATAGCGGCCCCGTCGTAAAGACCGAACCTTCGGTCATCGCCACTTCAAAAGTTTCCGTCGTCGGATCCCACGAAGCGTCGAATTCGGTGCCGGTTACGCGCACATCGAATGGCCCCGCTCGAAATGCCCACCGAGTATCGCTGCTCGCGTGCGTGACTTTCGCGTGCACATTGCCATTCTCAATGAGCACCGCGGCTCCACGTGGGTTTGTTTCGGTCACTCGAATACGAGCACCAGGTGAAAGGGCAACCGCGGTGCCTTCGGAAAAGCGCAATTCGGTCGGTGCATCTCCCGCGGAAATCCAATTACCTACGACGCCGGGCGAAGGAGGCGTTCCTATGGCAAATGAAACGTCTACCGGACGCGTGCGAACATAAAAACCAACTGCGGCAGCACAGGCCGCAGCAAAAGCAAAGCCGAAGGCGAATCGTTTGGACCGATCTCGGTTGCGAGCATCGCCAGCAAGAAATCGTGAACGTGCAGCCTGCAGGGCTCCAGGATCTTTCATTTGATCCGAGACGTCGGCCATGGCACGACCAAGACGCTCGAGGCGGTCGTTCATTTTGTCCATCGGTCACCCTCCTCGAGCCATGTCGAGAGTACTTCATCATGTCGCGCGGCGGCCGTAAAGCGTGTTTCTGCACGAGCCAGCCTGCGCTTGATTGTCGATAGCGATACGTCGCACAACTCGGCGACTCGTTCCACCTCGAGCCCCTCGATGTATCGCAATGCAAATGCCGCGCGTTCGTCCGTAGGAAGTCGATCGAACACCGCATAGGTGCGCCGGCATGCTTCCGTCAGTTGTGGATCGCGAGCATCGCTCGGCAGGTCCGGTAATTCCGCGGGATCCCAGAAGAACAGCCAACGTCGTGCGCGCCGAGCTCGAATGGCTTTGCAGGCCGTGTGCGTCGCAATGCTTTGAATCCAACTGATGAGCGCCTGGGGATCGCGAAGTTTGTCGAAGGATGACAATGCCTGAACAAATGCATCGTGTACGACATCCGCGACTTCGTCCCGGCCGGGACCAAGAATACGACGCACGATACGTTCGACGGCAGGAGCGCAGCGATCGAAAAGCGCCGCCCGCGCCCAAGGTTCGCCTGCGCGTAAGCCCCGGACGATGGCCGGATCGTCACGCGTAATGAGAAGTGCGCGGACGACCGGCGTGGCCGTGGGCGACGCGGGATCTTTCGGTCGGCTGGGTCGGGGGGCGGGTTGCATCCGTTCGCTCTCGGAAGTGCAAGGTGCCGGGTCGAGGTCCCGACGGTTCATCTTTTTTCACGAACGGTTTTGATGGACGGCAAAACGTAACGTTTATCACGCAAAAAAGATGACCCGTCGCGAACGCCACGAGGCACCTCCTGGTCAGACCGAGTGATGCCCGCAAGGGAAGCTCATGGGGGACAGGAAAAACCAAAACGATTCACAACGCAAGAAAAAAGATCACGATTCAATGAATGACCTTGTACAAGCAGAAAAGTCCGGAGCCGTATCGGGCCGGACGAAAAGAACTTTGGGAGTACCCATGCGAGGGATCCGTTTGCAGCTCGCCTCGACGGCGACGCTTCTTGCTTTGATCAGCGCAGGATGCGCACACGAAATCGAAAGCCCGGCGGTGAAAGCGTCCGCCGTGGTGCCCGATCTGGTGTGCACGGAACAATTAACGACGACGGTCGTGCTGACGGGCGATGGTTTTACGCCGGCCCCGCAGCAAACGTTGACCGATAAAACCATCTTGGTGCAGCCGGCCATCAAGCTGGATCGCACCGTGGATTTGGCGGGCGCGGCACAATCGGGATCCTTTACGATTCCGGATGATCCTACGAAACCGAACGAAAGTCGGGTCACGTGGCAAAGCAAGCAACAAATGTCGTTTCAGGTTTTTCCTGAGCTGGCGCTTCAACCAGGCCTTTACGACATTACCGTGACCAATCCTGACGGCGAGCAATCCGCGAAGTTTCCCGGGGGACTTGCGGCGGTACCTCGACCAACCATTGCGACGATCGTTCCAGACATCGCGTGTAATGATCAGGCCGATCAGTCTTTCACTTTGACTGGTGCGACGCTACTCGACGTGGGAGGCACATTGCCTATCGTTCGCGTGGGCGACAAGGAATTCCCCGTGAGCGCGGTAAACAATTGCGCCGACGTGCCGGGCACGCATTCCGCCGGAAAAGTGCAAGCGTGTACCAGCGCGACGTTCGTCGTTCCACAAGGCTCATTGCCTCCGGGAAGTTATGACGTCGTCGTAACAAACCCCGAGCCGGCAAATTGCACGTCGAGCGATCCGATCAAGGTGGTGATCGTGCCGCCTCCGTCGCTCGTGGCCATTGCGCCTGACCTGGTGTGCAATGCGCAAGGCGAAGAGAGCATGACGGTGACTGGCGCGGACTTTTTGAAGCTCGGCGCATCGACACCTTCGATCATGGTTGGAGATCAAACGTTCTCGCCGAGCTCGATTGAAGGATGTACGTCCATCGCAGGTACGTTCGTCGAAGGTCCAGCCGAAAGCTGCACGACGATGACGTTTACGATTCCTGAAGGAACGTTGCCGCTCGGGGATCTTGCGGTTGTCGTGACGAACCCGCCGCCCGCAGATTGCAAGAGCACCGAAACGGTGAATTTGCACAATGCGCCTCCGCCGTCGATTACGTCGGTCGATCCTTTGGCCGTGTGCGATGCGCAAGGTGATCAAACGCTGACGATTACGGGCACGGGATTCCTGCAGGTAGGACAAACGCTGCCGGCGGTCACGATCGATGCGCAAACGTTCCTAGCCAATGGCGTTGGCGGATGCACCGAAGTGCCGGGCATGTTTGCCGATGGCACGGTGCTGAGCTGCACGTCGGTGACCATTACGATTCCGCAGGGCACGTTCATGACGGGGACATACCCGCTTTTCGTGACAAACCCATTGCCGGCTGATTGCCAAAGCACGGAGACGATCAACATCGAAGTGCGCGATCCGCCGAATGTGACGTCGGTCATTCCCGCGACGCTGTGTGCGGGTGGTGGAAAGCTGCAATTCACCGGGACAGGTTTCGCGTCGACGGCAAACGTGACGCTCGAAGCGGCGGGTAAACCGACTCTGTCGTCCATTTCGACGATGGTCGATCCTTCGGGAACGCAGCTCACGGCGCAAATGCAGGGCGGAGGAACGCCAGGCGACGTGTATGACGTGATCTTGTCGAATGGCGACGGATGCGCAGACGATCCACCTTATGCGCAGGTGACGATTACGCCGGGACCGGTTGCGTTTTTCGCAGATCCGGACGTCGTGTACAACGGCATCAATACGCGCGTGACGGTGTATTCGACAACGCTGTCGCTTCCGCTGCCGGCCAATGCGGTGGAAATCGTTCCGGCAGGACAAGCGGCGCCGGTGACGGTGCTCGATTGGGCGCCGGTGCCGAATTACCCGAATCGGGTGCAAGTGGTCGTGCCGACTGGACAAACTCCCGGCATGTATGATTTGTACATCAACGATGCGACGGGTTGTTCGACCGCGCTTCCGCAAGCGATTACCGTGACCGAAGAGCTGACGGTCTCGATCGATTCGGTGCAGCCGCCATTTGGATATACGCAGAGCCAAACGGACGTGACGATTTTCCGCGACACGATGGCGCCGGCCCCCGCGGACAAACCGTTTGTCGCAACGCCCCGCGTGTTCCTGAATCCGGCGAACCCGCAGCCGGCGGACATTGCCATCCAGCTTCAATCGATTTCCTTCAAGAATGCCGATACGCTGACGGCCGTCGTTCCGCGCAATCAACCGGCGAACAACTACGACATGATCGTGGTCAATCCGGATGGAACCGTGGGCGTGCGTTATGACGCGTTCCGCGTGCAAACGGTGCCGCCGCCCGTTATTGCGACGGTAACGCCGTCGTCGATCATCGCCGCGACGAACCAATCCGTGACGGTTGCCGGCCAATTCTTCGATGCGTCGACCATAACGGTGACGTGCGAGGACTCGATGGGCAACCCGACGGCTCCTCCGCCCGTCGTGTCCGGCACGGTGAATTGCAATGGAACGGACTGCACGCAGCAAGCGACCATCAATGCAGGCCAGGTGCCGGCGGGCTCGATTTGCGTGTTGCGACTGACGAATGCCGACGGGTCGTATTTCGACTATTCGGCAATTGGTGTGACGACTCCGTCGCTCAATTTGGGGGATCCGAAGCCGGGACCGATGATGAACGTGGGTCGTCGAGCGCTCGTGGCTGCCGCGGGTAATGCAACGGCCGCCGCGCGGTTCGTCTATGCGATCGGTGGTGATGGCGGTGCGGCCATGCAAGCCACGCCATTCAATTCGGTCGAAGCCGCAGGGGTCGACCTGTTCGGCGGCATCAATGCATGGGAAAACCAGCGCTTCAATCTGAATACATCGCGCGCGTTTGCGGGGGGTGTGACGATGGGCCGCTACATCTACGTGCTCGGTGGTACCGACGGGACAAACACGCTGGCTACGGTGGAGCGTGCGCGTATTCTCGACCCGCTCGAGACGCCGCAGCTCAACATCAACGATATCGTGCCTGCCGACACGGGCCTCGACGGTGGATACTGGACCTACCGCGTATCGGCAACGTTTGGCGCGGCGGACCTCGACAATCCGAATGGCGAAACGCTCGCGAGCGATCCGATTATCGTGAAAGTGCCGACGCTGCAGGGCAAGAAGATCCAGATCCTGATGGGCTGGGGCCCGCCGGTCGATTCGCTCGGCGCGCCATTGCCGAACATTTCGGGATATCGCATCTACCGTACGCCCATGGCCAACGGCGTATCCGGTGAAGAGGTGCTCATCGCGTCGGTCGTGGCCAACGTGACGACGTATACCGACAATGGTAGTGCCACGCCGGGTACGGAAAAACCATTGCAGACCGGAAGCACGGGCGCATGGCGTACGCTGGCCACGATGAATGCTGCGCGCAAAGGTCACGCAGCGGCGGTGGCTTTCGATTCGGTCGATCCGACGAAGTTCTACGTGTACGCCCTGTCGGGTCTAGGCAGCGCAAATACGTCACTGAACACGTACGAATACCTGCCGGTCACCGTACAGCCCAATGGTCGGCAAACCGTGGCGGCATCGTGGACGACCGGACCCAATACGTTTGCCGCAGGACGTTGGCAAACGAGCGCGTGGGTTACGGATCGCACGGTATCGAATCTGATTCCTGCCGGAGATACTTGGATTTACCTCGGTGGTGGTTTGTCCGGGAGCGGTATGACGTTCTCCAACAAAGTGGAAGCAGGCAAAGTGGCTGCGGGAGGCGCGTTCAGCACGATATCCGATACGCCCAAAGATTTTACGGGGGGACATGCAGGATATGGCATCTGTGCGGCAAACGGACAGCTCTTCCAATTCGGTGGGCAAAACGCGGCGCCTTTCAGCGGCGCGAAGGCAGCTACGTTGACGAATCCGATGCCCAACTTGACGCTGCAATCGTGGAACGCCGAAGGGCTGAACATGACGGATGCTCGTTATCTGATGGGCAGCGCGGTGCAAAGCGCGTTCATCTTCTTGATCGGCGGACAAACCGGGAACAGCGCAGCTAGCCAATCGACCGAATTGGTGGTCTGGTGAGGAGGCCCGAAATGAAAACAACGAATCTATTGCTATCGCTCGCGCTTCTCGGCGTTTCCGGGATTGCGGCGGCTCAGGACAAACCTGCAGACGACCCGTCGGCGAAACCCAAGGGCGCATTCGTCGCCGGTGCCAAGTTCGGCGGTATGGCGGCCTTCAATGGGCTCGACCCGTTCATCAATGGTGCCGTCGAAGTCGGCTACATCCTGCCCATACTCAATCGAGGGCTCGGCATTTATGCCGACGTTGCGTATACGGTGCCGACTGCCACGGGTGAAGCGAATGACCCGCGCGTTCCAAGCGGCAAGTATTCGTGGACGTTGACGCAGAAGCAGCTCACGGTAACGCCCATGATCGTCTACCGCATGACGCGCTTCGGGCGGTTTGTCCCGTACGCCGGCGTGGGGCCTCGGATTTACATGTTCGAGAGCATCACGGAAGGCAAAGCGGGCAATGAGGTCATTCTCGAAACGAAAGAACGGTCGACGAAAGTGGGCGCAGCCATTCCGCTGGGAGTCGACATTCAGCTCGGTCCAGGCGCGGTGCTTGCCGAATTGATGTTCGAGATTGGGCCGCTCACGCATGCGCTCACGGGCGATACGAATACGGCAGCCACGTCGCTGTCGCTCGGATATCGGTTGATGCTGTAGCGCGGTCTCGAGCCGGCGCTCGTCGTTATGGCGGGCGCCGGTGCTATCGGTGGTGTCGAGTTACCTGGGCGGAGCGTTCAGGGCTGACACATCGCTTGCATGCACTTTCCAGAACAGCATTGCGAAGGCATGGTGCAGAACTGGCCATTCTGCGTACATGCGGCTGCGCAAGCACCGTTGGTGCACGTTTGCGAGCAACATTCGCTATTGGCGCTGCATTGGGTGCCCGTCGCTTTGCAATTGGCCCCTGCGCACATCCCGCCAGTGCATTGCCCCGAACAGCATTGGAAGCCCGCAAAGCATTGCTGTCCGTCGGGAGTACACGCCTGGCCGCACAAACCATTCATACACGTATTCGAGCAGCATTCGGCGGCGGCGCTGCATTGCGATCCTGCTTGTTTGCACGCTGGAGCGCACGTGCCGTTCAAGCAATTCTCAGAGCAACAATCGGCATTCGCAGTGCATTGCGCGCCTTCTGCCGCACAAGGCGGCGGCTCTTGGCATTGGTTGTTCATGCAAATGCCCGAGCAGCATTGGAAGTCGAGGTTGCATTGGGCTCCATTGGCGCCGCAGCCGACCGTTCCGCACAAGCCGTTCGTGCATTGCATTTTGCAGCAATCAGCATTGGTGGTACAGGCGTTTCCATCCGCCTGACACGTGAGCGGCTGGCACGAGCCATTGGTGCATTGTTGCGAGCAGCATTCGGCCGCACTTAGGCAGGCCATGCCATCGGCGGTGCATACCGGCATCGAGCCGCCTTGTCCGCCGCTGCCGCCCATATTGGCGCCACCTTGGCCGCCACTGCCGCCGACACTGGCACCGCCTTGCCCGCCGGTAATCGTACCCCCTGCGCCGGCGCTGCCGCCGCTATTCGAGCCGCCCTCGCCCGTGCCCCCCGTGCCCGAAGCGCTGGACGCTCCGAATAGCGTGCTGCCGCTATTCGCGTCATCGCTTCCGCATCCAGCAAACGATGCAGCAAGCGATACGAAAAGCGCGCAGCTCGACATCGCAAACCAACGAACCGTATTTTGTTTATTGAGCATGGTGTTTCCTCCCTACCTGGCATGCCTCGAGGCACAACGTCACCGCGTGAGGTAGTGCCCATAGCGGCTTCTGACGGGTCAGCTTTTTGGGGGATGTGCGATTTATCAGGATGGAAGCTCGAGCACTGTCGATGGTTACGCCGGCTTCTAATTGTTCGGGGCGCCCTGACAGATCCAGT
>CAZETM010000203.1:0-13417 GCA_964514885.1 uncultured Polyangium sp. | reverse complement strand
CTTCGGAGGGGATTGATGACGGCGTGGTTACACCGTGAGTCGACTTGGCTGGGGTTCGCTATCCTCGACCCGAATCGGGAGACGGCCGGGGCTTTTTCGACGCCCAGCGCATTGCGGACACACGTTCACATCAATCGCAAATTCATGTCTGAGCAACCATGCCCATGGTTTGCGACGCTTGTGACTGACATCTGCATCCGACAAAGGCCCGGAAAATCCAAACCGATGTCCGCGGCAGGGGCGGAATGCGGGCGTGGATCCAGTCCTATGTTTTCTGGTCGCATCCCGTCCGCCAACCAGCTACACTCGCGGCGTGATCGACGTCGTACCGCTCCGTTATGGGACTGCGTTCAAAAAAGCCTTCTCCGATCCCGAGGTGTTTTCCGCTTTCGTTCGCGATGTGCTCGGTGTGGACCTCGAGTTCACCTGCGTCGAGCAAGAGAAGGCGTTTCTGCCGCCCGTCGGCAAAGTCGACGTTCGATTCGACCTCTTCGGCGAAGACTTGAAGCATAGGGCCATCGTCGAACTTCAGCACGTTCGCGAGGACGACGCATTCTCGCGGTTTCACCATTATCATCTCGTCGCCCAGATCGAACAGGTCACGAGCAGCAAGCAATACAACGTCGATCGCACGGTGTACACCATCGTGGTGCTCACGCGTTTGCCCGACGATGAGCATCTGCGGTTTGATCTGGCGTCGCAATCGAGCGACATCATCACCCACGATGGCAGGCCGCTGGGTTTGTTCAAGCATCGGATCGTATTCGTCAATCCGAGGGCCCTGGCATCCACCACGCCTGCTGCGCTGAGAAGCTGGCTCGAGTTAATTGAAGATTCACTGGACAGCCACATCGACGAATCAGCCTATCCAAACCCCCTCTTCCAAAAGGTCATCCACGCGATCGAGACGAACCGGATGTCCCCGCAAGAGATGTATCGGATGAAGGAGGAGGCCATTTGGGAGAATTCCAAGGCGGAAAGCGAGCAGAAGGGGCTCAAAAAGGGGCGCAATGAGGGGCGCAATGAGGGGCGCGATGAGGGGCTCAAAGAGGGACTTGACAAGGGGCTCAAAGAGGGACTCCAAAAGGGAATCCTCGACATTTGCGATCTTCTCGGCATCACGCTCGACGAACCGCGGAAGGTCCACCTCGACGGGCTCGATGTCGAAACTCTCGATTCGCTTCGCGCGCAGATCAAGCAATTGAAGCGCTGGCCTGACTGAGTATTGGCGGCGGACGATACGGCGAGAGCTGCGAGCGTCGAGCGAATGCCCAGCGCCGATGTCCTCCACCAGCTCATTGCCGTCATTCTATCGCGCGCGGAGCACTGGCACTTCCAATGGCGAATGCCCGGACAAACTCGCATGCACAATCCATCCCGCGGCAAACCCGGCGATGAGCGTAATCAGCATGCTCGCAAGCGCCACGCCATACGAAACATTGGAACTCGAAGCTTTGCTAGGGGTTTCCACGACCGGCGAAGGCGGCTGAGCTGCAGGCATTCGCGGATTACGCGCCGTGTTGCGCAGATGCGCCGGCAAATCATCATGCACGCCTGGATTCGGCGTCGACATCGGCGGCATCCCGGCCGCTCGACCCGTATTTCGCAATTGCGCGGGAATCTCGTCGTGAATACCAGGCGTAGGCGTCGACATCGGCGGCATCCCGGCCGCTCGACCCGTATTTCGCAAATGCGCCGGCAAATCGTCATGCACGCCTGGATTCGGCGTCGACATCGGCGGCATCCCGGCGGCGCGACCGGTGTTTCGCAAGTGCGACGGGAGATCGTCGTGCACTCCCGGCGACGCCGGCGGCATTTTCGGCGGCACCGGCGGAGGCGCCATACGCATGGACGGTGGCACCGCATTAGCGGGCGGCATCGGCGGTGCCGCCATTGGTAGCGGTCCTGATTGAGGCCCTACGAGCGGAATCGTCTGCCTAGCCGGGACTTGATGCTGCCGCGTAACGCCAGAATCGTCTGCCGGCTTCGCCGTCGCTGGCTCGGGTGCATTGCGCCCAGCAAGAACGACTCGATCGGTTTTCGACGTGCCGCCCTCGTTCATGACCTTGACAATGTTTGCCGCGTCCGCGCCGAGCAGCGAAGAAATCGGCGCCGCTTGCGTCGGAGCATCCGCATCTTCCGAAGTGCGCACAGTCTCGCGAACCGCCGTCAGCTCTTTGCGCATCGCTTCGATGCTCTCGAATCGATCCGCTGGCCGACGCCTGATCGCCCGCATGATGACCTTGGCGGCGACAACGGCCGTGGCACTCACCTTCTCGATCGCAAGCGGCGGAGCTTCACCGTCGAGTTTGGCGCGAGCGTACGCGATATCGTCCAAGTCGCCGAAAACATGGCGGCCCGTCATCGCGCGATACAGCATTGCACCAAGCGCATAAATATCGGCAGGCCGGCCGACGTCGCGCGAGTTGAGCACTTGCTCGGGCGACATGTACGCGATGGTTCCGAGCATCGTATCGGCACGCGTGATGCCCGTGAGCGCCTCGTCGTTGGGGCGTTTGGCCGTGCCGTATGGGTCGAGCCTGGCGAAGCCGAAATCGATGAGCACAGCCTTCGTGCCGCCCGTGGGCAAACGCCGCAAGATCAGATTTTCAGGCTTGAGGTCTCGATGGATGATGTTCGCTTCGTGCAGCACCGCGATCGCACGAGCGATGTCGATGCCGATGTCAATAACTTCCACGACCGGGATTTTTCGCCGCCTGTCAAGCATGTCGGCCAAGGATTCCCCGTCGACAAACTCCATGACGAGGAGCAAACCGAGAGCTGGATCAGTGATCTGTTCGATGACGGCCGAGACATGCTCGCTCTGAATTTTGCCGAGCAAAACGGCTTCGCGACGAAAGCGTGCCTGCAGCTCGCGATCCTTGGCGGTCTCCGGCAAGAGGCGTTTGATCGCCACGCGTCGGCTTGTTTTGTCGACGCCAATCCACACTTCTCCCACTCCGCCTTCAGCGATCTTGCGCTCGAGGCGGTACTTTCCGCCAATCATTGCGCCGGGGAGAAAGCCCATCGGCGCGCATCCTAGCCGACCTCGAGGACGAATACGAGCAAAGCGTGCGGTACCGCTTTTTGGCAGCGGGGTGTGTTGACGATAGCCCCTCCAGTTCGTTATTCTGGCCAGGAAGCTTGGAGTCGCAGGGAGGAACAATGATGATGAAGCGCGCTAGATCGCGGCCGATGGTGGTAACATTTTTGGCCTTGTCGGCTGCACTAGCGGCAGGTTGCGGAGACGACGAAAACCCGCGAACAGCCGGCAGCTCGGGAGGGAACACGACCTCGACGCAATTATCGGGCATGCTTTCTTATGAAGCGGTCCCGTACAACGGCAGCAACCAAGGACTGGATTATTCAAAGATCACGACGCGGCCTATTCGAGGCGCGCGAGTGTTGCTCCTCGACGCGGCGAATGACGCGATTTTGGCGGAAACGACATCGGGCGGCGACGGCAAATATGTTTTCGTTAAGTCTGACGCGCCAAACGTGAAAATTTCGGTCTACGCCGAAACGACGACTCCTTCGATCGTCGTGGCTGACAATACGGCGCAAAATGCGCGTTACGTATTGGAAAGCGCGCCGATCGTGGTGGATGGGCCAAAAACGCTCGACCTCGTAGCCGGCTCGGGATGGACCGGCAGCTCGTACGGAAAGCCTCGAGTCTCCGCGCCATTTAGCATTCTCGATGCAGCGTATGCGGCGGCGAGCCGATTCATCGACGAGGGAGTGCCGAAACCGACATTTCCAAAGCTCGAAATCAATTGGAGCGTGGAAAATCGTCCCGAAGATGGCGATGTCAATTTGGGAGAAATCAGTACGTCGCATTGGGACGGGACTGAAATCTACATCCTAGGCAAAGAAGACATCGACACGGACGAGTTCGATACGCACGTGATTGTTCATGAGTGGGGACATTCATTCGAGCAATTCATTTCGCGCTCGGACAGTTTCGGAGGCAGTCACGGTTACGGCGATGTCCTCGATCCCCGTTTGGCCTTCAGCGAAGGTTTTTGCAATGCGCTGTCGGCGATCATATTGGATCCGGATACCGTGTATAGCGATGCATCCGGAATGCAGCAAAATAATGGATTCTCGGAAGACATCAACGAAAACGATACGAGCGCGGCAGCGGTGCCTGGGTGGTATTCGGAAACCACGGTGCAAAATATCGTCTACGACTTGTACGATAATGACCAAGGAGAATCGTTCGACAAGGTCAATCTGGGCGTACCGGGGATTTACAGCGCAGCGATCGGGGGGCTCAAAATGACCCCTGCATTGACGACGATCTTCCCATTCGTGAACGCGGTCAAAACAGAACAAACCAACATGAGCAGCGCGATCGACGCGATCGTGACTCATCACAGCAACGGAAGCGGATTCGGAATCGATCCCGTGCAGGATGATTGGGGCAAGGATGAAACGCATTCCGGTGGCGAGCAGGGAGCCATCCCGGTGTACTTGGGAATCATTCCGGGACAAGCCACTCTTGCCAATTTCGCGGGTGGTCTCGATTGGGCTCTGCTGGGGCAGAATAGGTTTTTCCGGTTCAAAGGCACAGGAGGAACGATGTCGGTATCGACGACGTGTACCGAAGACGTGGATTTATACGTATATTTTCGCGGCGTCGAAGTGGATAGCTCGGCGACGACGGACGGCAATGAATTCGTGACGTTTTCCACCAAAGCCGGCGACGATTACGTGATCAACGTGCAAGGTTTTGGACAAATCAGCGGACTTTACCAAGCCCAAGTGGACCTGGCGCAGTAATAAAAGGAGACCCAAACCATGAAAACAACAGTCTACACTCTCGGTCTCCTTTTCAGCACGACGCTGATTGCTTGCGGAAACGTGGAACGAAAAGATCCCGATCACGCGGGGGATACGACCGCGGCCGCCAATGAATCATTGGATCAACCCAATGGGGCGCACACGGAAAAACCATCGGCGCAAGTGGTGATCGAGGGGCAGGTCGGGACGTCGAACGCGACGTTGAAGGTGGGTTTTTTGTCGGACGCGAGCGACGTGGTGATCGAAGCTTGGGGCGTCGATGGGCTTGCGGTGACCAGTTCGACGATGACGGTGAATGGTCAACCGGTGAGCCAGTCGCGGTTTGCCCGAGGGGAATACGTGCAGGTGAACGTGTCGTTCACGGCGCCGTTAGCGGTCCGGACAAACCTGGCGATTCGGGTGCGCGGGACGTTCGGAGGGAAAGAACGGGAGAAGGTGCAGTCGTTCACGGTGAATCCGGATGCGCCGGCGGCAACGAAGGGTCCAGGGGAAGTGCGGACAGGGCCGGATGGATTGCCGGTGCGGGTGATGAAGGGGGAGTGACGAGGTTTGTCCCCCTCGTACATTCCAAACTCTAACGATCCGCGACTTTCTTCTTCGGCGCGTGCATGGCGCCTGCGATGCGCCCGCGCGCTGCGTGCACGAGCGGCTCGGCGGGCGTGAGCGCATCGACGAGATCACACGCTCGGATCGAAGCCTCTTCGGCCTTCTTCCACGCGGCAGAATAACCAATCGTGTTCGGACCCGAGCGTTGCGCAAGCTCGAGCGCGGTGGCGAGATCTCGGCCCACTCGTTCGATGCGCAGAAGATCGTTCTTGCCGGCTCCAGCGAGTTTGGCGGCGGCATACATTGCGCGCACGATGCCGATCAGATCGCGCACGGCTGTCGCAGGAAAACGCTCTTCACGCCCAGAGATCACCTGAACGAATGTACTGTAGAGACAACGAGAACGCGAGGACAAATTCACGTTGGGTAGCGCACCGCAATGTATGAGCGGGACAAGCGTTCGCGGTGGCTTGGGCTACATTTTTAAGGCGGACGGGGCGGTGGGTAACGTGGACGAACTTCGTTCAGCTTCGAACGATGTTTGTCCGAACGGTACGTTTGTCGGGGCGCGCGAGGGCGGTGTCGATGGTGTCGGCGAGGTGTGGAGCGACGTCACGGAGCACCTTCAGGGTGCAATGCCCGTCCAAGAATCGACGAAACCATGTCTGCTCGTCATCAAAAGCGGCGGAATTCAATTCTGATAAACGCTTACGCACGGCGCTGGCAATGAGGGGCGCTCGATTGGTGAGAAACTCGAGATCGGCGCGACCATGGATGAATTCATCATACCATTCTCGACGCATTGCGATCATGTCGGCGTCATCGCCCAATCCCAGCGTTTTCAATGTGAAAATGGCGTCATCGAGCCACTCTTTGGGAATCCGCTCCTCAACGATGACCATTTCCAGGTTGGGCAAGAGAATCTCGAACCAATCGTGACCCACCTCGTAGGGATCCAGAATGCGAGCATTCCAAGTCCCTTTGGCTGCGTTCATCTCATGAGATGCAAATCGATAATTGGACCATTCATATGCAAGCGTCCGGCCGAGCTTTGAAGATTTGCAGATGTAATGGTCGACCGTTCCACGCCTTGCGAACATAGCCGAATAGCCACATAGCTGATTGAACCCTCCGGCAAGTTCGGGACGAAACGCACTCCAATAATCAGGAATTTGCTCAGCCTTTGCGTTCGGGTTGGCCACGAGCCACTCATTTCCCGGATCGCGAGCGTCGCGATCAAAACGCGACGGCTTCGCAACGCGCTCGACGGGAATCATGGTCTCGACTTCTCCATATAGGTCGTCCAGCGAGCCCAAAATGGATCCTGATCAGGTAATACCCGTTCGAGCTCTGCATCTATTTCTTCAGGCGTTTTGAAATATTGAGGCTGTTCGCCGCGCATGACGGCTCGTGCGTCTTCCAGGACTCGCTGGGCCTCGACAGAACGCGCCCACTCGAGACCAAATACATGCGACGTAAGCCAACGAGTCGCGTCTCCACGGGCAATGATCTCCTCCGACCTCAGCACGACCTTTCCATCTTCGAGCGCAAACAGGAACAGCTCGTCGAGATCATCTTTCCAATGCGGTTCGAGCGACGCAAGGACCATCGGCGCATGCGTGGTCACGTGCATTTGCACCTCAATGCCGTCGCCCAAGGATTCCAATACTTTCAGCAATGCGGGCAATATGCGACGTTGCCATTCGGGGTGGAGGTGGTTTTCGACTTCGTCGATGAGGAAGACGATGCTGTTGGCACGTTGCTTTTTGAACAGCTCGCATGCATGCAGATGTTCATGCCAAGCCCACGTAATCAAATATGCGAGATTGATGATCCGCTGCATCGCCGCAGACGCATGAATGATTGGAATCGCGCCGTACCCCGTATCTATTGTTGGAAACGTACGTGCGTCCATCGTCAACACACTATGTGCATTCATCGTCAAAAGACGAATAGGGTCTGCCGGACGTATCGTTTCATGAGCGTCAGGATTTGGCGATAAGGTATCGAGAATCCCGCACAGACGTGCAAAAGCGCGCCCACTTGACGTCTCCGGCCTCCTCTCTTGCCAAGTAACCCAATCTTCGATGAGACCCCGACAAACCTTCTTCTCATCGCGGTCTTGCCCCTCGACAATTTCCTTGGGCGAAAACTGAAATACAGTGCCGTGTGTATCCCATTCTGAGCTCCGCCGCGAAGGATCCCAAATGGCCACGCTCCCATCTACACGCGCATAAATAACGAGATCAGACGTGGGTCTGAAATCCTCGTCCATGTCCCACTTTGGCGATTGTTTCCAAAAATTAATTTCAGCAGATGGGGTTTCGTGCGTTGCAAGCTCAATCCGCGCAACTTCCGCGTCTGGTCGTGGCAATGCTACGAGCCCCGCCCAACTTCCCGTCAATGCATACCAAATCGTCTCCAAAAACAAACTCTTCCCCAGCCCATTGTCCCCCGTCAGCACATTGAGCCGCGGCGCAAAATGCATCTCCATTTCCGGCGCCGGTCCCACCCCCGTCAGCTTCAACCATCGCAACATGCGTCCCTCATAAGCAAAATCCAGCCTTTTGCCAACTCGCCTACAACAACCCCCCCGTCACTTCCTCCACCGCTCGCAATAGCCCACCCGAAAGCAGAATCTCCCGCACCGCCGCGATGTCCTTATAAAGCGGACGGTCCTCCAACAACGTCGGACATACCCCTCGCACCACATCGTGCGCTCGCTCCACCGCTTTGCTCGAACGTAGCGGCCGACGCTGATCGATCCCCTGCGCCGCCGTCATGATCTCGATCGCCAACGACGTACGCACGTTCTCGATCACCTGCGACAACTTGCGCGCACTCACGCTCCCCATGCTCACGTGATCCTCGCGACCCGCGCTCGACGGAATCGAATCCACGCTCGCCGGGTGACACAAAACCTTGTTCTCACTCACCAGCGACGCGCTCGCCACCTGCGCAATCATGAACCCCGAATGCAAACCACTTTGAGGTGCAAGGAATGGCGTCAAACCACTCGATAGCGACGGGTTAACAAGCTGCTCCACGCGACGCTCGCTGATGTTCGCCAACTCCGCCGTCGCCATCGCCGCCAAGTCGAGCGCCAGCGCCAACGGCTGACCATGAAAGTTTCCGCCCGACAAAAGATCTGCGCTGCCATCGTCACGCAAAAAGATCGTCGGGTTGTCCGTCACGCTGTTCAGCTCGCGCTCCAGCACGCCCGCCGCCCACACGAGCGCATCACGACTCGCTCCATGCACCTGCGGCATGCAACGCAACGAGTACGCATCCTGCACTCGCGGACAGTCCACATGGCTCTCCATGATCTCACTGTCGTCGAGCATCGCGCGCAAGTTCGACGCCACCGCGCCTTGCCCCGGATGAGGCCGCACCTTCATCAACCGCTCGTCAAACGGACGCTTCGATCCCTTCGCTGCTTCGAGACTCATCGAACCCGCAACGTCCGCGATCGTGCACAACACCAGCGCATCCCACACGGCCAGCGATCCAAGCGCCGCCATGTATTGCGTGCCGTTGATCAGCGCGAGTCCCTCCTTCGCAGCCAACTCAACCGGCTCGAGACCCGCACGCTGCAGAGCCTCCCCACCCGTCATTCGTTGGCCCTCAAACGATGCTTCACCCTCGCCCATCAGCACGAGCGCCAGATGCGCCAGCGGCGCCAAATCCCCCGATGCACCCACGGAACCTTGCGCCGGGATCCGCGGACAAACTCCATGGTTGATCATGTTCACGAGCAGATCGACCACCTCGGCGCGCACGCCTGAATGCCCCAGCGCCACCACCTGCGCGCGCAGCAACATCATCGCCCGCACCTCGGCCGCACCCAGGTCCGGACCCACCCCGCACGAATGACTACGCACCAGGTTTTTCTGCAACGCGATCACATCGCGATGACCGATGCGTGTCTCCGCAAGCGCTCCAAATCCCGTGTTGATGCCGTACACCGCAGGCGCTGCATCGCCTCCTTCGACGATCGCATCGACCGCTCGTCGAGCTGCTTCGACACGCCTTCGCGCATCGTTGCAAAGAGCAACCGGCCGCCCATGACGGCTTACCGCTTCCAAGTCCGACAGCGAGATCGAACGCCCGAGGAGCACAGGGTTTTCTGCGTGCACGGACGCAACGCTAGCAGGCTGCATGCGAAGCGACGAACCGCCTTCCGACGAACGTTTCGATCGCTTATCCTGCCGGTCTTCCATGCGACTCGCCTGTTTTGCACTCGTGCTCGCCCTGCCTGCGTGCAGCGCGTCATCCGAACCCATCGACACGAAAACACCACCAAACGGTAACGATGCGCAGGACAAGACTCCTTCGCCAGACTCGAAGCCCACACCCGCAACGTCGGGCTCTGCTGCACCCGACGAACCGATCTTCGCGTGTCGATTGCGTGCACCCGTCATCAGCGACGACACGTGCACGAAAGATGCAGACTGCGCACAAAGCACGCCCTGTCACGCTCGCGCATGCGTGGCCGTGAGCAAAGCCGTACCGCGCAAGCCCGACACCGTCTGCTCCATGAACATCGACTGCTCCAGCGCCGACGTGAACCCATGCACGTGCTACGAGGGACGCTGCGCGCTCGTTCCCGCACGCAACTGATTGCCCATGCGTTACTTCGTCAAGTTTTCCTCCGGACGCGAAATACCCGTCGACGTCACGATCCTGCCCTCAGGTGAAATCCGAGCGTCGATCGAAGGACGAACGTTCAACATCGACGCGTTCGATCACCGCAGCGCCGTGCACCTGAACGTCGACGGACAATCCGTCGAGCTGTGGATGGACGGCAAAGCGCCAGACATCGGCGTGGTTTCAGGGGACAAACGCTTTCACGCGCGTGTCGAGAACGAACGCACGCGAGCGCTCACCGGCGACTCTGGACGTTCCTCGGCCGACGGGGACAAACTCATCCGCTCTCCGATGCCTGGGCGCGTACTGAAAGTGCTCGTGGCCGAAGGGGACGAAGTTCAGGCCGGAAAACCGGTCATCGTCGTCGAAGCGATGAAGATGGAAAACGAACTCGCTTCGATGCGCGACGGCAAAGTGAAGAAGGTATACGTCACACCTGGCACGCCGGTCGAAGGTGGTGCCAAGCTCGTTGAGTTCGAATGATCATGCGCCGACGTCTCTCGCTCGCCCATCTACCCACACCCATCCAACGTCCTCGCCGCCTCGTCGAAGCCACAGGCATCGATCTGTGGGTGAAACGCGACGACATGACTGGCGGCGCTGAAGCCGGCAACAAGCTCCGCAAGCTCGAATTTTTGCTCGCCGAAGCGATCTCGCTCGAGTGCGACACCGTGATCACGTGCGGCGGTTTGCAGTCGAATCATGCGCGCGCAACGGCCCTTGCTGCAGCGTCGCTCGGCATGCGATCCCTGCTGTTCTTATGGACAAACGATCCCGATGCCGTGACGCTCGAAGGCAACGTGCTGCTCGATCGACTGACCGGTGCGGAAGTTCGGTTCATCTCGCCGGACGACTATCGCGAGCGTCGAGATCGCGTGATGGATTTGGCTGCGGATGCGTTCGTGCGTGAAGGCCGTCGGGCGTACGTGATCCCCGAAGGCGGATCGAATGGCCTGGGAGCGCTCGGGTATGTCGAAGCGATGGGCGAAGTGCGCCGGCAGCTCGATCTGGGGCTTGGCGGGGGCAAACCTTACGATGCGATCGTCGTCGCGTGTGGCTCGGGTGGTACGGCCGCGGGTCTCGCGCTTGGTGCGGCGAAGTATGGCGTCGCGCGCGAAGTCGTCGCGATGGCCGTGTGTGACGATGCGGCGTACTTCAAGACGCGGATCGAAGGCATCATCAACGACGCACGGTTGCTCGATCCGCGCCTGCCCGAAGCAGTTCCGTACACTGTGCATGATGGCTGCAAGGGTCCCGCATACGCAGTGAGCACGCTCGAACAGCGTCAGCTCATCGCACGCGTGGCAAGTTTGTCCGGGCTCATGCTCGATCCGGTCTACACAGGCAAGGCGTTCGCGGGCTTGGTCGATCTTTCGAGCTCAAACAAACTGCTCGCGAGCAAACGCGTTTTGTTCATCCACACCGGCGGCTTGCCGGGGCTTTTGGCGCAAACCGCCACGTTTGCGGACGTGTTCGACGACGAGTGAGATTCGTTTGAGGTCAAACGAGTCACGGATGACTCACGGATGACTCACGGATGAATGTGGACGACGGATCCTTCGCCTGTTGATTCGCTGGACTGAACGCCGTGCCAAGTCGAGGGCAGCGGCGGATCGGTCCACATGAAGACGCGGCGAGCATCGATGGGGGACAGGTTGATGCAGCCGTGGCTTCGCGGTTTGCCGTATTCGTCGTGCCAAGGCGCGGCGTGCAGCGCGTACCCAGCCTCGAAGTATTGGACCCACGGCACGTCACGCAATTCGAATTGATTGCCGCTTTCGTGCGAATCCATCGTCGTGGTGATGTGTTTTTCGCGAATCTTGAACGTTCCCCGCACCGTCGAATACGTTTTCTTCGGGTCGCCCAATCCATCACGCCCCGTGGCGACGGCCGTGGCATACACCGGCGTCGTTCCTTCGTAGAGAATGAGGATTTGGCTCAGGATCGAGATATCGATCCACTTTTTCGTGGATTTCGCAAAGGCGGGCAATTCGGACGGCTTGACCGCAATGGCAACGTCGGAATCCTTGAGCCACGTGCCGTCTTTTGCTTCGACGAGGCGGGTTTCGCCAATACGCGTGGACTTTCCAGTGAGCTGAATGGCCGTATGGAAGGCGAGCTGCCCCTTTTTATCGAGCGCCCGGCGGCTCGTATCGTATTTGTATGCCCCTTCGACGCGTACGAATGCGAGCGGCAGTTCCCAGCCTTTTTTCATGTCGACGCCGTGGAACGTCGAGCCTCGCGCCGGCTTGATCTTGGATGTGGGCACGAGGCGCGCATCGGTCGTCATTGCAAATCGGCGATCGTTTTCACCGGTGAACGTGCCAATGAGGGCGAGGCCCGCATGACGCGCGACGCGATTGGTAATGATCGCGTAATCAGGCACCTTGAAGCTGGAAATGTTGGGGATTTTGCGCCCGCCTTGGAAAAACCACGGAACGGCTTCGTTGCCATCGCCCCCGTACAAATCCTGATCGGAAAGCTCCGGCGCTTCCGTCGGCGGCTCACCAATGGCATTACCTTCGGCATCGAGCGGCACGTCGTTGGCGCCAACCTCGATGGAGTCCCAATTTTTCTTGAGCCGTTTGTAGCTACGCAGATGCTCCTTGAGGCGCATCTCGTATTGGAATTGTTCGGCTTTCGTGGGCGGACGATAATAATTCGGCGCAATCGCACGCACGAACGCGTACGGATACGGCATCGGCTTGGACAAGTCCGGCCGCTTCACCAACGCCTTCAGAATCGGATGATTCATGTTGATGGTCGCATCATCCGAAGCGCAGATGTAACCAGCAGGAAAAACCTTGTAATAGCCGCCCTGGCAATCATCGAATGCAGCGGGTTTCTCGCCACGCGTCGCCGTCCCGCCCGCACGCAGGTAGCCAATCTTTTGCGAACGCCGATCGGCCTTCGAATAAATCGGCGCCCCCATCGACACGGCACCGATCTTCGGCCCACCCTCCTTGGGCTCCGTCGCCGGATCGAGCAGCTTCTCGGCAGCCGCCGACAGACTCACGATCCCCTCGGGTGCCCCTTCCTTCTTCGCCCCGCCCTTGCACGCGACGAGCGCGAGCACGCCAAACGCCAGGGTGATGGCGCGGATGTCGAAATTCATTCGACCTCCAACGATCCCAAGGTCCCCGCCCCCGACCGAGGCGCTAAAGAAAGGCCGCTTCTGTGCATGCATGAAGGTCACATGCCCAAGGTCGAGACAAAGGGCCAAGTTTTGATCGAACGCGGATGCTCACCACCAACGTTCGATGCGAAAGACTTGCACCAAGGCAAACTTGCCGCTAAGTTGCCCGTCCCGCTCGCAAGCGAGCATGCGCCACTAGCTCAGTTGGATAGAGTGTCGGCCTCCGAAGCCGAAGGCCAGTGGTTCGAGTCCACTGTGGCGCGCCCCCGCCTCACCCCCAACCCC
>CAZETM010000202.1:11355-13520 GCA_964514885.1 uncultured Polyangium sp. | reverse complement strand
GTGCACGTACGCATTGGAGACGGATCCGGAGGCAGAAAAACAACGCATGGTGGAGGCAGCGGACCTCGAGCGCGCGACGGAGAAGAACGACACGGCCCGCATGCTCACCACGATGAGCAAGTTGGGTGCGTTGTACAAAGACAAACTCAACAACATGGCGGATGCGATCGATGCCTACGAGGCAGCGCAGACGCTGGAGCCGGAAAACGCGGAACGCGACGAGCTGTTGGCCAAGCTGTACATGAGCGATCCGGCGGAGTACTTCGACCGAGCCGTCGGTGCACAGGTCGGGTTTCTCCGGAAAAACCACGCGCGACCCGAGCCTTACAAGGCGCTTCGGAAGCTGTACACGGAAGCGAAGCGTGCCGACTGTGCGTGGTGTCTCTGCCAGGCGCTGCACTGCGTGGGCTTGGCGGAAGCAGACGAAGAGCGATTCTTCACGCGCATGCGTTCGGACACGGTGGCGGCAGCACAAGCGCCGCTGGTTGAAGACGACTGGTTCACGAGCGTGCTGCACGCGGATGTGGATCCGCTGCTGACTGCGGTGTTCGCAGCGATTCAGCCGGCCGTATTGCTCAAATACGGCCAGCCGCTCGAGCAGCTTGGTTACCAGTCCGCTTACGCGCTCAACCTGTCGATGCATCCTTATCCGATGTCGCAGACGCTGTTCTTCGCGGGTGGCGTGTTGGGTTTGGAGTTGCCGTTGAGCTTCCAGAATCCTGCGGATCCTGGAGGTTTGAACTTCTTGCACGGGCACACCCCAGCGCTCGTGTTGGGAGCTGCAGCGCTTGCGGCCGAGGTGCCACCGCAAGTCGGTGCGTTCATCGCGGCGCGACACTTGACGTATTACCGACCGGGCTTGTACCTGCGGCATCTCGTGCCGACGGGCACGGGCCTGCGTGCGTGGCTGTTCGCAGCCATCAAGCTGATCTCGGCCAATTTCCCGATTTCCAACGACATTTCCGGACCGGTAAAGGAGAATCTTGCGGTCATCGATTCAACGGTGACGGGTGCACGTCGAGACGAGCTGGCGAGTGCAGTGACGAAGCTGCTTCAGGCTGGCGCCATCGACATCAAGAAGTGGGTTGGTGGTGTTGATCTCACTGCGGATCGCGCAGGGTTCATCCTCGCCGCGGACCTTGAGATCGCTTTGGAGATCATCAAGGCGGCGGACGAGTCGGCGGCGGCGATTCCGCAAAAGGATCGTCTCAAGGAGTTGGTGCTCTACTCGGTGAGCGAACCGTATTTCGCTGTTCGCCGTAAGCTCGGAATCAACATTGACGGTTGATCCGCATCGACAATTGCGCCAAGGCGAGCTACGTCGTTGCGCCCCGTTCGTGACGAACACTGGTTGACGAGCAAAATCCTGGGTTGCTAACCTCACGCCCCGGCGCACGGGCTGGATTGGCCCGATTCACCTCATCTCGCTGTACTGCTGCGGGGATAAGTTCTCCAAACGACGGTCGGAATCACGCCCATGGCGGCCAAAAAAACCCGAAAACTCGCTAAAAACACGAAGAAAAAGGCAGTCGCCCGGTCCAAACCAGCCCGGAGCGCCGCAGCAGCTCGCAAGAAAGAACCTTCGAAGCTGAAGAAAAAACTGCGAGCGCCCGTCGCCAAGAAGGCGAAGAAAGTCACGCGCAAAATCGTCGTGGCGAAGAAGAAGGCTGGCGCGAAGAAGGCCACGCGACTCGAAAAGCGCAAGACGCTCGTGGCGAAAGCCAAACGGGCGGAGCTGCGCCCTGAGAAGAAGCGAGTCAAGGGCGCTGTCGTCAAGAAAGTCAAAAAGCTCAAGAAGCTGGTCCGCAAGCCCGAGCAAGCGGTCGAGCGTCGTGAGCTGAAGAAAAAGAAGAAGAAGCTCAAGGTCGCGAAGACCGAGCGAGCGGTCGAGGTTCGCGAGAAGGGTGCGGAGCGCGTCGAGACGAAGTCCGAGCGCATTGCACGCAAGAAGCGGCTGAAGGAGCGCAAGCTCGCGGCTCTGGAAGCGAAGGGGCCGCGCAAGACGGAGAAGCGCGAGGCTGCCGTCGCTGAGGCGCTCCCGAAGAAGAAGAAAAAGAAGAAGCTGCTCGGCGCGGAAGAGAAACCGTCCAAGAAGCTCGTCACCGAGGCTGAAGAGAAGCCGACCAAGAAGCTTCGCAGCGACGCTGAAGAGAAGCCGGCCAAGA
>CAZETM010000202.1:0-11255 GCA_964514885.1 uncultured Polyangium sp. | reverse complement strand
AGCCGGCCAAGAAGCTGCGCGGCGAGGTCGAAGAAGAGAAGCCGACCAAGAAGCTTCGCAGCGACGCTGAAGAGAAGCCGGCCAAGAAGCTGCGCGGCGAGGTCGAAGAAGAGAAGCCGACCAAGAAGCTGCGCGGCGAGGTCGAAGAAGAGAAGCCGACCAAGAAGCTTCGCAGCGAGGCTGAAGAAGAGAAGCCGACCAAGAAACTTCGCAGCGACGCTGAAGAGAAGCCGACCAAGAAGCTTCGCAGCGACGCTGAAGAAGAGAAGCCGGCCAAGAAGCTACGCAGCGACGCTGAAGAGAAGCCGACCAAGAAGCTTCGCAGCGACGCTGAAGAAGAGAAGCCGGCCAAGAAGCTACGCGGCGAGGTCGAAGAGAAGCCGTCGAAGAAGCTTGTCGACGAGGAAAAGCCGAAGCTCAAGAAGAAGGACAAACCGGAAACAACGCAGTCGGAAGAGGCAGAAGCTACCGAGGCGTCGCCGGTCAAGAAAAAGATCAAGGGCGAAGAAAAAGACGCGCCCGAAAAGATCAAGGCCAAGGTCGTCCCGGCGGAACAACCGCTCGAGAAGCAAGCGAAAAAGACGCTCGACGGAAAAGAGAAAGCTCCGGCAGCCAAAGCCGAGGGCGAGAAGCCGTCGAAGGTCGCGGTCAAACCTGACGGGAAACCGGCGAAAGAAGAGAAGCCGGCGAAAGTCAAATCGGTCGACGGGGAAAAGCCCGTCACCGAAGGCAAAGTCAAGCCCGAAAAGAAGCCGGGCAAGAGCGAAAAGCCTGGTGCGGGCGAAGGCAAGTCCCGAGCGAAAGAGGACAAGCCTAAGGAACCGCGCGTCACGGCGGTTCGCGAGCCGGCGCCGCGGATTCCGACGATTCCGCTGCCAATGCTCACGCCTCAGCGCAAGTACAGCATTGAAGAGCGGTCGGAAATCATCGAGAAGCGTCTCGATTCGCAGACCGAGGAATTCCGTCGGGCGTACACGGACCGATTCGACATGTCCTGGATCTTCCACGACAGTGCGCTCGAGGGCGTGGTGTACACGTTCGAGGAGCTCAAGTCGGGGCTTGCAAACATGGCTTCCCATTACGCCGATACGGGGATGCAGCCGACGTACGACGACATTCGGCGGCACAAGGAAGCGATCGATTTCGTTCGTGATTACGCGAAGAAAAAGCTACCGATCACGATCGACGTCATTCGGAAGGTCTATTTGATCCTGCATCCGGAAGAGGGCGACATCAAAACGGTCAAGTACCGCAAAGATATCCCTCAGCATCGGCTGTACTTTCACGAGTATTCGCCGCCGGACAAGATCCCGTACAAGGTGCGGCAGATCGTGGATTGGCTCAATGACCCGGAGACGCGCAAGACTCGCAATGCGCTGCGTATTGCGGCTCGGGCCCATTACGACTTGCTACGCGTCTATCCCTTCCAGAGCGACAGTGGCAAGGTGGCTCGGTTGTTCATGAATCTGCTGTTGATGCGGTCGGGTCTGCCGCCGTCAATCATTCATTCGACGGAGCGGCAGCGGTATTACGAGGCCCTGAAGGGCTCGGCGACGACGGTGCTGCAAATGGTACAAGAAGCCGTCGAGAATGCGCTCTCCAGTGTGGAGAAGCTGCTGGACGAATACGAGACACGCAAGCGAGCTTTCGTGAGCTGAAAAAGCTTTCGTGAGCTGAAAAGAGGGAGCCAACGGATCGAATCGGATCCTGGCTCCCTCTTCCTTTTTTGGGATCTGGATCGGACCGCTGGCGACGAGTTTGTCTCGGTCAAGATTGGACGGGAAAAACCCTTCGTGAAGGAGTATTCTCGGAGTCACGATTATGAGCACGCGACAGCAAGCACTCGCCATTTACGACCGCCTATCCAAGATTCATCCGGACGCGCATTGCGAGCTGGACCATGTGGACCCGTTCCAGCTCTTGGTCGCCGTCGTGCTGAGCGCGCAAACGACCGACGTGCTCGTCAATCAGGTCACGCCAAGTCTGTTTACGCGTTGGCCCGATGCGCCGTCGCTCGCGAAAGCCAAGGTCGAGGACGTGTCCACGGTGCTGCGTACGCGGCTCGGGATGTACAACCAAAAGGCGAAAAACCTCGTCGGGTTATCCAAAAAAATCATGGAGAAACACGGCGGCGCGGTGCCTCGCTCGATGGAAGAGCTGGTGGCGCTGCCAGGGGTAGGGCGAAAAACCGCGAATGTGGTGCTGGGCGTAGCGTTCGGCATTCCGTCGGGCGTCGTCGTCGATACGCACGTGCAACGGCTGTCTCAACGGCTTGGTTTTACCAAACAAACCACGCCGGAGAAGATCGAGCCCGAGCTGTCGGAGCTATTTCCGCACGATCGTTGGGTGATGTTGTCGCACTACCTCATCTTCCACGGCAGGCGTGTGTGTTTTGCGCAGCGTCCCGCGTGTGCGGCGTGTGGTGTGAACGACTTGTGCCCGAATGCGTTTGCCGCCGAGAACGTCGGGCGCAAGCCGCCCAAGAAACGCCCCGCGCCAGCGCCTTCAGCGATGCCCGCGGCAACGAAGAAGGCGGCGACCAAGCGCCCGGCAGCGACGAAGGCCGCCACGAAAAAGACCGCAGCTACGAAGCCCCGCGGACGCACTGGTGCGGTGTTGACCAAAGTTCAATAAGAATTCTTGACGCCGCAGGACGTTGGATCGACACTGCCGTCCATCGTCGAGGAGTCGGTCATGTCCATGGAGCATTTCGATGTTTTGATTGTGGGCGCTGGGATCTCCGGCATCTGCGCCGCGTACTACTTGCAATCGCAATGTCCAGGCAAGCGTTATGCGATCCTGGAAGGACGCGAAGCGATTGGTGGGACGTGGGATCTATTCCGTTATCCCGGCATTCGTTCGGATTCGGACATGTTCACGCTCGGATTTTCATTTCGCCCTTGGAAGGACCCGAAAGCGATTGCGGACGGCCCGACGATTCTCACGTACATTCGCGATACGGCGCACGAATTCGGCATTGACGAGCACATTCGGTATCAACAACGCGTGCACGCGGCTTCGTGGTCGTCGAGGGACTCGGTTTGGACGGTGGAAGTCTCTGTCGGACCGAATGGAGAGCGCGCGCAATACACGTGCAACTTCTTGTACGTCTGCAGTGGTTACTATCGCTACGACGCGGGATATGCGCCGAAATTCCCGGGCCAAGACGATTTCGAGGGAACCATGATCCACCCTCAACATTGGCCCGAGAACCTCGATTACAAGGACAAACGCGTGGTCATCATTGGCAGCGGCGCGACGGCGGTAACGCTTTTGCCGGCAATGGCCGAGGACGCGGCGCACGTGACGATGCTACAGCGTTCACCGACGTATGTGGTTTCGATGCCGTCAGAAGACCGCATTGCGAACAAAATTCGCGAATTTTTGCCCGAGAATACAGCTCATAACATAGTAAAATGGAAGAACGTGGTGCTTTCGACCGCGTTTTATCAGCTATGTCGACGCGCACCGGAAATGGCGAAAAAGCTGCTCCGCAAAGGGCTCGAGGTCGGATTGCCGAAAGACTTCGATATCGATACGCATTTCAAGCCGCAATACGATCCTTGGGATCAGCGGCTGTGCATCGTGCCGGACGCGGATATGTTCAACGCGATTCGACGAGGAAAAGCGTCGGTCGTCACTGATAAGATCAAAACGTTTACGAAAAACGGGATCGTGCTCGAATCCGGTCAAGAATTGCCGGCGGATATCATCGTGACGGCCACGGGCTTGCAATTGCTGTCGTGTGGCGGCATTCAAGGCACAGTGGATGGACGCTCGGTGGATCTGGGACGAACGTTCGTTTACAAAGGCTTGATGCTGAGTGGCGTGCCGAATTTCGCATTCTGCGCGGGTTATACGAATGCTTCGTGGACGCTGCGAGCAGAGCTGTCATCCGCATACGTTTGTCGGCTGCTCAATCACATGGATCGCAAAGGGTATCGGCAATGTTTGCCGCACCTTGAAGAAGGCTCGGTGGAGCCCAGGCCGCTGCTTGATTTGACGGCAGGCTACGTGCAGCGCGCAGCGGATGAATTCCCGAAACAAGGGAACAAAGCGCCGTGGTTTTTCCGGCAAAACTATGTGCTCGACATGCTCACGATGAAGCTCGGAGCCGTCGATGATGGCGTAATGGCGTTTTCGACGAGTAAAGCGGGATAGCTCAACGCCCGCGAAATGCCGCCACCAGCTCGGTCGATGCCGTGTACGGGTCGAGTTCGCGACGTGCAACCGACAACGCAACCTTGTCGATTTGCTCGCCCAAGTCCGAAACTGCCGCATCGAATAACGCGCCGCGAAGCTCGGTCTTCATCGCTTCACACTGACGCTCGTAACGACGCGTCTTGCCCGCTTCCGTGCCCGTAAGCCATTGTCGATGCGCTTCGAGCTTCGTGATCAAGTCCAACACGCCTTCGTTTCGCGTCGCAATCGTACGCAAGATCGGCGGCACCCACTTGTCCTTGTCGTGCCGAACGACCTGCTTGGCCACATCCAACGTCCCCGCCGAATGCCCTCGCGAATGCACACCCGCCCGAACAACCTCGCCACCCAGCGCAATCATCAGCTCCAAATCACGCATCGTCGAATCAGCACCATCACGATCAGCTTTGTTGACCGCAAATACATCGGCGCACTCGAGAAGCCCTGCCTTGATCGCTTGCACGTCGTCGCCCAATCCAGGCGCCATGACGATCAACGTCGTGTCCGCTGAACGGGTGACCTCGAGTTCGTCTTGACCAACCCCAACCGTTTCGACGATGACGACGTCGGCGCCCCAAGCATCGAGCACACGCACGATGTCCATGGCTGACCGAGACAAACCACCCAACGCTCCACGCGTCGCGACAGAGCGAATGAAGACCTCGGGATCGGTCGAATGGGCTTGCATGCGAATACGATCGCCAAGAATCGCGCCGCCCGAGAAGGGGCTCGTGGGATCGATCGCGACGACGGCAACACGCTGATTTCGCGCTCGAAATGCACCGATGAGACGATCGGTGAGGGTGCTTTTTCCCGCACCCGGATTGCCCGTGACCCCAAGGATCCACGCGCGACCCGTGTGCGGAAACAGATCGACAAGGATCTGCCGATAGTCACCCACGCGGTCATCCGCGAGCCTGCACGCACGCGCAGTGGCGCGCATGTCCCGAGCGATGACTTTTTCGGCAATCGGATGCATGGGGTTCGCCTAGCTCAAACCTGGCGCAGATCGGGCTTCTTTTCGAGCAACCGATCGAGCCACGCGTTCGAGAGTTTTTCCTGCGCGCTGTTGGCTCGCAAGCGTGCCTGAAGATTGCGGAAGTCGACGTGATCGATGGGTTGGTCCTGGTTGTAGCAGGTAAAGACAAACTGCTCCTTGCCCGTGACCGGATCGACCCAACGCTGCAAACACTGCGCGCAAACTTCCTTCATCATGCACTGCATCGGCGAGTTGATGCTCGCGATGGCCAAGTGTTTCGGATTGAGATGCGGCGCAAGCACTCCATGTCGCGCTTCACGCACGGCGTTCATCATGCGGTCCGAGCCGATCGCGATGATGCGACTGACCTCGACAAGCTTGAACATCTCGCCACCGAGACGGCCTTCCGCATAGGCGATCATCGCTTGGACGATGTTGCCGCGGAAGTGTCGATCAACATCACGACGCGGCTGCACGGGATTGCCTGCGTCGGTGCAATAGACGACTTGATCGGTCGCAGCTTCGATCTCTTCCTGCCTGAAGACATCGATGCCGTTTCGATAACCAGCGAAGTAAACGACCTTGGCGCCACGCGCCTTGAGCGCCTTGGCAATCGAGAAGAGCACCGCATTGCCCAAACCACCGCCGGCGAGAAGCACGGTTTCTCCTGCGGGAATCTCGGTCGGCGTTCCCGTCGGACCCATGACGACGACGCGCTCGCCAACTTTCAACGCAGCGAGCAGGCGCGAGGACACACCCATCTCGAGCGCGATCATCGACAAGAGCCCTTTCTCCTTGTCGACCCACGCACCGGTGAGCGCAATGCCCTCCATCGTGAGACGCGTTCCATCGATGACCGGCGACGAAACCTCGAAGTTCTGCAAACGATAGAATTGTCCGGGTTCGAACTTTCTCGCAGCCGCAGGCGCTCGAACAACAACGTCGACGATGGTGGGCGTGAGGCGTTCGACCTTCACGACCACCGCCTCGAATTCGTCATCGGTCTTTGCAAACGACGCTCGCAATTGTGCATCGCGCTCGGCTTGCGGCGTCTCGCTCATGCGAGCGATGTCGTGAGCAAACAGCGCCACCACGTAAGGATGGCCGTCTTTCGCGCTCGCCATCGCTTTGACGACGCTACCTGCGTAATGCGGGTGGTTATCGCCGTAATAGCTGACCGCGTGCTCGCCATCGTTGAAGCTCGTGAAGAACCCTTCGCGCGCATCGCTCACGGGCTCGACGACGAGTTTGCCCTCGGCATTGACGGTCGCTTTGTGCGGTAGGAAGAACTGCCGGCGTTTGTCGTACGCAAACACGCCCGGGTTTTCCTTCTCGTACATGACGTTCGGGCTCGTGCCCGCAGCGACACACACGGTTCGCGCAGGCAGCTCGACCATCTCGCCCGTGGTTGACCACTTGCCAGCTTCGTCGACTTTTTGCCGCTCGAACGACATGCCGCGGACATGACCACGCTCGTCGAGCAACGCTTCGATAGGCGCCATGTTCTCGATGTAACGCACGCCTTCTTCGAGCGACTTTTCGACTTCTTCGTGGTTCAAACGGTACGCGGGTGAATCGAGCACGCGCTTGCGATAAGCGATCGAAACGCCGCCCCAAGCATCGATGAGCTTCTGCAGATTCGGAGTGCGACCTTCACGAGCTGCACGTTCACGCTCGTCGCGAACTTCGCCAGCATGTTTGCGTTGCTCGGTGATGAACTCGCGTTCTTCCTCATCGAACATGCCCATCACGGCCGCTTCGCCCTTGTCGGCAATCAGCTTCGACAGGCGTTCCTCAGTCTTTTCGACCTGTACGATGTAGTAAGCGATGAGCTCGGTGGCCGTATCGATCGCGGTGAGTCCTCCACCGATGACGATCGCGGGCAAACGGACCTGCAGGTTGGCCATCGACGAGTGTTTGTAAGCACCCGTGAGTTGCAAACCCATGAGGAAATCGCTCGCTTTGCGAATGCCTCGCGCGAGGTTGTTCTTGAGCGGAATGATCGTGGGACGACCCGCACCGGCCGCGATCGCAACGTGATCGAAACCAAGACGCCAGGCGTCATCGAGATCGAGCGTGCCGCCGAAACGCACGCCGCCGTAGATGCGGAAATTGCGATGGCGCGCGAGCGTCAAGTACAACGCAGTGAGGAAGTTCTTGTCCCAACGAACGGTGATGCCGTATTCGCTGACGCCGCCAAACCCTAGCAAAATGCGCTCATCGAGCTCGGTGTAAAGCTTCTCGAAGTTGCGCACGGGGCGTGGCGCCGTGTCGAACGTACCCGTCAGTTCGGCCGGAAGCGGCTCGATCTTGAGGCCGTCGATGGCGGTCACGCCAAACCCTTCGACGCACAAATGATGCGCAAGCGTGTAGCCCGCGGGGCCTAGCCCCACGACGAGCACGTTGCGACCGATGTACGGACGCGGATGCGGGCGACGGATGTTCAGCGGGTTCCATCGCGCCAACAGTCCGTAGATCTCGAAACCCCAAGGCAAACCGAGCACATCCGTGAGCACGCTCGTTTCGACCTGCGGAATGTTCACAGGCTGCTGCTTCTGGAAGACGCACGCTTTCATGCAGTCGTTGCAGATGCGATGACCCGTGCCCGGGACCATGGGGTTGTCGATACAAACCAGCGCGAGCGACGCAATCGAATCGCCTTCACGACGCATCAAGTGCATCTCGCTGATTTTCTCACCGAGCGGACAACCATCGAGCGCTACGCCGAGAGGGTTTTTCTTGATCGCTTTGGTCTTGTTGTCGCGTAGACCCTTTGAGCACGAATCTTTGTCGCGATCGTGGCAATAGAGGCAATAATCGACCTCTTTTTCGACCTCGACGGCACTTCCGCGGCGGTCGGTCAGGGCAAACCCGTCGCGATGACGACGTTCGTGTTCGTGACCAACGAACAGCTCGGGAAGCTTCTCGTCTGCGCGACGAAGACGAACGAGGTTCTGGTGATCGACCGCAACCGGAGCCGCGAGCGAAGCCCACTTGTGCGCGGGGTCGTGGTGATCAGCTCGTCGGTTGAGCAGCCAAGCTTCGATGGCATCGAGAGCAAATGCGACGACGGATCCATCTTCTTCGTCGGAAGGCGCATCGCCCACAACCGCGAGGATCTTCGCCGCTTCGTTGGCACTCAAACCATCACTCGCCAGCACCGCACGCACCTTGGCGGCTTGCGCATGCAGTTCGGGAGTCCAAACTGCGCCGCCTGCTTTGGCTGCCTTACGCGCAACCGCATCGACCTCGAGCAACGACAGCGTAGCGTGCGCAATGGCAAGCTCTTCATCGAGCGATCCGGTATCGAGAACGTTCTTCGGAGCGCCCATCGCAACCAGGGCACCTCGGCCGACATGCGCCGCTAGAACAGACGATCCGCTCCACGCTTTGCCCGCGTTTGTCTTGAACAACCGTGCTTTGGCGAAGTCTTTCTTGAAGGCCCAGAGCGGCGATCTTCCCGTCGCAGCGTTGCGCAGCGCGAGCGCGTCTTTCTCCACGCCAAACAGCCGCGCGACGAAACTCGACAGATGCGGAGCTCCCGCCAGAAGCGCTTCCGACACGGCTTCCGGGGTCAAACCTTCACCCTGACACGCGCGGTACGCGGAGAACCGAGCGAACCCTTCGGCGTCCTCGGTCTGGAAGTACGTGAAAAAACGGTCGGTGAGTTCTGCAAGACGAACGGGATCGTAAAGATCCGAGTACGAAAACCCAGGTTCACCAAGGACGAGCTCGTCTGGGTTCGATGTGCTGTTCACCCAGGAAGAGAAGTCGACTTGAAGACCGTTTTGCATGACGAACCCACCTTGGTACGAATCGACGACAGGGAATGAAAGCCCTGAAATTTAGGGGTTTCGAACGCTCGGACGCAAGCGTGCCTCCGGCGTGCGGGCGACTGTATAGTCCGCTGTCGCGAAAACAGCCACCTTGCTGCGCAGCCGAAAATAATGCGCGAATCACGCCACGGGACAAGCAATTCGACGGCGGATCCAGGAAGCAGACGAGCGGCGGGAGCAGGCCGCGATGCGGAGGATCAGTACCGCAATCGCTCGATCGTGCGGGTGGACATTTTGCCCGCCAAAACATCGGGATCGCGCATCAGTGCTTTGTGCAGCGGGATGTTGGTGCGAATGCCGCCGATGATGAATTCGTCGAGCGCGCAACGCATACGCGCGATGGCCTCTGCACGCGTCGCGCCATGCGTGATGACCTTGGCGAGCAAAGGGTCGTACGAGTTGGGCACGCGAATGCCGCCAAAGACGCCGGAATCGACGCGCACGTTGCGACCTCCAGGCGCGTGATACTCGGTGATGAGACCAGGCCACGGCGCAAACGTGTGAGGGTCCTCAGCGTTGATGCGACACTCGATCGCGTGCCCTCGAAGACCCAACTCGCGGCCGCTGGGATGGCTGACTTCTTCGCCCGCTGCCACACGAATCTGGGCCTCGACGAGATCGATGCCAGTGATGAGTTCGGTCACGGGATGCTCGACCTGCAAACGCGTGTTCATCTCCATGAAGAAGAGATCGCCGCGCTCATCCATGAGAAATTCGAGCGTTCCGAGGGACGTGTAACCAGTCTCTTCGAGCGCGCGGGTGCAGAGGTCACCGAGCCAATTGCGTTTCTCTTCGGTCATCACGGGGCTCGGAGCTTCTTCGACGACCTTCTGATGTCGCCTTTGCAACGAGCATTCACGGTCACCGAAAACGAGCACTTTTCCGGGCGAAACACCGAGAATTTGCAGCTCGATGTGGCGAGGCTCTTCGATGAACTTTTCGAGAAAGATGTCCGGGTTCTTGAAGCCCGCGAGCGCTTCTGCCGTCACCGTTTCGAAAGCTTGCGCCATCTCGGAAGCCGCACGAACGACGCGGATTCCACGTCCACCACCGCCACCAGCAGCCTTGAGCATCACGGGGTAACCGATGTCGGCCGCTTGCGCTGCAGCGTCGGCCGCGTCGCGAAGAACGACCGTACCGGGCAACAGTGGCAAACCATGGCGCCTAGCCGTTTCACGTGCCGAAGTCTTCTCACCCCACAGACGCATGGCCTCGGGCGTGGGGCCGATGAAGGTCAAACCGCAACGCCGGCATAGATCAGCAAACTCGGGGTTTTCCGAGAGAAACCCATACCCAGGATGCACAGCCTCGGCACCCGTGATTTCTGCCGCGGCGAGGATCTGCGGGATGTTGAGGTAGCTGCGCTTCGCTTCCGCCGGCCCGATGCAAACGGCTTCATCGGCGAAACGAACATGCAGTGCACTGGTGTCGGCCTCCGAATGGATGGCGACCGTGCGGATGCCGAGCGATCGACAAGCGCGAATGATGCGCACTGCGATCTCACCTCGGTTGGCGATGAGGATTTTGCCGAACAAGAGCTTGTGTCTCCACGACGAGCGTCGCGTTCGAGATCAGGATTTACGGTAGCTGAAAAGCTTCTGACCGAATTCGACGGGCCTTCCTTCCTCGACGAGCACCTCGCAGATCACACCCGCCTGCTCCGCTTCGATCTCGTTCATGAGCTTCATCGCTTCGATGATGCACAGGGTTTGTCCTGGCGAAATGGTTTTTCCTACGGTTACGAACGGAGGATTGCCAGGGGAAGGGGAGCCGTAGTAGGTGCCGACGAACGGAGATGTTACGAACTCGTAAGATTCCGAGGTGTCGGCGGGAGGCGCAACGGAGGGAGTGTCGACTGAGGAAGCGACAATCCGTGCGTTGTTTTGCTGTGAAGCAGAAGCGGCGACGCCGCGCACGAGGCGCAGGCGCACGTGCTCGTCTTCGAACTCGAACTCGGCAACGTCACGCTTTTCGAGCAGACGAAGGAGCGCTTGGATCTGTTTCAGGTCGATGTTCATGCGCAGAAGGGCTCGAATGAGGTGCGATGACGCTGGGAGCGTATCGCCCTGGTTCGCAAGCGTTTCGACTTCTACCGGAAGGTCAGAAAAAGGAAAGGGGCGTGATGAAGTGCGCAGGCCCGTTCACGGTGCTCGATGATCGAGGTGATAGAGCAGGCCAAGAAGTCCGAGCACGTAGGAAGCGGGGCCAAAGCCACTGACAGAGCCGATGCACGCGGCAGC
>CAZETM010000201.1:0-13534 GCA_964514885.1 uncultured Polyangium sp. | reverse complement strand
AAAGCTGATCACCGACGAGAAAGCTCGGCACGCCGCATAGGCCCAAACGTTGCGCTTCGTCCGTGGCTTCCCTTAGTGCCGCTTTGTAACGTTCGTCTGCTATTGCGTGGACAAACTCCGCGTCAAACCCTTCGACACGCAGGATGTCTGCCAGCACGTCATCGGAGGAGATGTCGCGATCGTCGACCCAGTACGCTCGGTAGATGGCCTGAATGAGCGACGCCTTCGTGTCTTCGGGAGCGGCGAACACGAGACGCAAAGGTTTGACCGTGTTCATCGGAAACCGCGATGCGTACTTGAAAGGCACGTTCCAGTGGTCAGCCCATCGATAGATGTCGAGCGTCATCAGATTGGCTTTGGCGGCGGGCATCGCGTGCAGCGGAACGTTTGGAGTACCAATCAATTTGAACAAGGCCCCGAGCAGAAAAGGTTTGTAGACGACGGAGGCTCCGTGCCGAGCTGCGACAGCCTCGATCTGCGTGGAGGCGAGGTACGCAAAGGGGCTCGAAAAGTCGAAGAAGAAGGTGACGGTCTTCATGGTGAGCGCTTCCTAGAGAAGCCTCGTTCGAGAAAAATTTCACCAAGTTCCCAAGCGCTTGGGACCGGTCGTGTCCGAAGGGCGGAGGAACGACAATGCGTAAGACGACGATCTCGGCGGCTTTGATTGCCAGCATCACCATCGGCCTTTTCTCGAATGTTGCGCTTGCCGAAGACAAGAAGCAGAAGCCCCAAAAGAACCAAGAGAAGGCTCAGGACTACGGTTACACGTTCACGGACGACGCGTTGCTCGGAACGGATCTCCAGGGACAAACCGGAGTCATCAAGGTTCGTCCGACGGGAATGCGTGATCGACTCATCAAGCCGCGGACGCAGTTCGTTGCCGAGATGCTCAAGTCGATCGAGCACATCTAAACGCCTCACACCTCACCCCCGGCCCCCTCTCCAACTTCGTGTTGCTTCGCAACACTACGTGGAGAGGGGGTTTTTCTTGGCAGATCTCCCCCTCTCTACGCAGCGGCAAAGCCGCGAAGTTGGAGAGGGGGTTGGGGGGTGAGGCGCAATCAACTTCGTATCGTTGGTACTCGAACGATTCCGCGACGCGTGGACAAACTCGCGCACGTCGTCACCAGCTCCGCGGCATCCACGGGCTTCGGTACATGCATCTGATAGCCCGCGGCTAATGCTCGGATGCGGTCTTCCGCATTCGGATAGGTCAACAGCGCCACAGCAGGCAGCCCACCCCAACGTACCGGTTCGAGCGCTCGCAGTTGTCTGATGAGCGCGTAGCCGTCTTCTCCAGGCATGCCGATGTCCGACACGAGAACGTCAGGACGGAAGTCGTCGAGTGTCGCTAACGCTTCTGCCGCCGACGCGACTCCATGCACGATCGCTCCATAGGATTCGAGCATGCTCGCGATCGACTCGCGGCTGTCTTGTTCATCGTCGACCAATAAGAGCCGCAGGCCATCGAGTGAAGGCAGCTCGTCCATGCCAGTTGGTTTCGGTGCAGATCGATCCAGCGTCGCGAGACGTTCCGTGTTCGGGGAGAGCGGAAGAAGCACGGTAAACGACGAGCCTTCGCCTTCGCCTGCGCTGTCGGCACGCACGCTGCCACCGTGAAGTTCGACGAGATGTCTGACGATGGCGAGACCCAACCCGAGCCCTCCATGTCTGCGTGTCGTCGTGCTGTCGGCCTGACGAAAACGATCGAAGACGTACGGGAGAAACTCGGGCCTGATGCCTTCGCCCGTGTCGCGCACGGTGATGCGCGCATGTTGACCAGAGCGGCTGACGACGAGTTCGACTTTGCCGCCGTGAGGCGTGAATTTGATCGCGTTGACGAGCAGGTTCCACACGATCTGCTGCACGCGATTGGGATCGCCCTCGACGAGGCATGCGGTGCGGTCGATGGAGCAATCGAGCATGACGGACTTGGCGGTTGCAGCAGGACGAACCGCATCGATGGCGGCGCGGATGGGACCACTGAGATCGATCGTGCGCAGCTCGAGACGAAGTTTGCCCATCACGATACGTGAGGCATCGAGAAGGTCTTCGACGAGGCGCGCTTGCAACATCGCGTTGCGCTCGATCGTGGCCAGGGCGCGATCTTGCGAGGTGCCGTTGAGCGCTCCGGCGCGCAGCATGCGAGTCCATCCGAGGACGGCATTCAGCGGCGTTCGCAGCTCGTGCGAGACGGTGCCAAGGAACTCGTCACGCAAGCGAGTCGCTTCTTGCGCGTTCTTGTACAGTCGCGCGTTTTCGAGCGCCATCGCCGCGCTGTGGGCAAACTCTTCCGCGAGCGAAAGGTCTTTCGGCCCGTGAGGCTCGCTCGAACGAAACAGTGAGAGCGTGGCCAACGATGTTTCACTGACGGCAAGCGCTACGATCATCGCGGAGCGAAGCCCGAGCGTAGAGAACCCCGCAGCTTGCGCGGGTGAGTCAACGAGATGCTCGAGAGCGGCCGTGTCGATGTCGGCGTAGACCTCGGAGCAGCGAGAGCGAAGCACGCGCAACACAGGGCCAGCTCCCCACCCATCTTGCGCGCCATGTGCACGCAGCGCGCGAATCATCGGCTCCTTGGATGGATCCAAATGCGTGACCGACACGGTGACGGTGGTGCCGTCGTCACACGCCACATCGAGTGTCGCGTAGTCGGCCATCGCGGGTACGGCGAGGCGTACGATCTTCTCGAGCGTGGCGGGGTAATCCAGCGATGCACCAAGCTCTGCGGCGGCTCCGGCGAGAAACGATGCGCGCCTCGTGGCGTCCTCCGCGTCGGCACGTGCGAGCTGCTCGCAGACGAGTCGAGTGCGTTCTTCCTCGGCACGTTTGCGTTCAGTGAGGTCACGACATGCGACCACGTAAAACTGCACGCGGCCATCTTTGTCGAGCATGGGCTTGGCCAATGCTTCAACGACGACCGTGGAACGATCCTTTCGAACACAAACGACTTCACCCGAGTACGTTCCGCGGCTGCGGATGCTGCGCAGGACGTGTGCTCCGCGTCCGATGACGGTGTCTCGATGCACGAGCGACATCACGTGCATGCCGATCGTTTCGGCAGCGGAGAACCCAAACATTTGAGCAGCCTTGCCCATCCAGCGCACGACGATGCCGCTGGGGTCGGTCACGACGATTGCGTCGGGGAGTTGGTCGAGAATCTCGAGTGCCCACTCGCTGGTGCTTTCGAGGACGCACGCCCGGCACGGCGAAGGTTTGTCTTCGCGAACGTTACCCCTCGTTTTTGAAGTGCCCCCCATCGTGTCTCCGACTGCACAACGTAATGGCAGCGGGCGGTCTGCACCATGCACCGCATTACCGGCTATGCCGTCAGGAAGAGCCTTATTTGGGTACGACCCGACCGTAGTGGACGCGTTATCGCTGGGCTTTTTGGCTGGGCGGAAGAGCACGAAACGGTCAAACGCTACGATTGCTTGATTTCGGCGTGTGGTCTCGGGATGACTTGCGAATAATTCAAAACATCGGCATCACGACCTGATTCGTTCCGCCATTTCCGGCAATATCCGGTCCCGTTTGCCAAGTGGTATCGTCGATCAATGTTTTGAATTGGAAATCTCCAGTGATTTCCGTGGCCACGAAGGTGAATTCACCGGCATTCGTTCGAAGCAAGGGAAAACCCAAATCCCAGGAAAGCGGCGTCGTGCGGCGCGTAATTGATCCATGGCGACTTCGCCCGGACGCTCGCAAGCTTCCTGCAATGCAATCACCGAAACGTCGCGATTGGCAACGAACGATGCAATGGCAGCGAATCGTTCGGTATTGGTGGCATAGTTTGTCCCGTCGAGCCGAAAGCAATGCAAATTGAGCGACAACATGGGCACGGCCATTGCCGCGGGACCGCCCCCTTCGCCGCTGGAACTCGAAACGCTGGATGACGAGGAGGCCGAAACATTTGCAGAACTCGAAGCCCCATCGGCGCCGCCCGATCCCGAGGGCGAGTCGCCTACGGGATCGATGCTGCAAGCGACGATGAGCGCCAGTGGCAGAACGCCGATGAGTTTGCGGTGAAGAGGGGCTTGCATGGGGAATGCGGGTCCCGAAGGAATCGATTCGTCAGAACCGTTGCTCCAGGTCGATGATTTGTTCGTCGAAATCCATCTTTCGTGCAGGCGCGGCGGGTGAAGGCATGTGCATGCGTTGCTTGCGCCGTACATCGAAGATCAAAGTCGGTGGATATTCGACTTGATACGATACTCGGAACTCGCGTTGTTCCTTGGGCGCCAGCGTAATCGTCCAGCGCACGATACCCTTGACATCTGGCTTTTCATTGGGCGTAATGCGCACGTTGCTCACGCGAATGTCGGTGTTTTCGGCAACGGGAATTCGTTCGGCGAGGACGATGGTTACGGGCCGGTCCGATAGGTTTTTCGCCGTGCTCACGAACGAAAGTTGCATTTTATTGCGTTCCTTTCGACTGAGCGAGCTTTGCTGTTTGTCCAGTTCACGCGTCAGCTTGATCTGATCGGCGACGCTGAAAAACATCGAGAAGTCTTCGTCTTTGGCGACGAATTCGATATCCGTCATTCCAAGGAACGCACCGTCTTGATAACGAGCCACGCTGCCTGGCAAAAGCGGCTGGCTGGTCTTGTTGTTGAGCTGCAACGTGACGGCAGCATTGAGCGATTCTTCGGGAGCGGCGATGATGTTGCGTTGGGCCTTGATTTTGCTGGTGCCAATACGCAAACGAATCGAGCGGCCATCCGAGCGTACGATGGCCGGGTCCTTGGCGATGAAATGCGCCGTCGTGCCGCGCTTTTGCAGGCTTTGGAATACCTGTACCGTTTTGCTCTGCACGCGCTCGAGTAGCGCGAGGTTGCTCGTGTACGATTGCTCGAACTGCTCGACTTCGGACCGGCGCTGTGACGACGCCTGATTCATTCGATTCCAATTGCGGTTTTGTTCTTCGAACTTCTTTTGCGCGCTGCTGAAGGAAGTGATTTGCCTGGTAAACGATCGAGTCACTTCCTGCGTCTTTCCCAGCGCCAGCATGTCGAGTTCGGGAATCTTCTCGCTATCCGATGAAGACTGCGTGGAGAACGATAATTCCGCATTGCTCCAATCTTCGCCCGTCGTTTGTGTGACGACGGCAAAGGAACTCAGCTCGACGGAATCGGGATCCGCTGCGTTTGTCCGCAATTCGTGCATTGGCTCCCAGGTGGCTCCCGGAGTCGCGTAGGTGACCGTCAAATTCGAGTTGACCGCGGCATTGCCTTGCACCGTGACGAGCACCGTCGTTTCTTCCAATTTGGTCAGGCGAGCCAATTCCTCGAGATTTCGAGAGCTAGCTTCGACTTCGGGAGCAAGCAATTCGCGCTGCGCTCGGTTATTCCGTTTTGCCGCTGCTGTTTTACGCAGAGTGTCGGTGACGAAATCGACAACCTCCCCATAAGTGCTGACTTTGATGTCTTTCTTGACCGCGTCGTCTTTCAGCTTTTCGACCGAGAAGACTTTGAGCGAGTCAACGTGCTGCTTTTGCGCATCCAGAATGACCAATTCATCATCGAGCGCTTGGAGCCTTTGCAGAAGATCCTTGTGCTGTTGCTCGACCTTGCGGAAACCCTCGTCCGTCGAACGCGCCAAAAACCGCCGTTCGACCGTCACGTCCACGATTTTGCCCATGCTCGTCGCGGCGCGCACCGAACCTTCGTCGACCCAACCGGGCAATTTGGTAAAACGAAAAACCGTGGGCTCGGCGGTGATTGCCACCGACGCTTCGCGGCTTACGAGCGCCCGGTCCGAATACACCGTTACCTTGGTAATGCGTGACGCGACGCCTTTTTCGGATGGATCGTCGGCCTTGTCGGAAACCGAGGCGGCCAGCGTAAAGACAGCCGGCGTGGCTTGCGGCGCATTGACTTTGTCGGGCGAGATAGCGGTCGGCGTGCTGGTGCACCCGAGGGGCATCGAAAGAGCGAGCAGAACGGTGACGAGCTTGGGATCGAGGGGCGTTTTCATACGGCAGCCCCAATGTACGCGGGAGAGGGGAGAAAGATCTAGTCCGCAGAAGCCAATTTCGTTGTTGGCGGGCTTGCCCGAGGCCCGTTCGCATTCGAGTTGGACAGGCGGGAAGTGACGGTGTTCGCGCCGAGATAATGACTCCATTGCCGCGTCCTTCGTGCTATGCTCATTATCGCTCACCAAAAAGGAGTGTCGTCATGAAGAAATCCGTCATTGCATTGATCTTGTCGTCGTTTACCGTGTTCAGTTGCGCGCCGATCGAACCGGAAGAAGCCGTTGACGAAGTGGGATTGGAGTTGGGGGAGGGGGCAGATGATTCCGATGCGACGTCGGCCGCTCGGACGGGCATCCGGGATTTAAGCGGCGCAATTCTCGCGCAGATCGTCTGTGACGAAGGGGCGACTTGGGTGGACGGATCGAATGGGAATCTGAAGGACGGGGAGTTGCAGGAGGGCGAATGTACGGTTTTGGATTCGACCCAAGGGCTCGATTCGGACGAAGTCGGGCTAGGTGATGCGGACTCGTACAATAATACGAGCGCCTGGGTGCTCAACATGCATAAGAAGCTGGCGGACGCCAAGACTGCAGCCGATTTGCAGACACTTGCGGCGACGACGGTGCAGACCTATACGGTTTTCACGTTATCGCCCGATTACATCGCATCATTGAAGGCGGGCACGGCCAAAGGCTCCGGCGTGGTGGGACCAGGGACGGCCGCACGGATTCAGCGCTTGCGCGTGATGATTGTCATGAACGACATGATGCAGATGGCCATTCGGGCCAAAGCGAAGGATTTGGGCGTCGTAGTGAATTTCTGATCGGCGATCAGCTCGGTTGCGCCCTCCGCAGCCCGTGATTTATCTGCTCACGCCGCTTCCACCTTCACCACCAGCTTCAATCCTGCCTCATTGACGAGTTCCTGCAACGCCAAGCGCACGAATTGCTTTTCGCTGTATCCAAGCGTCTTTGCTAGGTGCGCAGCTCGCGTAAGGCTCACCGTCTTGCGGCCCTTTTCGATATCGCACAGGTGAGACCGCGACATACCGAGTTGCCGTGCAAACTCTGCCTGACTGAGACCTTCCCCAGCGCGAATAGCCTCCATGAGGCTTCCGAAGGTGAGAGTACGACCGGCTATATCTTCCAGGAACCGAGACGCTGACGATTTGCTGGTTCTGCGCCTAGTAGTCATGTTTGTTAACCTCCTCGACGCCGACGAAATCTATCCTGCCGTCTGCATGAATTTCGTAAATGGCACGATATGCTCTGCTCAGCCGGATTGACCGCTGCCCTTTACGTTGACCATGGAGCGGCTCGTCATGAAAGCCCGGAATCTTTCGGACTTCTTCCAAGCCGTCGTGTTCCACGGCTTCGACCCAGGCCGCAAGCTTGAGCGCAACATGCTCTGGAACCTTGCGAAGCTGCTTCTGGGCTAGCCTCGAAATAACCACCAACCGGATCACCTCGGAACTGTACTCCGATCAGGTGAACACCACAAGCGGGTTCGGCAGGCGGATTCACGCCCCCAACAACCTCCCCAACACCGCATTCACCACCGCAGGATCCGCGCTTCCTTTCGTCTGCTTCATGATTTGCCCGACGAAAAATCCAAGCAGCGCCGTCTTCCCACTTCGATATGCCGCCACCTGCTTCGGATTCGCTTCCAATACCGATTTCGCAATCGCTTCAATGGCCGATTCATCCCCCATCACCGCCATGCCGCGCTCGCGTACCACTTCCTCCGGCGCTCGATCCGTATTCACCACCGCCGCATAAAGCTCTTTCGCCTGCTTGCCGCTGATCGTCCCCACATCCACCAGTCGCAATATCTCCGACACTTGGAATGGCGTCACGGGAAATCGAGCCTCCAAGCCCGTCGTCGTTACATCACGTAAAACTTCACTTTGCACGAAATTCGATAATTTCAAGGCATCGCCATAAAGCGCCCGCGTCTCGTCGAAAAACTTTGCTATGCCCGGATGCCCAGACAATACCCCCGCTGCATATGGCGTAAGGCCCAATTTGTCCACCCACTCCTGCCGTTTGTCCGCTGGCAATAAGGGCAAACCATTGCGTATTTGCTCGATGTACCCCTCGTCCAAGACGAGCGGCGGTAAATCCGGCTCCGGGAAATACCGATAATCAGACTCGCTCTCCTTGTCCCGAAGAACGTACGTCTCTTTCTTCTCGGCATTGTATCCGCGCGTTTGCTGACGAATTCGATCGCCTCGCCCAAGCAAATTGATCTGCCGTCGAGCTTCCCCATCAATCGCTTCGGCTACGAATCGAAACGAATTGATGTTCTTCAATTCAACGCGCGTCCCCAGCTCCGTCACCCCTCGCTTGCGCACCGACACGTTCGCATCACAACGAAAACTGCCCTGTTCGAGGTTCCCATCATTGATGCCCAAAAACATGAGCACCTCGCGCAAACGCTTCAAATACTCCGCCGCCTCGGCTCCCACGCTCAAGTCCGGCTCACTCACGATCTCAACCAGCGGAGTGCCCGCTCGGTTCAAGTCGACCACCGACTCGGCCCCAATGCCGTGGTTGCTCTTGCCCGCGTCTTCTTCAATGTGAATTCGACGAATACGCACCCGCTTGCCGTCGACATCGAGCACACCGTTCAAGGCAATCGGCAAGTCGTATTGGGTAATCTGATAACCCTTCGGCGAGTCCGGATAAAAGTAGTTTTTCCGCGAAAACACACTACGCGGCTGGATGGTGCACCCAAGCGCCAAACCAGCGATCGACGCCATTCGCGCCACCTCGGCGTTCAAGACCGGGAGCGCTCCAGGTAGGCCCAGACAAACCGGGCAGCAGTGCGTATTGGGAGGGTCGCCGAAGCTCGTCGCGCAGCCGCAAAACGCTTTCGTTCGCGTGAGCAGTTGCGCATGGACCTCGAGCCCGATGACCGACTCGTATTCGTCGCTGTTCATCGGGCTCCAGGATGACAGAGTTGAGTCAGTGATCCATGTGGTCGCGCGACAGACCCGGATGCGACGCATCGCCCGGCTCGTGACGCGGATTCGCAGTGACCCGCGTTCCGTCACGACCGGTGAACTCCATGAGCAAGTCCTTGCGATAGATGAACTGATCACGCGAGTCGTACGGAACGGCATGCATGCCCGTGTCCATGCGAATCGCGTCGCACGGACACGCTTCGACGCAGAACCCGCAGAAGATGCAGCGCAACTCGTCGATCACGAACGTCTTGGGGAAACGCTCGTAACCACGCTTCGCATCACCTTCGGGATACTCGGCCGCTTCGATGTGAATGCACTGCGCAGGACACGCCGTGGAGCAGCACAAACAAGCAACGCAGCGAGGTGATTCATCATCACGCAACGTGAGGCGATGGACGCCTCGGAAACGCTCGGGATAAGGCCGACGCTCTTCCGGATAGCAGATCGTCGTGATGCCCTCTTCCAAGCCCTCGAGCACCGGATCGGGCTTCTGACCAAGCACCATCTCCTTCGTGTTCTTGAAGAAGTGGCGCATGGTGATCGCCATGCCCCGGAAAAACTCCGGGAAGTACGCCTGAACCTCGGCCGTGCGCCTGGGTCGCGCGATGGGTTTGCCCGCGACGGGCGCTCCCGCCGGTTTCGTCCACGTAATTGCAGCCGTGCGTTTCGCCATGATCCGATCCCTTTAGGCCCCCTGAGGCTCGGCTTTGGTGCCACCCATCGCCGCACTAAATCGCGCTGCCGACGACGCGAGGAACTTCTTGCGCTCGACCGGTTCGAGCAACCCAACAACGAGCGCCACGAACCCAGCAAGCGTGAGAACCGCGACGAGACCTTGCGACAAGTCTCCTAGAAGCTTCATCCACGAAGCAACACCCGGACCCGCAGTGCGCACGGCCATCACGATGACCGCAGTCACCATCATGTTTCCAATCGCCAGCGGCAAAAGCCTCGTCCAACCAAGCTTCATGAGCTGGTCGTAACGGAAACGCGGCAACGTCCAGCGGAAGAAAACCTGCACCCAGGTCATCAAGATCGTCTTGCCGAAGAACGCGAGCATCGAGATCAAAGTGACCGCGACGTGCGTCATCTTGTACTGGAACAGCACCGAGTCACCGAAGGCGATCGTCAGGCCGTCCGCGTGCATGAAGGGCAACGAGTAACCACCGAAGAAGAGCGCCACGAGCAACGCGCTCGCGAAGATCATCTCCAAGTACTCGCCGACCATGAACATGCCCCACTTGAAGCCCGAGTACTCGAGGAAGTAACCGGCGACGATTTCGCTCTCGCCTTCGGGTTGGTCGAATGGAACGCGTTTCGTTTCAGCACAAATGGCCGTCAGGAAGAGCAAGAAGCCAAGGGGCTGCACGAAGATGCCCCACGCGTTGTTGCCCTGCCAAAGCGCCATCTCGCCGAGACGAACGTTGTCGTACGTGAGGAACAAGCCGACGAGCGCCAAGCCCATCGCGACTTCGTACGAGACCATTTGGCTGCACGCGCGAAGACCACCCATCAGTGAGAACTTGTTGTCGCTCGACCAGCCAGCGATCGCCGCGCCGATGACGCCCGTGCTGCTCATTGCGAAGATGTAGAGGATGCCGACGTTGAGGTCGGCGATCTGCAGAGGCACGCGCCAGCCAGTGCAAGCGCCCGTCGCAGGCACGGCGTTCATGACGTTGAGCAAGTCGGCAAATCCAAACACCTTGTCGCCGTTGTCGGCAAAGCAAAGGTCGCTGCCGAACGGAAGCACCGCCATCGTGACGATCGCCGGGAAGATGGCGATGATCGGCGCGAGCCCGTGCAGGAGTCGGTCCGCGTTCTTGGGAACGAAGTCCTCTTTCCAGATCATCTTGATCGTGTCGGCGACGCCGTGAAGCGTGCCGGCAAGACGAAGCGGAATCGGTCCTTCAGGAACGCGCGACGTTGCGTAAAGCGCGATGACGAGCAGCACACCACCGAGGACAAACCCGGAGATGCGCGAAGCCATCGGTGCGCCATCGAGCGTGACGAAACGCATCGCCACGAGCCCGAGCGCATGAAAACCAAGACCGCCGAAGAAGATGGATCGCGGGTCGATGCCCTCGAACATTTCCTCGGCTTTGTTGATGGCTCCACCGCGCTGCACCTTCACGCACAAGATGAGCAGGCTGAGCCAGGCGACGAACACCGAGAGCTGCACGTTGACCGTGAAACGCTCGATCGCGAGACGCGGAGGTACGTTGCCGGTGGCTAGAAAGATCGACAAGACGCCGAGCAGCGCAGGCGGAAACAGAATGATGGTTCGCGCCATCATGTTCGGCAGATAAACGACCGCGCGGTTGGGACCTACGCGGTCCTGAACCATCGCGCCTTGACGTCTGTCCGCCCAAACCCCCAACGCTGCCATGTTCAAGAAGAACCCGAGGCAGATGAGAATCTTGACGACCGAAAGAACGACTTCGACGAGTGTCATGCGCTCACCTCGGGCTTCGCCGCTGCCCGATCAGCATCCGTACGTCCTGCACCATTAGCGCCGGCATCCGTGCGCGTTTCGGCGTTGATCGCCCGACGCACATCACCAAGCGTTTTGAACGTCATCGCGTAACCAAGCTTCTTGCCCAGTCGCATCACCAAGTCCCATGCGGGAGCTGCATCGCCTCGCGGCTTGAGCGCCGGCTCGCTTCGCTGCGCCAAACCTTGACGGTTGACGAACGTCCCGTCCGATTCGGCCCACGCGGTCGCCGGAAGAGCTACGTGCGCTGCGCGTACGAGCGGTCCGTCATGCGAAGCGATCGTCACGAGACCCTTCAGTTTCGAAAGAACTCCAGCAGCTTCTTTCGCGTCGACTTCGATGTCCGCACCGAGCGCGATCACGAACGAATACTTGCCCGCCTTGATCGCATCGAGCAGCGCCGCAATCGGCTTCGGAGCCATGCCGCCCGCAAGCTGCATGACGCCTCGAGTGTTCGGATTCTTGTCGTCACTCTTCAGAATCTTGTCGCCACGTCCGAGCGGCTTGCCCGACACGTACAGATTCTTGGCCCCGACAAACGTCTTCGCGAGCGTGAGCAGTGCGAAGTTGTCTTCGTTCGAGTGTTGAGCACTGAGCACGATGGCGACCTTCGACGGATCGTCACCGAAGCCTGCAAGCTGCTCTTTGACCGCATCGAGCGCGTCGCCAACGCTTGCGTCTTCACCACCAACCAGCGCTGAAGGCAGGCGATTTTCGATCGCGTGCTTGTACGAGAGCATTCCCTCGTCGCACATCCAGTACTTGTTGACCTGCTCGTTGTCGCGCGGACGATGACGGTGCGGCGTGTTGCTTCGCGGATCGTAATCGAGGTACGCGTTGCAGCCCGTTGCGCAGCCCTGACAAACCGTGCGAGCGCTGCGCAAAAACCACACGCGCGCCTTGAAGCGGAAGTCGATCGACGTGAGCGCTCCGACGGGACAAACATGCTCGGTCATGAGCGTGTAGCCGTTATCGAGTTGCTTGCCGGGAGAGACGACGATCTCGTTGAGATTGCCGCGCTCGCGCACGCTGAGAACCGGATCGCCGACGACCTCTTCGCAAAAGCGAACACAACGCGTGCAGATGATGCAGCGCTCTGCGTCGTAAACGATCGTTGGACCAAAAACGACCGCCTTGGGCTTGTGCACGACTTCCTGCTTCATGCGCTTGCCCGTGCGCTGATGCTCCAGCCAGTAGTCCTGCAAGCGGCATTCACCAGCCTGATCGCAGATGGGACAGTCGACCGGATGGTTCAAGAGGAGCAACTCTTGCACCGCGGCTCGCGCCTCGTCGACGTGCTCACTGGTCTGCGAAAGGACCTCCATGCCCGGCGTACATCCCTGCTGACAGGAAGGAACGAGCTTCGGTTTGCGGGCAGGGACGTAGTCGCCTTTTTTTGCGTCCCAACGAAGAATGTCGAGCTGCATCGCAGGCCGACCCGGCGGCGGCAGAATCTCGACCAAACACATGCGGCAGTTGGCAGCTACGGAGAGCCCCGGATGCCAGCAGTAATGCGGGATGTCGATCCCTGCGCGATGCGCCGCGCGGATGATGGTGTCCCCTTGCTCGAAGGGGATCTCGCGCCCGTCGATCTTGATCGTAGACATCAGTGGTCGCACTCCCCGCCGATCATGTTGAGCGAACCGAACGTCGGGACGACGTCGGGAATCATGGCCCCCGTGATCAATTGCTGGAGACCTTGCGTCGACGCGAAACACGGAGGCCGAATGCGCACGCGATACGGCGTGCCGCTTCCGTCGGAGACCAGGTAAAACCCAAGCTCGCCGTTGCCTGCTTCGGTGTACGAGTAACACTCGCCCGCGGGCACCTTGATGCCCTCCATGACGATCTTGAAGTGCTGAATCGTCGCTTCGATCGTCGTGTACACATCCTCTTTCTCGGGCATCACGATGCGCGGATCCTCGACGTTCATCGGTCCGTCGTCCGGCATCTGCGCGAGCGCCTGGTCGATGATGCGTATCGATTGGCGAATTTCTTCCTGTCGACACATGAAGCGATCGTAGTTGTCGCCCGTCGTGCCCACCGGGACGTCGAACTCCATACGGTCGTAAACCAAATACGGATTCGCCTTGCGTACGTC
>CAZETM010000200.1:0-13538 GCA_964514885.1 uncultured Polyangium sp. | reverse complement strand
GCTTGCACCGGAATGAGCACCTCGTTGGCAGCCACGAGCGCCGAAGCGGTGGCCGTGCCCAAGTTCGGGGGGCAATCGATGAGCGCGAAATCCCACTTTCCTTCGGCCGTTTCGAGGTGCCGTTTCAGCAGCATCGGGGCGGTGGAGCCTTTGGCCATGTACAGGACGACATCGATCCCTTCGAGCTGCGGGCCGCCAGCGAGCACATCGACGCCAAAGGGAGTGGATTGCACGGCTGATTGCAAGGTTCGTTTTCCGAGGAGCGCTTCGAGCAGCGCTTCGCCACCTTTTTGCAGTCCCAGGTACGTGGTGGCATTGCCTTGTCCATCGAGGTCGACGAGCAGGACACGCTTGCGCAATTTCGCAAGCGACACGGCGAGGTGCACGGCGGTGGTGGTTTTCCCCGCCCCACCTTTTTGATTGACGATGGCGATCCTTCTCATTACGGGCGAGCTAGCACGGCGCTGCGCCGCTGGCAAGATCCTCCCCTACGCTTCATCGAAACATCGTCACTTCTCTGCCGCGACGCAGCCCTTTAAGCTAGCTTCCCGCTGCGCTAGCAACGCATCCGAGGCGCTCCCCAGCTCCGTTAGTGAGACACTTCGCTGCATCGTGCCATCTCCACAGCGTAACTCCCTAGCTTCACCACTACGAGATGACGAAGCGTCCCTGTGTGCAAGCTTTGCTGTTAGCTAGCAGCGCCTAGACGAGACATCCTAGCTGCGCACCTGCTCACTCGCGCACCTGCTCACATGCGTAGCTGCACAACTACGAAACGTGCCTGCAAACTACCTCCGCGACTACGCAGCCGCGCGACTAGCTACCTCCTTACTGGCGTAGCAACGCACCAGCGCAGCTTATCATCAAAGATGCTTCGTTACAAGCTAGCTTGGCTGTGTCGAACCATCTATGCAAGCCTGCTACGTACAATAGAACCAAGCTACTTGCCTAGCAACGTATCAGGGAAGCAAGTTAGCTGCGCCGTTGAGTCGCAGAGCAACGCCGCTATTGCGGAGCTGCGTAGCTTCCCACCTAGCAAGTAGCGTTGTAGGACGGTTGCGTTGCGCGCTTGCTACGAATAGGCGAATGAATGCTGCGGGGAGGCTGCTCTGTGTCGTTGCTACGACGCAGCGCTGCAGCGAGACCCGAACCGCCTGGCTCCCGAGCCCACGTCGCACCGAGTGTGTCGTAGCAGGGAAGCGGCGTTGCTGGGGAGCAGGAAGACTGCGATCGAACCGCCACCAGCGTATTCTCGTTTGTCCTAACCGTTGCACGGTGATACGAACCCCGCGCCTCAAACAAACCGCTTCCTCGAATGTTACGCCGACGAGCAAGAATCTTTGCCCTCGGCGTAGGGCCCTCCTACGACTGCCCGTCTGTAGGGGCGAGTCTCGTGACCTTCGAGGCGGAGGAGATACCAACACCATGTTTACTCGCACCCTGAAGTTCTTTGCCCCCGTCCTTTTCGTGGCCTCGATCGCCCTGGGCGGTTGCGCTTCCGCAAGCCCCGACATCGATCGCGAAGACAACATCGCCTCGGCAAACGAAGCTTCCACCGCTGCCGAAGGCTCGCATGGCCAACGCGGCAAACACAGCCACCCGCTCCTCGTCGCGGCACTACACGACATCGAACTGACTGCTGAGCAACGCAAGACCATCGAGACTGCGCTCGCCGACCTCGACTCGGGCCAGCAGGGCCACATGAAAACCTTCCACAAGGCCCTGGCCGATGACGTTCGCGCCGGCAAAATCGACGAGTCTTCGATCAAAGCGAAGATCGGCGACATGGACAAATTCGCCAGTGAGCGACGCGCCGCAGTCTCGAAAGCCATCGCCACGCTCCATTCCACGTTGACCGCCGAGCAACGCACCGCCCTCGTCACGCACATCAAAGAGCAGATGCAAAAGTTTGGCGGCAAGCACGACAAACACGAGGACAAACACGAGGACAAACACGACGACCAAAAGGACGGCGAAGGCCATGGACCTCGCGGCGAAGGACGTGGCGCTCGCGGACATCACGGTGGTCCGATGTTGTTCTTGCTGCACGGGCTCGACTTGACCGAAGAGCAACGCGAGCAGATCCGCGCCGCGATGCCGCCGAAGCCGGACAAGGACGCCGACGACAGAGCTGCGAAGCATCAGGAGCATCGTGCGCAGATGGACAAGGCGCTCGAAGCTTTCAAGGGCGCGACGTTCGACGCTTCCGCCGTGCTTCCCGAGCGTGAGCACAAGGGGGAACATGCCGATCGGTTCATCAAGATGTTGAAGGCTGCCGTTCCGGTGCTCACTGCCGAGCAGCGTGCGGAGCTGGCCAAGCGTCTCGAGGAAGGTCCGCGCATGGGGCATCCCGGAGGCAAGCGCGGTCCGGGGCATCGTGGCCCGGGACACCATGGTGGTCACCCCGGCGGCGCTGCCGAGTAACATCGCGGCCCGCGTATGAACGTCGTCGACCTTCGTCTTGTAGCAGCGCGCGTGGCAGGTGGTGATGTGGCCTCATTTCGGCCCATTGTCGACCACACTCGCGCGCCGCTCTACCGGCTTGCAGCGCGTCTCGTCGGCAATCTCGCGGACGCCGAAGACGCGCTCCAGGACGCATATGCGAGCGCTTTTCGGGCGCTCGTGGCCGGGCAATACGACGGTCGATCCAAGCTCGAAACGTGGCTTTATCGGATCGTGACGAATGCGTGTGTGGACCTTTTGCGCAAACGTCGCGAAAGCAAAACCGACGAAGCCCGCGAACCTCGATTCGATGGGCTCGTGCATGCCGAAGCTCGGTTGGCCCTGCGCGAACTCGATACTCTGCTCACCAGTCTTCAGCCTCTCGATCGTGCCGCGCTCGTGCTCGTAGCGGTCGAAGGTCTTTCAGCCAAAGATGCGGCCGAAGCGCTTCAATGCTCGGAAGGAGCCATTGAGCAGCGCCTCGTGCGGGCGCGAGCGGCGTTACGTCTCCAAACGGAAAACTTCGAGGTGCGCCATGGCCGAGCATGAACGCGATTCGCACAGAAACCTCGAAGCGCTTGCGCAGGCGACGAATGACTTGCGTCCGACGAATGATTTCGTGGAAGCGGTCATGGCCACGCTGAAAGAACCTTCGGCGACGGGCGTGCTCGACAAAGCCGCGCGTGAAACGGCGAGTCTCGAGCCGAGCGATGATTTCGTGTCCGCGGTGATGCAATCGTTAGGGCAGGGGACAGCGGTAAAACCCATAACCGAGCCGAGCTGGCAAGCGAGTATCGTCCGTGTTTCTCGTTTTGCGCTCATGGGCGCAGCGGCTGCAGCGGCGCTCGCTCTTTATTTGTCCAGTGAAGCGCAAAGCAGCTTCGATGCGGTTATTTTGTCGGATGTCGCTTCGCTCGAGGTGGACGAATGAAATCGAAATGGATTGCTCCGGCCGCCTTTGCGGGAGTATTCGCGCTGGGTGCGGTTGCTGGAGCGGGCGGGACCCGGGCGTACATGTTGCGCGAATTCGGTACTCCGTTCGACGGTCCTCCGCGCGAAGCACGGGCGCATTTACGCGTTGAAGCCATGCGGAGACAGCTCGATTTGTCGCCGGATCAATTGACGAAAATCAAAGCCGTTTTTCGCGACAGCGACGACGACCTCGAGCGCGCGATGAAACCTTGCCGCGAAGAGCTTGAAGCATTGCGCAAACGCACCGATGAGCGTGTTGAAGAATCGCTCGATGAGAAGCAGCGTTCGAAGTTCAAGGTATTTTCGGAGCGAATGCGGAAGCGGTTTCGAGGGGGTCCACCTTTTCCACCGCCGCCTCGGGATGGTGTTCCTTGAGTCAATCGGGAAAACGCTCCCAATTTATTCTTCATTGAATACGACGAAGATTCCGGAGCGATGCGTGTCGAAGCACGTTGGTCCAGAACATCGTGGGTTCGCGCCGAGTGTGTGGCCCAGTGCACGTCAGCGCTTAGAAGTGTGTGTCGACCAGGTGGTTCGGCAGTACGTAACAATTTGTTGTGTCTCAGGCGGCGCAATGATATCGGCCGTTCATGCCCCGAAGATCCGCTCCTGATCCGTACGCCACCAAAGTCGGTACGCGCCTCCGCGAATTGCGCGCCGAACGAAGCATGTCCCTCGCCGATCTCGCTGATGCAAGCGAGTTGTCCAAGGGACATCTCTCGAGCGTCGAGCATGGTCTCGCCGCGATCACCACGCAAACGATTGCCCGTCTTGCCAAAGGCCTCGAAGTTCCTCCGCTCTATTTGCTCACGTTCCCTGCCGAAGATGACCGTGATCATGTCGTCGAGCTTCTCCGCAAGCTGCAGCCGCGTGATTTGACGAAGCTGCGCAAGGAATTGCAAAAGACCGTGCAAGCTGCGGCGAAAGCAGCAAGTACGGCCAAGGCTGCGGCAGCGAAAGCACCGGCGAAAGCCAAGCCTGTCAAGGCCTGACAAAAACGTGGGGCGACCGCTTGGCGCACCACTACATTGCGATGACTCAGCGGCGCTTCGGGACCCCTCGTAGCGCCGCTGTTCGTCTTTGTTCGATTGACGCAATCGCGCGATCTGCATCTTCTCGATACTTGACACTGGCCAAGGTTCGCGCCTTTTTTATCAGCTTTACCGCATCATCGCCGGAATGACCGAGCGCTCGGAGCACGGCGTAAGTCATCGATGGACTGCGTGAAACCCCCATCGCGCAATGAATGAGCACGCGCGCACGCGGGATGGCAAGCGAAGTCAAGACGAATGCGATGCCTTTGCGAAACCACTCTTCGGATTTCGGCGTGCCATCGTCCGCCGTGGGGTCGTGCATGTATCGAATGGTTGTGCCTTCGTAAATCTTCTGGCCGTCCTCCGCCATGCGGCAATCAAGGACGTGGGTGATATTGTCGGCCGCGAGCGCGCGGACATGCTCGTGATTGACGACCGCGCCGCCGAGCGCAATTCGCTCCGTGACCCAGTGGTGATCGTGCCCCTTCGCCATCGTCTTCAGCAAGTTTCCTCCATCCACCACGAAGCATCGTTAACCGAGCACGAAGACCGCGGCAAACTTTCCGCTTTTTGGCCCTAGCCACAGCCGCCGGTGTAGCATCGCCTCGTTCGATCAACGCGCTTTTAGCGCAGCGGAGTACGAATGCAGTCAGCGGAGCGCGAAATTCTCTCCTTGCTTGGAACCGTCAGCACGGGATTTGCCTTTTTGATGTGTCTCGCAGTGCTCGTCCTCGGGCTCGTCGTCGTGCGACCACTCAATAAAGTCGCCGGGTTGCTTTTTGCCGGTGCGGGCGCAGCTCGAATCGTAGGGCTCGGGCTCGATGTCTTGCTCGACATGGTTCAGCCGAAAGACGCGCCACTCGAAACCATCATGCTTTTCAGCGGCATCGGCACGCTTTTGTGGCTCGTCACCGCCAGCGTTTTTTATGGTGGCGTGATGTTCGGAGCCGTCAAGTTGGCCGAAACGCACACGAATTCCCAACCTCAGCGAGGTGCGTGGTGAGCGAATCGTTCCTTTTCGGATTACTCAGCACGTTTTCCTCGGGCCTCGCCACGCTCTTCGGCGTCGGGCTCGTCGTCGTGGGCCTTGTTTACGTGCGTCGCGTCAGCGCCATTGCGGGATTCTGCATGGCTGGCGCTGGAGCGCTCGGGGCCTTCCAAGCCGTCATTCGTCGCCTCGTGGGCTTCTTGTTCTCGTTTGGCGGAAGCACGACGATTCTCACGGTCTCCCAAATCTTCACGACGCTCATTTCGATCGTGGCCGGACTGCTCGTGCCCGTGTCCATCTTCCTGCTGGCCAACGCCATCAAACAAGCACCTCGTCAAAACGGGTGACGAGTTTGTCGAAGTAAGACGAATTTACGCGCTCGTTGCCGCCACATACGCCTGAAATGCAAACACGCGCTCCTCGCGAGCGCCAAGCACTCCCGCATGCGGGCTCGCCTCCAAACCCCGTTGCACATCCGCACAAATGGCCGCGTCTTCACGCAGCACCAGCTCGATGAGCCGCGAAGCCACGAAGCCCATCACCGGCTCGACAAGTCGCGCTATCGCATTCGGCGCACCCCGGCCAAAGTCGAACAACAAACGGATGCTACTGCGCGACGTGGTTGCAGTCACCGGCTCGACCACTTGGACAAACCGCACGATGGACGTCGTGCCAAAGACGAGATTCGGAAACGCGTGGAGATGAACGTAGTCCGTCGTCGCGCTCGGATTGAGCAGTCGAATGAACGCGCGGTACAACGCCGATTCACCTCCGAGCGAATCATCGTACGAGGTAAAACGCTCTCCGAGTTCGTGTACGACGTCGCCATTTCCTAGGCGTTTGCCACTAAAAACCTTGAACCACTCGGGGTGATTGGCCAGAGGGTTCTGGTGGACAAACGGCACATGGTACGTTTCCAAAACATTTTCGATCGGGATTTTCCAATTGCACGGATGCTCGAAGCTTTTCACCGTCACGAGGCGCAAGTCACGGTGAAACCACCGTTCGGCAAACTCGTACGAAGACTGCCCCAAGTGCTCGCGCAGGCTTGGTCCAGATGCCGCGAGCGACACGAACACGAGCCCGCCCACGGTTTCGACGCGCAGCGTTTGCAGCCGTTCTCGTTCGCCTTTGGGTCGTAGGGGCACAAAGGATGAGGCATCGGGGATCGTGCAAACTTCGCCATCCTGACCGCTGTATTCCCAGCCATGATATTGGCAGTGAAGTCGCGCGGCATTTCCACACGGAGCGTGCGTCAGGCGCGCGTGACGATGCGCGCACACGTTTAGAAACGCGAATATCTCGCCTTCGTGATTGCGGACGATGATGGGTGTGCCCAGCAAGTCACGGGTGATGAAGTCGCCATGCCTTCCGAGCGTATGGTTTGTCGCGACAAAGTGCCACCCGGGAGCGAAAATCTTGGCCTTTTCGCGCTCGAAAACGTCCGGCGAGAAGTATGCCGAGGGCGGGAGCACATGCGGGAGCCGAGTCTTGTTCACCCACATGATCGAGCGATGTAGCACGACAGATAGCTGGCGGGATCTGCTTGCAGCTTGCAGGGCTGTCGACGATCATCGCGCGCCTGGTGGCCCAACGCCCGCACCTTGATGAAGCGACACAACGCGAGTTGTCGCACCCGCGAGTGGATCGCTGGCTGCGCGCGGCCGTGATCGACTGGACCGTGATCATCACGGTGTTCGTCGTCGTGGCGCGGATCGATCATCCGCTTGCGTATGGCTTGGCGATCGTGCCGCTCGGCTCGCGACAGCAAGGCCTTGGAGCGTTGTTTCACGATGCTGCACATCGGTTGGTCACGCGCCATCGAGCGCTCAACGAGATTCTCGGCAACGTGCTTGCTGCGTGGCCGCTAGGGCTCACGCTCGGCGGGTATCGTCGTTATCACTTCGCGCATCACCGGCATTTGGGCACCGAGTTCGATCCTGAAGTCGCGCACAAACGCGGCGTGCCTCAGTGGCCTTTGCCAGCGTCACCATTGCGCACGGCGCGCGACTTTGCGAGTGACCTCATTGGCGGCGGCGTGCCGCATCTCGTGGCCGCAGGCTCGCTCACGAGGCCCGTTTCATTCGCGGAAACCGCGGGCATCGGTTTGTTCTGGCTCGCGATCTTGTTCATCGCCTGGCAACTGCACGTCGTGTGGATCCCGATCTTGTGGATCGCGAGCATCGCGACGGTGTTCTGGTCGGGCGTGCGATTGCGCATTTGGACCGAGCATCTCGGCACGAAGGACACGCATCGCATTGCGGTGCCCGTATGGCTGCAGCACTTGATCATGCCGCACGACATCGGCCTGCACTGGGAGCACCACCATTTCCCGAGCGTGCCGTTTTGGAATCTGCACAAGCTGCGCGCGCTGCTGCCACCGGGACACGACGGAGCGCCGCCGCTCGTATCGCTCAGCTCGCTGCTTCGAGCGTTCGTGCTCTCGACGCCGCTACGATCGGGCGAAATTGGCGTGACCATTGGCCCAGACGCGGCCCTAACAAACCCAACCGATGAACAAATGATTCGTGAGCGGGCAGTGAAGGAGCTGGATGTCCTCCGGCTGTTGATGCACGTCGCCCTACCGTTTGTCGCGGCATTGTTCGTGTACATCGCGTGCCGTCGTCAGTTGCCCGTGGCCTTGTCTTGGCTACCGGTGAGCGGGTTTTTCGCGGGCAAGCTCAACGCTCGCTTCGTCGATTGGTTCCCGGACTTTGCATGGTCGTATTCGCTAACGGCGCTGATGACTCTGCTTTGGGCAAACCATCCGGGGCGGGCACGTTGGCTTTGGATCGCTTCGGCGTTCGTCGCGTCTGCTGCCTGGGAGATCGGTCAGCGTTACCACTTCGTGCCGGGCGTTTTCGATCACGGTGATCTCGTCTTCGGCATTGTCGGATGCGCGCTCGCCGTGTTCTTATGCTCCCAACGTTTCATCCCTGATCTGTCGACGCACAACGCGTCCCCAACACTGCACCAAGAGAGCTGATCCCATGCACTTCGATTCCCGAGCCAAGCGTCACGTGCTGTCGTTTCTCGCACTCGTTTCGTTCGTGATTTTTGCACTCGGCAGTGCTCGCCTCACCCCCTAGCCCCCTCTCCAACTTCGCGTCGCTTCGCTCCGCTCGGGGAGAGGGGGAACAAGCGACACGATTGGATTGTGTTTACCTGCCGCCGATCGTTTGAGTTCCAACGATAGCTCGACCCGCACGTCGATCGGCTCACCCACCAGATTCCGAAAACGTTGTTCGATCGCCGCACTGTCCGCGGGCAAAAAACGTTTGCCCGGCACGATGTCGATCCGCACACGTGACGTCGTTTCTTGCACCAACGTAAATGCCGCGATGTCCGCGCCTACGTCGAACAGAAAGCTGTACGTCGCATCCAGCAGCCATCCCGACGTCAATACGCGACCGCTTGGCAGGACAAACTGATCGAGCTTCCGGCCGCCAAGATCCGACAACGCGCGGAACTTACGCCCACAACGACAATCCGTTTCGTGCACACACGCAAGGTCTCCTTGCCGATACCGAATGAACGGCATTGCAAAGTTGTGCAGGTACGTCCCGACAATCTCTCCGCGCTCGCCCACGGGAACGGGTTTGTCAGAACCGGGATCGAGCGTCTCCACGTACGCGACGTCCTCGAACACGTGATAGGTCAGGTCACGGCACTGCGCCGCGACGCGCGTCAGCTCTTCCGTCGAATACTCGTCGTAAACGCCGCACCCGAACATTGCTGCCAGCTCGTCTCGTTCGGTTTGCGTCGATGGCTCGGACGACACGGAGATGGCGAGAAGGCCCGCGTCACGACACGCTTTCGGCCCGATCTCACGCGCCAGCGCGCGCAGATGACTCGGATAACACGCGAGCAAGTGCGGACGCAAGGAGCGCAATGTCGTGACGATTTCGGACATCGGCGCGAGCGTGTGTAGGAACGTCATCGGGTACGTGCCCAAGAGCGATCGCGCGGGGTACTCGGACGTGTAGATGTACGCGAACCGATGCCACGGCATGTACCGTGTGTACAAGCCGAGCAGGCGGTGCATCGCGAGGCCCTGAATGGCCAGACGATCGGCTCGATGCACCACTTCGAGCACCACGCCGGTGGACCCTGAGCTTTTGGACACCAAACATTCGCGCGGATCGAGTCCCGGAGCGAGAGCACCATCGGGATACGCCGCGACGATCTCGGATTTGGTCACCGTGGGGAAATGTTGCAGGTCTTCGAGCGTGCGCAGATCGTCCGGACAAACGCCCGCGGCACGATATTTTTCTCGGTACAGCGGGACAAACTTCGTCGCGAAGGTGACCAGGTGCTGAATGGCGCGCAGTTGGTAAGCTCGAACGGACGAGCGCGAAGCATACGGTCGCCACGTGAACGCAGGCAGTTCGAGCGCGATGTGCGCGGAGTTGACGGCCAGTTCGCGCGAGGTGAAAGCGCGCATCAGCGGCCAACGTCAGCGGGGAGCATCTTGAGGCCGATGATGCCACACAGAATGACGGCAATGCACGCGATCCGCGCCGGGCTTGCAGACTCGTTGAACAGCGCGATGCCGAGCACGGACGAGCCTGCGATGCCAATGCCGACCCAGACCGAATAGGCGATGCCGATGGGGATGGTTTTGACGGCCAAACCCAGGAAGAAAAACCCTAGCCCAGCCGAGACAAACGTGGCGACGGTGGCTTTCGGGTTCTTGAACCCATCAGCAAACTTCATCGACACGGTGAGCGCGATCTCGAAGACGCCTGCGAGCAGCACGTAGAACCAAGCCATGCGAGTTCCCGGGGCCCTTGTGGTCTTCTGTTGCGCTGTCGGCAAGTGCCGCACGCACTTTAGCTCAAGCCTGCCATACAAAGCGGGTGTTCTGCGGGCAGTGCGCGACGGCCATGTTTGGCTGGACGAACCAGGTGGTACAACGCAAACAGGTCGAGCGCGAGAGCGGCATAGCCCAGGTATCCCGGCAGCGGCATCTCGAACAGACGCACGGTATCGGCGTACGGGACGCGATAGGTCCACTTGGGGTGAGCTGGGTAGTTCCACATTTCCCCGATCACGCCGGCCGCGATGTTCCCCAGGCCAATCGCTAGCGGCATTGAAAACGAGCCACTACGCAGATGCGCCAGCAAACTCGTACGGCCGCGTAATAAATTGATCGCATCGATGATGAGGCCTGTCGCGATGAGCACAAGCGGCAGAGAAACGATCGTGAACACGAGGGCAAACCCTGCCGTCACTGAACCGATGATCAAAGCTCCAGCGACCAAGTTCCGGTCCGACAAACCTTGTTGCAGACGCGCTGCTGGCTTCGTCCCCGCAACGAACATGGCTAGCAGGGAAGCTTCGAAGGTCGCCGGCACGAGTGTGGCGAAGAAGTACGTCGAGCGTGTGGCTTGCACCCAGCGCGGTACATCGGGGCTGGGCGCGTAAGACCAACTATCGAGGAGCAGCACGTTGATCAATTCGAACAGCCACCACATGGACGCGGACGCGATGATCATCGCGACGAAATCGCGAGGTCTGTCGAGGATCAACGACGCCCCGCTGCGCCAAGCCAAGAACGCATCAACGGCCAAGACAAACCCCGTCCAGACGATGCCGTACCAGTATTCCGAAACCGGACGAACGTGAACGAGCGTGAGGGTTTGTCCAAGTATGAGCAGCGCTGCGCCTACGCTGGCCATTGCAGCAATGCGCAACCGACGGGGGGACGAATCGACATCATTCCGCATTGCGTGCACCACGTCATCGTAATGGCTAGGGCATATACATCCTAGGATGCACTGCGGCGAATGCTCTTAGAAATATCGCAACAAGGCCTCGAGCACCGCGGGCTCTTCGGCGTCATTAAAATGTTTGCGCCCGGGAGCGAGCACCACGTCGGCGCCAAGTCGCTCCTTCCACGCCGTGGCATTGGCTGCGTAATCGGCAGTAAACGGATCGTTATCCGATAACAACGCCACGATTTTCCCCGCACGTGCACGTACCGCGGCATCATCGAGTGGCGTATCCATCCACGGCTTGATGGTTTCCCAAGGTTTGTCCACTCCAAACCAAGCCGCGACGCAAAGCGTACCAGCCACCCGAGTGCCTTCGGGCAAACTGGCCAAGAAACGCAGCACGGCTTGACAGCCGACGCTATGCCCAAGTAACACGGTTTCCGCGAGCGCGTGAGGGTCTGTCCCGACAACCTCTCGGATTCGACCCGTCCATGCCGTTAGGGTCGGAGTTTGCGGATCGGGCATTTCGGGGCTCAGGACCTCGGTGAAAGCCCTCGGCGACAATCGATCGAGCGACGCGCGCAGCCACGGATAGTAATCTTTTTCAGGCCCACCGGCCCAGCGGGGAATGATACACAGACGTTTCATTTGATTACCTTTTTGTTATTTCAGAGCATTCCGGCGAGTGTATTGACTCGGAATGCGTCAGTTTCGCGAATATATTCGCGCACTTGGTCGAGACGTCGGTGATTGGTCACGCTGGCGATTTCGGCCAAACCCGCGCCCGCTCGGGCCGCCGTCGTGACGTGCCCACTGCGGAACGAATGCCCTGCGAGCCTTTTGACTTGATCGGGATCGAGGCCCGCTCGAGTGGCTGCTCGTTTCAATAGGCGCGCGACCGTGCCCGGATCGAGACGTCCATCGCCCAAATGCCCCCATCGATCGATTTTGCGAAACATCCAGCCGGACCGAATACGTGACGCTTCAAGCCACGCTTCGACCGCTTCCACCGGGCAAAGTAGATTCCCACGATGCACCGCGATCACGTGCCCGCGGCCTTCTTGGTCGGTTTTGCTTCGGCGCACGTGCACCAAAAGCCCTTCCCGACGGCGCTCGATATCCTCGACGCGCAAGTCGACGACGTTCACGCGACGTAATGCTGTCGAAAACGCGAGCAAAAACAGCGCTCGATCACGAAGGCCCGATATGGTTTGAGGCAATGCGGCGGCCATGCGACGCAGCTCCACGGGCGTAAGCGCGGCTTTTCGATTCCGCGGCGCCGCTCCCACCGTGCGATGCAATCCACGAAGAAATGCATTGATTTTTGGATCCCGAGGACTCGGCAAACCAACTCGGCGGTGGTGATCCACGAGCGCGGCGAGGGCCAGACGCAACGACGCAGGCGCCAGCCCTTCGGCATGCAGGTGCCCGAGGTAGGACACGACGACCGAGGCAGAAGCAGGCAAAGCCGGGACACCTTGTTCATTGGCCCACGAATCAAAGGCTGCCCAAGCGCCTTTGTACTTGCGTAGCGTTTCGGGGGCACGGGAGGCCGCGAGCATCGAGGCGGCGACGAGAGCGCCTTCAACAAACGCGTCGCCGACGGGAAATCGTCGTGGAAGATCGGATGGGAGAGCACGCGCTAGCGGCATGACGAGCGATGGTAGCGCAGGACGAGGTCGATGGAAATGCCCAAACCACGCTGGGCTCGGGATATGCCGGGCGTGACGCTGGATCCAAAGTGCCGCGACAAGTGAGAGTGTGCCTGTTGGCGCCTAAAAAAGTGCACATCGTTCTTGCAATCCAAAAGTGAGAGGTGTACGGTGGACACACTCACGAACGTCACTGGCCCTACGACACGACGCTTTCTCATCCCATGGTTTGGGAGCGCTAGCTCGCGCGGATGACTGGACGACGCATTTGTGTGTTCGGGTAGGGTAGGTGCCTGCACGAACACGACTCCGTTCGATCCTCTACGGCTTCATCGGATGGCAGGCACGAGGGGCGCATTGTGCGCAATGGAAGCCGTTGAAAGCAACGTGTCACATGGGTAATCGTCTTTACGTGGGCAACCTCTCCTTCAGCACCAGCCGCGAGTCACTCGAGGCCATGTTCGCAACGGTCGGCGAAGTTCGTGAAATTGCCATGCCGATGGATCGCGAGACGGGCCAACCGCGTGGTTTCGCGTTCGTCACGATGGGCAATGCCCAGCAGGCGGAGTCGGCGATTTCGCAGTTCAATGGCGCGAAGCTCGATGGCCGTTCGCTCAAGGTGAACGAGGCGCAAGAGCGTCCGCAAGGTGGTGGCGGTGGTGGTGGTGGCGGCGGTAGCTTCGGCGGCGGCGGCGGTGGTGGTGGATTTGGTGGCGGCGGTGGCGGTGGCTTC
>CAZETM010000199.1:0-13602 GCA_964514885.1 uncultured Polyangium sp. | reverse complement strand
CGACTTCGACGTATTGATTGCGAATCACTCTTGATCGCGGTGAGCATTTCGTCGATACTGTGCAGATCCGTAGAATGCACGGACGAAGGAGCTTAATTATGCGTGTGATTGGACTGTCAATCGTATCCATTGCGGCGATGCTCATCGGTGGATGTGGATCCGAGGGCACTGCAGCGAATATTGGTGGTGGAGCCGCTGTTGGTGGCTCGGGTGGTAATGGTTAAACCGGCGGGGCGGGTGGAGGCGATGGTGTTGGCGGATCCGGAGCGACCGGAGGCGGACCGATTAGCCCGCCAGCGGCCGATCGTAATGTGGTGACCTATGCGGGCAGTGAAAATGCGGATCGATTTTCTTCCGTAATCGCGCTGTCGGATGGATCTCTGCTCGTCGGAGGCAGCGCATCGGACCTCGATTGGATACCCGCATCCGTCCCGCGAGAAGAGCTTTCTCCGGGGAGCATCGATTCGACTGCGACGGGCAAAATCGCATTTTTGCTGCAAATTGGACCGGACCTCCAAACGATCCGGCGGGTCGTTTCTTTTCCGCCTGGAACGGTGCGCGACGTTCGCCGTATTCGCCTCACGAGTTTACCTGGACAACCTACAGGGGACATCTACATTTCTGGAAGTCGTGACGTGACCGATGCAATGGTGGACGGTTATTACATTGCCAAGCTATCTGGCAAATTCGTCGATAATGCACCCGTGTCCGTGGCGTGGACGTTCGACGTGCGTGCACGTCCGCGCAAGGCAGCGGGGTTTACCGGAGAATCGGCCTATGAAACGATTCAGCCTTGGGATGTGGGCAGCGACGGCTCGGTCGTCTTCGGGCTCGGATCAGATTACGACTTCGATTGGGCTGCCATTCAAAAGCTCGGTCCCGATGGCAAACCGACGGTGGTCGAGAATTGGCCTGCCCATTGGGGCGCGACGGGTGAATTTCGCGGTGTTGCGTCGCAATATCCAGGGGGCTCACCGGAATACAGCGCCATTGTGATGAAAGCCGGCCGCGCGGGAAGCTTGCGTTCGACGACGCCTGAAGATTATGCGCTCGTCCAAGACGACGGTAATGGCAAAACCAGGCAAGGAAAATACCCTGACGATTACTATTTTTCGGGTCCTTGTCTGCCCGCTCCAGGAACGTGCGCTGGGGGGCCAGGATATACCGGATACAAGACGAGCGACAAACCCACCGAGCGCGTAGGCGGAATCGTAATCGACCGGAAGACGGGCGACTTGTATTTCGGATATAGCACCCAATCCGTTCTACCGGACGGAAATCCCGATTTCGAGCCGGCAGTGGTGGCCATGAGCGCCAATGGGACGTTGAAATGGTGGAGCCGGCTTTACCACGAAACGATCGAAAACTCGTCGCCGGATCAATACGTCGACCATATCGCGCTCGATTACAAAACCGGCACGGTCGTGGTGCTCGCTCGATCCCACGGAAACAACGTGCAGAATCTGTGGAGCGGCAACAAGGTCGCAGGCAATCCCGCCGCAAGCTCCTTTCACAATGGTTTTACCGGCACGAACGGTAATATCCACATTTCGTGGCTAGGAAAGCTCGGCGTTGGAGACGGAAAACTTGCAGCCGCTTCCTGGGTTGCCGAATATGTGGATGGTATGGATGGGGCGGGAGCAGCCTACGACGATCCGAATTTGGATGGATGGGCCAGCCACAATGCCGGTTGGCCTGATCTGAATACCACCCGCGTGCAGAGCCTCGAAGTGGACGGCGACGGACGAGTATTCTTGACCGGTGTCGGGCGTCGGACCATTACCACGAAAACCGCCTATCAAAAAATGCTGAAGAAGGCCGAAGGCAGCTCGACGTGGAATGCGTTCGTCCGAGTCTTCACGCCATCGCTGGATACGCTCGTGTATTCGTCACTCATCGTAGGAACTTGGGATCCCGCGAATGGCAATGGTGGCGGCAATACGGTGCTCGAAGGCATCTTGCCGCTCGACAAAGGTGTCATTGCGGTCGGCAGGCACGAGGTTGACGAAATGACCGGTATGCCCAAGGGCAATGCGATTCCGACGCTGAACGAGCCTACCTGGGGTGGGAAAACTCCGGCGGGAGAAAGCGCGATCTTTGCGCATTTGTTGTTCGCGCCGTGAAAATCGTCCGAGAACAGCAATCTACTTGAGCGGCGGTGGCTCGTAGACGCGTTTTACGTCGGCTCCTCCGGCGAACGCATACGAGCCAGCGCTGCCGTAACCGTACGCAATGATCCCAAATGGCTTTTCACCCGTGAGGCGATGCGCGCCTGCTTGAAGCGAGCATTTGCGGGTTTCGTATGTCTTGCCGTCGATGACCCCGGCAGGCTCGACCATGCAAACGAACGTGGTTGCGCCATCGAGCGTTACTTCTGCGCTGACTTCGGCCGTAATGGTGACCCAATGCTGCGTCCACTTGGGCGGCGTGGGAATCACGTATTCGGTGCGATATTGGTCGACAGGAGGATACACCGTCAGCGACGGATCGCCGATGTACGGCCCATCGACGTATTGATTGCTGATCAGCAATTGCCCGACCATGACGGGTTTGTCGGAAATGACCGTGAAGTTGTCCTGGGCCCACGTCGTTTTCACTTCGCCAGGGAGAATGGTGAAGGAATTGAACGGTGGAGGCAGTGTGGTCGTGACCGTTGCGGGCTCGGCGACACCGAGGAATCGAATCACGTCGGGCTCGCGCCAGCCCGAAGTCGAGCGCACGGGACTGCGGCTGATCACGTACGTTTTACCCACCGATTCGACGGGGAACATTTGTTCTTCCAGGTGATCGAGGCAGCACGTATCTCCAGTTTCCCAGCCGTTATAGGTGGGAATGTCGAGCACGCCGCCCGGGGCCGAGGTCGATTCCACTCCGGAAAACACTGCAACGGGTTTGTCCGAGGTCACGATGGTCGACGTCAAGTCCGCAATGGTTTTCGGATCGTCCTGAAACGTTCCGTCATCCGTTTCCAGATTCAGCACATCAAAAGGCCCAAGTGTCGCGACAATTTCGCCGCCTGCCGGAGTCGCAGCAATCGGTGGATTGCCTTTGATTCGCCAGCTCGGTTTCACCTTTACTTGCGTATTCGGCTTCGTTCCGACGATCGTCACGTAGGATCGGTCGAGGATATTGAGGCCGGGGAAGTCGATTTTGACCGGGTGGCCGGCGGGCCAATTGATGACGCGGTAGATTTGTCCCAGGCCCGTGGTTGGAATGAGCAACGAGGCGTCGTTCGAAAAGGCATTTTCGAAGACATTGAATTGATACACGACTATGGGCGCTGTCGACGTGATGCGGTAGGCATTCGAGGACAAACACGTTCCGGGCGACGCATAATCGTTGGGTTTGACGCCGCAATCAAGCTCGCGCGTCGGTAAAGTGGGCGTATACAGCTCGCCTGGATTGACCTCGGCTTCCCATACCAACTGCGGGACGGGAGCTTGGCCATAAGGCGCGCTGTTCAATTCGATGACGACCTTTGCTTTCGATTGCCCGGCATTGGAAATGGCCACGCCCCACGGGGCGCTTGCGGGATCATTAAAGCCGTCTTGCTGGTCGAGATCGACGGCCCAGAATTCGCAACCCACGTTGGAAGGTTGATCCGAGGCGAGAAGGCAGGCGGTCGTGCATTTACCATTCGAGCATGCGCCTCCGTTCAGCACATCGCATACCTCGACCGTTTCGTCGTAGCCCGAGCCGTCGGAACAGCGACGCACTTCGTTGCCCACGCATTGGACCGAGTCGGGCACGCAGGCGGCGCATCCCTTATTGGGCACGCATGCGTCCGGACAAACCGTGGCTTCGCCTGGCGAGCCATCGGTTTTGCAGGGCGTGTAGACCTTGTCGGCGCATTGGCCGCACGTGCCCGAGCCGTTGCCACTACCGCCGGTCGTGTTGGCGTTGTGTTCGCCGGAGGCAGAGCAAGCAAGGGCAAAGATCGGAGCGGAAAGGGAAAGAAAGAGCAGGGGAATCGGTGTGCGCATGAGTTTGCCGAGGGTGACGCCGGCGCCGTGCCGGGATGGTGACCTTCGTCGAGAATGCCATGCTTTCCCTCTACTCGTCACTCTATCTGGCGCGCCCAATCCGCAGCAGCAAGATGCGTGACTTTTACGCTCGGGATGGGTACTCTGAGCCTCGTGAACCTCGTCGTTTTGTCGATTCCAGCTTATTTTCTTTTGATCGGCGTCGAGTGGCTCGTGGGGCGAGTGCGCGGACGTCGCATATTCCGTGGTCCCGACGTGAGCACGAACCTGTTGCTTGGCTCGGCGCAGGCCGTGTTCGGCGTCGTCGTGGCGGTCATTTTCGCGGCCAATTATGGATTCATGTACCAGCACCGCTTTTTCGAGATCTCCACGACCAGCGTTTGGAGTTGGGGGATCTTATTCGTTGCGCAGGATTTCTTATATTATTGGTTTCACCGAACATCCCACCGCGTTAATATCGCCTGGGCCCTGCACGCTCCACATCATCAAAGCGAAGATTACAACCTTTCCGTCGCATTACGGCAGGGGCCTTTTCAACCAGCGATCTCGCACCTCTTCAACTTACCCCTTGCCCTTTGCGGTTTTCCTCCGGCGATGATCGTGACGGTCATCGGTATCAACACGGTCTATCAATTCTGGATCCACACGGAACTCATCAAACGACTCGGACCGTTGGAATGGGTATTCAACACCGCGTCCCATCACCGCGTGCACCACGGATGCAATGGTCGCTATCTGGACAAGAACCACGGCGGCATGCTCATTGTGTGGGATCGCCTGTTCGGAACGTTCGAGCCCGAAGGTGATCAGCCGGTGTACGGGACGGTCAAACCCGTGGCGTCGTTCAATCCCGCCGTGTGCGTCGTCGCGCCGCTGCAAGACTTGATTCAACTCGCCAAGTCCACTCCTCGGTGGTCGGACAAGATCAAGTTGTGGTTCATGCCGCCCGAGTGGCGTCCGCAGGGACAACCTCCGGCAGAGCTCGAGGTTTCGCCGGACAGACCCAAGTACGAGGTTCGTCCAAGCAGAACGGCATCCGTGTACGCGACGGCGATGTCTCTTTCGGCGCTCGGGGTGACCTTTTACTTTTTGTATCGCGGGGCCGCTGCGTCGGGTTTGACCAAGCTCGCGTTCGTCGTCTGGTTTGCCGCGAGCTTGGCTGGCATCGGAGCCGTGATGGAAGGACGAGCGTGGGCGAAGTGGATCGAAGCCGCGCGTCTATTGGCAACGCCTGCGGTGATCCTCTTGCTGATGTCGTGATCGACTGAAGCGATCAGCCCACGCGCACTTTGGCGTCGCCACGTTGGCGGCCATTGAGCGAGCGAATCTCGATCCGATACACGCCGTTCGTCGAGACGACGAACTCGATCGGCGGTGGGCTTTGCGGCGAGCCCGTCGGAGGATCACGCACGAGCTGGTCAACGATGTTCGTACCCGACGGCGAGAAGATCTTGAGCGCGTAAGGCGGAGTCGTTTCGCCTGGCACGAACAGCAGCGCGAGGCGTGCGCCTGCGTTGATCTTTTCGAAGTGCGGCACCGACCCGCGGCTCGATGCGCTGGTCGGATGGCAAAAAATCTCGATGTCGCCTGAACTCTCTATCGGTGCAGCCATGGTCTCGCGGTGCGTGTCTCTAGCGGACTCGCGTGTGGGCTGAACCTATCAGGAGCGCACGAGGGTCATCAAGTCTCGTCGACGTCACGTTCGCTGGCCTGTTAGTATCCGCGTCGAATGCCGCAAGGCTTTGACCGACGAAGCGCACGCCGTAACACGCGGACGTTTCGATGGGGATGGAGCGGGAGGCGCGCGGGATACCGCGTTAGCCAGCCCTGGACCTGAGGAGAATACGAACGAACATGGATCAGCGCGCGCTCCAGCGACCAGCAGCTCCGAAGATCGCGACCGTCGACCCGATGATCGGCAAGGTTGTCGCGGGTCGATACCGTCTCGAAACCAGAATCGGTGAAGGCGGAATGGGCGTGGTTTACCGCTCCCGTCACGTGCTCATCGATCGCGTCGTGGCGCTCAAGCTCATACGACCGGATCTACGTGGTGAGACTCATCTGAGGCAGTGGATGCTTCGTGAAGCTCGGGCAGCAAACCGAGTCGATCACGCGCACATCATCGACATTCACGACATCGGTGAAACGGAAGAAGGCGAGTTGTATCTCGTCATGGAGTACCTCGTAGGTACGCCACTCAGTGCTGAACTTGCACGAGGTCCGATGCCGATCGCACGAGGTGTCGACGTCCTCGAACAGATGTGCGCCGCGCTCGCGCGTGCACATGATCTCGGCGTCGTTCATCGCGACTTGAAGAGCGACAACATTCTGCTCACGCACCGCGGAGGACGAAAAGACTTCGTCAAGATCCTCGACTTCGGTCTCGCTGCGATCGCACGTGACCCGAGGCTCGCTCCAAAGGGCGCCGTGTTCGGAACTCCCGAGTACATGTCACCCGAGCAAGCGCGTGGTGAAGAAGCAACCCCGCACGCAGATTTGTACGCGCTCGGAGTATTGTTCTACGAGATGCTCACCGGGCAGCTTCCTTTCAGAGCAAACGATCGCGACACGCTGCTCGAGATGCAACGCACGGCGATTCCGCGCAGGCCGCGATCGATCCGTCCCGATGCTCATCCGCAAGGAGAAATGATCTCCATGCGGCTGCTCGAGAAGGACATCCGCAAGCGTTATCGCGACGCACATCATCTTCAAGAAGAGCTCAAGGCTCTGCAGCGCAGTTTGCCGAGCACGCCGTGGGAGATCGAGTCGGGCGATGCTGTTGTGGCACCGCCTCCGCCTCCGCCTCCGCAGTCTGCAGGCGTGACGGAGTGGGCGCAGCGCACGGCGCTCTTCGCGCGCATGGTGGCGCGTGCGTATCCGTCCGGGAATTCGCCGCCCGAGATTGCGCAAGGACTGGCGACGCTTTGGGACCTCGCGGCCAAGGCAAACCGTCTCGAAGGCGAGGTCGCAAGTCACACGCGCAAGCTCGAAGCGCTCGAAAGACGAGGGCGTGCGTTGCGTGCAGAAATCGGTCGTAAGGTCGAGGAACTCGCGCACGAAGAATCACGCGTCATGCGTGAAGCTGCGGTCGACAGCGACGATGCCGACAAGGTCCGTGGCGAGCTTGCTCAGGCGGAGAAAATCGCAGCCGAAGCGAAAATGTTGGCGGACACTGCCATGCGGCAAAACAGTTTCGATCGTGCTGTTTTCGAGCGATCGGGCGCAACGGCCGCGACGGTGCAAGCCAAGCGTGAACAGCTTGCGCGCTACGAGGCGAAAAAGAACGCGCGTGAAACAACTGCGCGTGATCTGCGCAGGCAGATCGACGAGCTGCGCAGCCAACTCACTCGATACGCGGAAGCACTCGAGGAAGATCTCGCGCAGGGTCGCGAGAAGGTTGCCAACCGGACGCGTGAAGGTTTGGCGTTCGAACGATCCTTCAGCGATGCGTCGAACTTGCTGCTCCAGCACGTGCGCAACAAGCCGGAATGTCGCGACTTGGTCGCGGAGCTGCTCGCAGTGAACACGGGCCCGCAGAGTTCGCCCAGCGAGAACGTCGACGTTCGTTCCGGTTCTGAAAAACGCATCGGCACTTGACCGAGACTGCATCAGCCCCGCGTTCAGGGACCGAGCTGCCTCGGAATCCTGGACGCGCGGGCTGAACATGCGGCCATCCACGTTCTTCCGGTCAAACCTTCATCAAGATCTCGACTTGCTTTCGGGGCTGTGGTAGCAAGCGCGCGCCTCGGCGGGAGTAACTCGTCGAGGGCGAGGCTGTGCTGAAGCGTCGGCGTTAGAACCAGCGGGTGAATCTTTGACTGAGTTCATGCCACGGGGTCGTTCCCCGTCGGTGTCATCTCATCCGCGACTTACGCAGGCGGCCAACCCCTCGGAACCTAGGGGAGCGCCGCGGGTTTTTACTGGCCTCGTTGGCGGTCTCCTCGTTTGAAGGAGGCACACCGTCATGAACGTTGAGGGTTCTACGAGCCGCGCCGATTCGCGCGCCTGGCTCCCACGAGCGATGGCCGTCATGGGCGCCTTGCTCGCCGTCATCATTGCTCGCCCGGCGCACGCGGATGAAGCGTCGCTGAAGCTTCCCGATCTCAGCTCCGTCGCGTTTGCGGGCGGAATAGATGGTCGGTCGTTGCTCATGGCCGGTATGGGCGTCTGCGCCCTCGGCTTGATCTTCGGAATGACCATCTACATGCAGCTCCAGAAGCTCCCCGTGCATCGCTCGATGCGGGAGATTTCCGAGCTGATCTACGAGACCTGCAAGACGTACCTGATCACCCAGATCAAGTTCATCATCTTGCTCGAGGTCCTCATCGGGACCGTCATCATGGTTTACTACGGCTACTTCAAGCACTTCGGCGCCGATCGTTTGGCGCTGATCTTGTTCTGTAGCCTCGTCGGCATCGCTGGCAGTTGCGGTGTCGCTTGGTTCGGCATCCGCGTGAACACGTTTGCCAATTCGCGCACCGCGTTCGCAAGCCTCAGGGGCAAACCCTTCCCGACCTACGCCATCCCGCTGAAGGCAGGCATGAGCATCGGCACGGTGCTCATCAGCATCGAGCTGCTCGTCATGCTGCTCATTCTGCTCTTCGTCCCCGGCGAATACGCGGGTCCCTGCTTCATCGGTTTCGCCATCGGTGAGTCACTCGGTGCGTCCGTGCTCCGTATCGCTGGCGGCATCTTCACGAAGATCGCCGACATCGGTTCGGACCTCATGAAGATCGTCTACAACATCAAGGAAGACGATGCGCGTAACCCGGGCGTCATCGCCGATTGCACTGGTGACAACGCCGGTGACTCGGTTGGTCCCAGCGCTGACGGTTTCGAAACCTACGGCGTCACGGGCGTCGCGCTCATCACGTTCATCATGCTCGCCGTCGCGGACGTCAAGACGCAGGTTCAACTGCTCGTCTGGATCTTCGCGATGCGCATCGTGATGATTCTCGCCAGCATCGCCAGCTACCTCATCAACGAGGCGATTGCGAAGAGCCGTTGGGGCTCGGCCGACAAGATGAACTTCGAGACGCCACTGACCTGGCTCGTGTGGCTCACGTCGATCGTTTCGGTCGCTCTCACGTTTGTCGTGTCAAACACGCTCATCCCGACCCTTGGTGACGGCACGCTCTGGTGGAAGCTTTCGCTCATCATCAGTTGCGGAACGCTTGCTGGCGCGATCATCCCGGAGCTCGTCAAGGTCTTCACGTCGACCGAGAGCAAGCACGTACGAGAAGTCGTCACGTCGTCTCGCGAAGGTGGCGCGTCGCTCAACGTTCTCTCTGGATTGGTGGCTGGTAACTTCAGTGCTTACTGGCTCGGTATGACGATCGCAGGCCTCATGGCGATCGCGTACTACGTCGCGCTCCAAGGTTTGTCCTTGGTCATGCCGGCGGACACCGCGCCCGTCTTCGCGTTCGGTCTCGTGGCCTTCGGCTTCCTCGGCATGGGTCCTGTGACCATCGCCGTCGACTCGTACGGTCCCGTTACGGACAACGCGCAAAGCGTCTACGAGCTCAGCGTCATCGAGACGATCCCGGGCATCAAGGACGAGGTCAAAAAGGACTTCGGCTTCGATCTCAACTTCGAGAAGGCCAAGCACTTCCTCGAAGAGAACGACGGCGCGGGCAACACGTTCAAAGCAACGGCCAAACCGGTTCTGATCGGTACGGCTGTCGTTGGTGCCACCACGTTGATCTTCTCGATCATCATGGAGCTTCAGGCATCGTTCGGTCAGGCAGTGGCCCTGCAACGTTTGTCGATCATGAACGCACCGTTCCTGCTCGGTCTCATCGTTGGCGGTGCCATGATCTACTGGTTCAGCGGCGCGTCTTGTCAGGCCGTCGTGACGGGTGCCTACCGAGCGGTCGAGTTCATCAAGGCAAACATCAAGCTCGACGGTGCGGAAAAAGCCAGCATCGAGGACAGCAAGAAGGTCGTGGAAATCTGCACGCAATACGCGCAGAAGGGCATGATCAACATCTTCCTCGCCGTCTTCCTCGGCACGCTCGCTTTCGCCTTCGCCGATCCGTTCTTCTTCATCGGCTACCTCATCTCGATTGCTCTCTTCGGTCTGTACCAAGCGCTCTTCATGGCGAACGCCGGTGGTGCTTGGGACAACGCCAAGAAGCTCGTCGAGGTCGAGTTGAAGGAGAAGGGCACGCCGTTGCATGCGGCTTGCGTCGTCGGTGACACCGTTGGTGATCCATTCAAGGACACCTCGTCTGTCGCGATGAACCCGGTCATCAAGTTCACGACGCTCTTCGGCGTTCTCGCTGTCGAACTCGCGATCAAGATCCCCCCGGAGAGCGCCAGTATCCGCATCGGCGTTGCCGTGGTTCTCTTCCTCGCGTCGGCGTTCTTCGTGTACCGCTCGTTCTACGGTATGCGCATCAAGAGCGACGACAAGCTGAAGTCGGCTGCTGCCGCGCACTGATGTCCGTCGCATGAGGTCCGTGTAAACGGCCCTCTCGAGCGCCCCCGCTTCCTTAGGGAACGGGGGCGTTTCGTTTTCGCAGTCTCGCTACCTGTGAGGACCATGCGCTAACCTGCGCGCATGCGAGCGCTGTGCCCCGCCTGCGGGTTTCATCATGAGGTCGTCCGCGTGCTCGAAGACGGTCATGGCGAATCACGCCGAGACGTCTACGAGGTCGCGCCTCTCGAAGAATGCGATCGACGTTGGCTCACCGAAACCGACGTGCTCGATGCACACGCACGCTTCGGAGTCGAAGCGATCATCCAGGACGACGACGAGATCGTTTGACTAGAAAGTAATCGGGAGGAGCACTTGTACCTCGCCCGTACGAGGTGCCGGGAACTCGAACGAGCCTGTTGCGTGCGCGATGCAGCTCTCGAGATCCCGCGAAGTGATAGTCGAGTTGGACACGTGCACTTCCGAAACGTGCCCTGTCGTGTCGATCGTGAACGCCAGCGTGAGCGTGCCCCAGCGAGTTCCAGTTCGCTCGTGCTCGAGCTTGTGGCAGGTCTGCACATCGTCGCGATGATCGTCGACGTACCGTTGCACGACATCCACGGTGAGCGGTCCGGTCACTACGACTTGTCCAAACTTCGGTGTGACTTGTCCGCTTGATGAGCCCCAAGCGTGGCCAGGTGCTCCACTACCGCGGCCGATGGTCCCGATGGAGCCTAATCCACCGAGGCCTTCGCCTCGTCCTCCGCCACCGATTCCGATGCCACTGAGCCCGAGACCGCCGCTGCCAAAGCCGCTGCCCGTTCCAGCGACCACGCCGCCTACCACGCCTCCGAAGGAGTCGCCGACATCGCCCCCGAAGATGTTCGCGACACCCTCGTCCCCTTTCATTGCTCCAAGCACGCCGAGAATCCCAGCCGTCTCGGCCTCTTTCGCCGACAAGACTACCGACGGCTTCGCTTTGAGCGTGGCCTTCTTCGGTGCTTCCGCACTACCAACCACGACGACTGGAGCGTTGGGTTTGCCTTGACCAACCGCGCCCCCGCATCCGCCGAGCAGACTCACGGCTACAAAACACGTCGCCCCTAGCGCTGCGGTTCTCATGACCACGAGCGTAGGGGCGAGCGTATCGGGACGTCAATCGACAGCCGTCGCAGCCAGATCAGGCTTTGGCTTTGGCTTTGGCACCGTCGGTATACAGCGCTTCGATCTGCGCCTGGTAGCGTTGCCAAACCACACGACGCTTCACCTTCATCGACGGCGTCAGCATGTCGTTTTGTGCAGTGAAGTCTTCAGCCGTGAGCGTGAACTTCTGGGCTTTCTCGAAGCTCTTCCACTCGGCCGAATACTTCTCCACCTCGGCCGTCACGATCTTCTTCACCTGCTCGTTGTTGCACATCTCCTCGTTGTCCTTGAAAGACAAACCTTGCCCCGTCGCCCACGTCGTCACGTATTCCGGATCGATGACGATGAGCGCGACGTTGTAGAGACGGTTGTCGCCGTACACCATCGCGTTGAGGATGAAAGGCGACAGCTTGAGTTGCTCTTCGAGCGGTGCGGGTGAGACGTACTTGCCGTTCTCGAGCTTGTACTGCTCCTTGATCCGGCCCGTGATGTACAGGAAGCCGTCGTCGTCGACGAAGCCGAGATCGCCCGAGCGGAAGCCTCGGTCGCTGGTGAACACCGCCGCGTTTTCTTCATCGCGGTTGTGGTAGCCCTGCATGATGTTCGGCCCGTGAATGACGATCTCGCCGTGCTTCGGATCGCCCGAAGCTTCCTTGTCGATGACGATCTTCACGTGCTCGATGGGTTTGCCCACGCTTCCGATGCGATGTGCACCCGGGCGATTGGCCGTCGCGATGGGGCTGGTCTCGGTCAAACCGTAACCTTCGTAGACGGTGATTCCGAGCGCATCGATGAACTCGGCGACCTCTTTCGACAGCGCTGCACCGCCACTGAAGGCGTATTTCATGCGGCCGCCGAACTTGGCGACGATCTTTTTGAACACCAACTTTTCAGCGAGCGCGAGCTGAATCTTTTCGCCAAACCCGAGCGACTCGGGACCTTGCTTTCGGCGCTTCGTTGCGGCGGCGATGCCTGCCTTGAACAGCGACTGGATGATCGCCGGCTTCGCGGCCATCTGCTTGTTCACGTTGTCGTAGATGCGATTGAAGATGCGCGGCACGGAGAACAGCACCGTCGGGTGCACTTCCGCCAAGTTCGCCACGATCTTGTCGACGGCTTCGGCCAGCGCGATCGACGCACCCAGCGACAGCAGCCCGTGCAGCTCGCACGTGTGACCGAACGAATGCGCCCAGGGCAAGAACGACAAACTGCGGTCGTCGATCTGCATCGGCAACATGCCGTGGATGGCGTTGATGTTTGAAATGATGTTGGCGTGGGTGAGGATTACGCCCTTCGGATTGCCCGTCGTCCCGGAGGTGTAAATCAGACACGAAGTGTCTTTCGGTTCCGGTTTGATCGAAGGCACCGGGTTTTTCTTGCCCGCTTCGATCAGCGCTGCATACGACTTCGGATCGCTCGCTGGTTTGGACAAACCGATCACGTGCTTCAGGCTCGGGGCCTTTTCGGGGAGCGCTTTCGCCTTCTCGAAGATCTCGTCGGTGGCAGCGATGACCGCAACGGCTTCGCAGTCACTGCAAATGAACGCCCATTCCTTGGGGAGCTGCGCTTCGTACATCGGCACGAGCGCGGCACCGAGCCCGTAACAAGCGTATGCGGCAACGGCCCATTCGACGCGGTTGTTCGAGATGATCGCGACGTTGTCGCCTCGCTTGATTCCCAGCGATGCAAGGCCCGCACGGAAGTTGTCGACGAGCTTGCCGACCTCGCCGTACTTCGTCCACGTCCACACTCCGTCTTTTTTTACGCCGAACAAATCGTTGCTCGCGTACTTGGCGACAGAACGCTCGAACATATCCACGAGAGTCTCGAAATTCCCCGACATGTCTTCTCCTTGCGTGGCCCCCGAGGCGCCTTGTTCTTGGGCAAACGATGTTACGTGCGCCAAAGATTCTGTGCGATGCGTTGGGCGCAGGGCTGCAAGCCCCCTTTTATCGCCTTTGATCGCTCGACGGCGATGATCACGACTTCGCGCGCCCGCTGCAACCATCCCCTTGCAGTCGAGAGCCGAATCGTAGAGAGCGGCCGCCAACTGACAAT
>CAZETM010000198.1:0-13678 GCA_964514885.1 uncultured Polyangium sp. | reverse complement strand
AAGCGCAGCATGACGAGCGCCATGACTGCGGACGCGACGTGAAAGAGGCTGCGAACCGCATTTTCGGGGCGCTTGGGGACAGCGGGCGCAAAAGACGCGTGCTCTACATCGAGCGCGGCAAGGTCATACGCGGGCTTGGACACGGGGGGCAGAAACCTACTCGCGAAAGGAGGACGCGAGTTTCAGGTTTCTGTCATATTCGATTGCTTCAGACGATGGTCTTCGTCGGTGTGCCACTTAGCAGCCCGTTGAATTATCGTCGCGAGCGCCCGAAAGCTAGGGCGACGGAGCGAGGAATCCTCCTGGATTTCGAGCGATGTCGACCGACGATTTCGGGTGCGAGCAGATAAATCGACGGGCTGCTAGGCGCCGCGAGCTATGCGGAGCGGGCTCAAGCGCGGAATGGGGGGAATGGAGCCGCTGGCCACGCGAGGTGCGCCGGTGTCGTCTTCATTGAGGCGGCGCAGAACAGTTTCGGCCACGCTGCCGAGGTCCATATTGCGCGGCATCACGATTGCGGAGCGAGGATTCGTGGTCCGGCGTTGATTGGCAAGCGGAGGCCACGTGCCCGACGGTGCGTCGTCGAGGACAATGAGGGGCAAACCATTCGGATACTTTCCTTGCACCAAACCGAGCAGGCGCAAGAAGCTGCGTCGTTCGACAACGACGGAGTCGGCGCCCATCCCCTCGACCTCGAAGTATTGAGCCGCTTGATCGGCATTTTCGAGCGCCACGACGTCACAACCATGACCGACGCGCAAAAGCCGCGCGAGGGTTTGGCGAATTCCACTGTCTGCATCGACCACGAGCACGCGCCAGGGACGCGGAGCAGCACTGTCTTGATTTCGCCCACCCGTCAACGCTCGAGCACGGCCAATCAAATACGCCTTCGAGTGCGGCTTGCCCACGAAATCATCCGCGCCAACGCCAAGCCCTCGGAGACGCGATCCGAACCGCGCATCACTCGACAGAATCATGACCGGCATGTTCATGTGGGCCGGGTCGCGACGAATCTCTCGCAAGAGGTCAGTGCCGTCCCCATCGGGGAGCGCCAGATCCAGAATCGCCAAATCAATGGCATCTCGATCATGGCTTTGCGCCAGCGCGCGTCGACCTGCATCGAGCGTCGGAACCGGAGTGACTTTGAAGCCAGCTTCACGAAGCTCCGCAGCAATGACCATCCGGACCGTAGTGCTGTCGTCAACGAGAAGGATATGTGCTGCCATGGGCTTCGAGCCTCCGCGAGTCAAGGCGATCAACTCGCCAACTCAAAATACACGATCTAGACTATTTGCAAAACTATTTTTTAGACGCAGAACGCTTTTTTTGCGGCAAAATTGCGTCATTGTCTTGACGATCCGCCGACCGTAATCGATTGTCGTCGATTACTTGGCGCTCGATTCGTGAAACCGTCAAATCAATGACGACCGAATCGAGCAGTATCGTTCGGTACGTTTTTTTGATTCTGCAAAGTCACGTTTTCCGGTCGTGCAATACCGAGGCCACTCCACAAGATCTCGGTTTCTTCGGCAATTCAATACCCAGCCGCCCCAATGACCGTCGCAGCGGCGCAAGCTTTGCACCCTTGCCGCATGATCTGCACCAGCGACCCGCAGCAGATCCACGCAGTGCACACTACTTCTCGCGGTCGTCCCGAAAAACTGGCGACTCATTCATTGGCCAGAACCCCAAGTTCAACGATATTGTCAAAAACTTGACACAATTAGCACTTGCATGGATCCCGCTCGCTGAGTATGCGAGGCGCATGACGCATTCTCGGGGCCTGCCCGCTGCCTTCGCTTTCCTGTCGGTCGTCACGCTCGCTCGCGGCGCTTTCGCCGATCCTCCGCCCAGTGCAGAGCCTCCGCCCTCTTCATCTGCAACGGCTCCGCCCGCCACGCCTCAAGACTCGTCATCGATGCCGCCGGTGAGCGATATCATCCCGCCGCCTGTTCAGCCTCCTGCCGCGCCGCCGTCGTCAAAAGGAATGCCGCGTCTGCATATCGAAGCCGATCGGCCCGGCGTACGTCTGCTCCGAATCGAACGCGCGATGTCTGATGACATGGGCGAAGGGATTCTGGTCCGCAATGTGTGTACAGCCCCGTGCGATCAAGTCATTGACGCAAAAAAAGGGCAAACGTTTTTCTTCGGCGCAGACGGAATGGTTCCTTCACGCGGATTCAAACTATCGCGCCTGGAAGGAAACCTCGTGGCTCGAGTCGATGGCGGAAGCCTCGTTGGGCGACAATTGGGTTATTTGTTTGGTGGATTCGGTGGCGCAGCAATGATTGGCGGCGCTGCGATGTTGGCTGCTGGTTATGGCGGAAGCGGGACTCGGCTCAATGCGGAAGGCAAGGTCGAAGAAGGTGCCAACTCGAATCTCACGACCGGTGGTGCCATCACGCTCGGAGTCGGCACCGCATTGGTGGTCACGGCGGTCGTTTTGGTGGTCACGGCCAAGACAAAAATCACGCTGTTACAAGACGAGAACAAGTCCGCCCGCGTGACGCTCGAAATGGGAACGCTGAGGTTTTAGTGTTATTCCCCCTCTCCACGGAGCATTGAGCAGCAATGCGTAGTTGGAGAGGGGCTAGGGGTGAGGCGCGGAATAACGATTAGAACGTTACGCCTACGCCGAACGTCCCGAGGATCGAAATGCTGCCGGCTTTGTCGTAAAACGTGACCGCAACGTCACCGGTTCCCGCATTTTTCGATTCGGCAACGATCGTGATCGGATCAGCAGTCGCTACGCCGATACCAATACCGCCCGATAGCGAAAACCCTCCATCACCGAATACCGTCGTATTACCGATGATTCCGCCGAGGATCCACGAGGCAACCTCTTTGGTGACCGGGGCCTTGGGCTGAAACGGATGCGTGAGCGTCGCATCGAAGCTTTCGTAACCGACGTGGCCCTTGAGCCAGAAACCACGCAATGCTTTGCCCTCGAAATATACGCCGATGTTACCGGCCAGCGCCCAACCGCTCGCATCGAGACCGTCCGTCGACGTTCCAAAGATCCACGACGGCGAAAGCTGTACCGATAACGGTCCCCAAACTGCGACTTCCGCTTCGAAGCTCAGACGCCGGAACAACAAATCGAATGGATTGAGTCGCGCCGACCATCGACAACATTTGGGCGGAGGTGGCGGAGGTGGCGGTGGCGGACCTGCTGCGGGATTGTATCCAGGCGGATAACCTTGCTGCGGATATTGCTGCTGAGGATAACCCTGCTGAGGATAACCTTGCTGGGGATAACCTTGCTGTGGGTATTGCTGTTGCGGATATCCCTGCTGCTGCGGATAACCCTGCTGCTGCGGGTAACCCTGCTGCTGCGGGTATTGTTGCTGGGGATAACCCTGCTGCTGCGGATATTGCTGCTGCGGATAACCCTGTTGCGGATATTGCTGCTGCTGCGGGTATTGCGGCTGCTGTTGCGGAGTGCCTTGTTGCGGCGCGGCTGGCTGACCATTTTGCGGCGGCCATCCTGTCCACGTTCCCGGTTGCGGCTCGGGCGTACCCTGCGGAGGTGCCGGCCCAGGTTGCGGCTGCTGCGCCCACGTGACCGACGTCATGGTCAACGCTGCGGCAAGCGTGGCGAGCGGAATCCAGGGCTGCGAGTGTCGTGCCATCGCCGCCTAATGTACCGCTGAAAATGGCTTTTCGCCAACCTGCTTGCACGGTCCGGACGCGCGAGGGTCGATCATCACCTCCGCCAACGCTAGCCTGCTGCACCGCATGACCGCCGCCACGTTCGTCCCCGAAAGCAGCCACGTCGCCGATTCGCCTTTGCAGCAAGCCGCAGAAGCAACTCCGACCGACATCGATCAAGCCCTCGCCGAGCTGGGTGACCACGCTCTACCCTTCGCTCGTTTGGCGCCTCGAGACAAAGCGCGTCTGCTGCGCGAAGTGCTCGCTCGCGTCATCGAAGCGGCTCCGCGGATGGTGCACGCAAGTTGCATCGCGAAAGGGATCGACCCTACCGCGCCGATCGCCGGCGAAGAGTGGTTCGGTGGTCCCGTGTCGATCACGAGCAACGTGTCGGCTCTGGCCGATGCGCTCGACGACATCGCCAAACGCGGCGCTCCAAGCTTGCCGTTTCGAGCGATCCGCGAGCAGCACGGACACACCGACGTGAGCGTGTTTCCGATGCGCGGATCGGACGGACATCTGCTGAGCGGTTTCTCGTGCGACGTGCGTCTCGCGCAAGGCGTGCGTGCATCCGACGTACGCGCGCAACAAGCAGCGTTCTACAAGCGACAAGACCCTGAAGGCGTCGTCTCGCTCGTGCTCGGTGCAGGGAATGTCGCGAGCATTCCGGCGATGGACACGCTGCACGAGCTGTTCGTCGAAGGACGCGTCGTGCTGCTCAAGATGAGCCCGGTGAACGAGTACCTCGCGCCGATCTTGAACGACATGTTCGCGCCGCTCGTGACGCAAGGGTTTGTCCGGATCGTACGAGGTGGTGGCGAGGTTGGAGCCTACGCGTCGGCGCATCGCAACGTGGGGCATGTGCACGTGACGGGCTCGGAGCGAACGCACGATGCGATCGTGTGGGGACCTTCCGGAGCCGATCAAGACGAACGACGTCGATCGGGGCAGTCTGTTCTTGGTAAAACCATCACGTCGGAGCTCGGCAACATCAGTCCGGTGATCGTCGCGCCGTATCTTTATTCCGAACGTGAACTATGGTTTGTCGCACGAAACATCGCGACGCAGGTGGTGAACAACGCATCGTTCAACTGCAACGCTGCAAAAATGCTGGTTTTGCCGCGAGGTTGGGCGCAGCGGGATCGGTTTGTCGCGGAACTGTGCAAGGCGCTCGCGCAGGTTCGCCCGCGCAAGGCGTACTACCCGGGTGCGCAGCAGAGGCACGCGACTCTGACGGCAGAGCGTGAGCATGTGCGACGGATCGGAGAGTGTGGCCCGGACGAACTACCGTGGACGTTGATCGAGAAGCTCGATCCGGTTCGGAAAGACGAACCGTTGTTCTCGACGGAGCCGTTTTGCGCGATCGTGAGTGAAGTGTCGGTCGGGTCCGACGACCCGGTGGAGTTCTTCTCGGCGGCGACCGAGTTCTGCAACGAGACGTTGTGGGGGACGTTATCGGCATCGATCGTTTGTCATGGCGTGCTCGAAGACGATCCCCTGGCAGGTCCGGCGCTCGAAAGAATGATCACGGAATTGCGTTATGGCACGGTGGCGGTGAATCATTGGCCGGCATTGGTGTACGGAATGGTGACGGCGCCGTGGGGTGGGCATCCCAGTTCGACGCTGGCGAATGTGCAGAGCGGCCTAGGTTTCGTGCACAATACGGTGATGCTGGGGAACATCGAAAAGGCGATTTTACGGGGACCGCTGACGGCTTTCCCCAGGCCGCCCGTGTTTTACGACCACCGCAAGATGGATATCGTGGCCGAGCGATTGATGCATTATTACGCTCGGCCAGGATGGTCGCGGCTACCGCCCGTGGCTATGGCTGCTTTGCGGGGATAGTTTTCTTCGGCTGCACGATCTTCACGCCGCGTTCTTTGCTGGACGTGCGCATCATGTGCTCGACTTGCTCGGACAACCCCGGTTGCTCGTCAGGCTCGTCGAAGTCCCAATGCGCGGCTTCCTGAGCTTCCTTCGTACCGGATGCATTGCACGGGGCAGTGATGGTGCGCGGCAAGTACGTAAATGGCGTATAGTCCGGGGTGCTGGTGAAGGCATCGAGCGGCAAGAGCGCGCTGCGAATGGATTCGTTGTTGTAAGAAATGCCGAAGACATGCGCGACGAGCTTGTAGATGCTGGCCATATCGTAATGGCCGTGGCTCGTGTATTTGCGACGCACCCAGGGCGAAGCCATCCACATGACGGTGCGATGCAAATCGACGTGATCGCCACCATTTTGCGGATCGTCTTCGGTAACGATGACGAGCGTGTCTTTCCACCTTGGGCTATGCGAGACGGCATCGAGCAGCATACCGGTGGCTTCGTCGTTGACGGCAATCATGACTTCGGGCGCCGCTGAGCCTGCGCTGCCGCCATTGGTATGGTCATTGGGCTGGACGGCATACGTGAATTGCTGCAAGTCGCAACGGAGACGAATACGCCCGGCCATGTAGCAAGACTTTTCGGTATCTGGCAATTCGCCCGCATAAACGAGGCCCGGGTATTTGCCGTCCAAGCCTTTCGGCGCATTGCCGACGATCTCGCCCATGTTGTCGTAGCTGATGCCCTTGTCGCCCAGCCAATGGAAAATGCTTCCCTCTTCGGGCCCCGATTGTTTCGACGTGGTAGGCTCCGTCGGCGGGCGCGTGCCTCGGCCCCAGGCCGACAACCAAACACGCTCGACGTAATCGTTTGTCCGACCAAAGGCCGTCCACACGTGACCTTGCACGGATTGCTCGGCGTCGGTGTAGAAGTTGTCGAAGTTCGTAAAGGTTTCGGCGATGGCTCGGGCATTTTGCCAGACGGCGCTTTGTATTTCGGTATTCGGCGCCATGATGAGCTTCGGATCGCCATTACCAAGATCGGTGCGATCACCCATGACCGAGTCATACGTCTTGTTTTCGCGAATGACCAGAATGACGTGCTTGATGACGTTCGAGGGGCCGGCCGTATTCGTCGAAGGAACGGGGAAGTCATTTGCACCCGCAGGGCAGGTGACCGCAGGCGCTCCGGGGAGCTTGTCGATATGGCGACCCATATCCACGACCGCCGTGTGCGCAGCGAGATTCGCCAGCTCCGCTACCGGTACGTATTGCACGCTTCCGCGCATCATTTCGGTAATGTTGCCGTCGGCCCAATCCAGCTCCGATGTGTCTGGGCCGGTTCCGCGGGCTTTGCCATTGATGATCGTCAACGATCCGTCATTGTCGACGAACAATCCCGTGGGCCACCAGCTCGTAGAAAGGGTGCCCGCAGGCGTAATCGTAGGCGGAGTGCCCATTCCAATGTTGTAGACTCCGACGGCATTGATGCCCGCAAGCACGGCATAAAGACGCTTGTTCGTCGCGTCGTAGGCCAGAGTGCTCGGCGCTGCTCCTCGCGGCGCGTCCGCGTCGAAGATGGGCACGCGCGCATCGACCGCCATCGTCGCTCGATTGACGAGCGCAATCGAATCACCGTGTGCTTCGGCCACGGCCATGTAGGTTTCGTCGAGGAATACCATTTGCGCAGGGCTCTTGGCGAGCGTGAGCGTGCGCGTAGGAGCATTCTTGCCGATTTCGATTTCGATGATCCGCGAGCTGCCTTGGTCCGTCGCGTAAAACGTATTTCCAGCAGGATCGAAAGGATCGGTTCGCACGTCGAAAATCGCAGCCGTTCCACCCGTGGAAATGTCGCCAATACGCGTGCCATAATTGGCATCTTCGAGCGAAATGACCTGGAATGCGCTCGCATATTGCGACGGACCGACGACGAGACGAGTGCCATCGCCGCTGACCGCGAGCGCGCCCGAATACCACGGATTGTCGCCGGACATGCCCAGCTTGATGTCGCGATCGGCCGCTCGAACCGCTTGTCCCGTCATAGGATCGATATCGAATGCGTACACCATCGAGTCACCGCCACCGGAAGCAAGCGCGCGATTGGGAGCAATCCATGCCAAACCATAATAAAGCGACGATGGACGCGGGAACGTTATGTAGCTCGCGACAGGTGCAGCTCCCGAAGCAAGCGCATCGAGATTGAGGACGCGCAAAACGTTGTCGCGAATGCCTCCGTCCGACACGAGCGCCAAACGCGAACCAGGCACCGGCATGATGTTCATCGGGAACGTGCCACGAGTATCGACTTCGTCGAATATCACTTCGCGCCCGACGGGGTCGATACGATGGCCGTCTGGTAAGACAAACCCGCCGCCAGGGTGCGGGCCAGCATTGGCTGCAGCTTCGCCCGATGCATCGGTGACCGTGCATTTGCCTTGGACGGGGGCAGGGTACGTCCCGTCAAACGGCTCGCAAGCTTCCTCGTGGGGGAGTTTGTCCCAGGGCGCCAACGTTGGACAATCGAACGGCGTTGCAGGCTCAGCGCAATCACCGCACTGGAACGCACACGACTTGGGTAGTTCCACCATGATGTCGTCGACAGTGCCCAAATCCACGGGCTTGGGTTTGTCGACCACGGTCGGTTCTTCGCATCCGACCGCCAAAAGAGCAGCGAATGAAAGGGCGACCGTCGATACTCGAATGCTTAGAGATCGGCTTAAGCGAGCAGGCATGAAGAAATGCTAACACCGTTTCGCGACTGTTCTTCAACGCATCGTTGCCAAGAGCGTGACAATTCCAAGCGCCGCGATCAACGCAATCGCCCACGCGACGTTTCGTAATCCTTTGAGCGCGTACGATCGATCGCTTGCGGCAATCGCTTCTTGCGGAGGTGCAGGCATCGCGTGCAGCTCGACGCCCGCACTGGCACTGAGTCCGATGCGCGTCTCGAGATGGAGCTGCGTCATGGTTGCTTCATTCCCGAAAGGTCTGACCAAACGTAGGACCACGGTGCCTTCCATTGAGTGCGGAAGACTGACGCGCACTGAACGTGCATCGGCGTCGCCTTCGATGCGATGCCCCCCGCGACGATGACATCCGTCGCAGCCACCACCGTCGCAACGAGCGCAGATGATGCGAACGGGAAACGCGACGAGGATCTCGCCACCGAGCCACGCCGCAGGAACCTCGATAACGTGCTTTCCGCGTGGGTGGGAACATGCATCCAGTGCGGCAGAATCCACGACACGGCCGAGTGCCTGCGCCATGTCCCACTACTAACCGTAACGTGGGTTTTCTGAAAGAGCGTCGGGCTGGCGTTCAATCCGGCCGCTTGCTCGCGCCGCGACGAGCAGGCAGCTAAGCTCGCGGCAAAATGACCCAGACTCGTTACGTCCGCATATTGCTTGGTGCTCTAACCATTTTCACCACCGCGTGTGGCGCCAAAGTCGTGGTCGACGAAGGCGTCGGCGGGGCTGGCGGCTTCGGCCAAGGCGGAAACGGTGGATCGTTTTCGTCAGCCACGAGCTCGTCATCTAGCTCGACCACGAGCAGCTCGACCGGAGGCATCTCGCCGTGTGACGGGACCTCGAGCTGCGAGAAGTGCATCACTTGCACGCTGGATTTGGTGTGCGCCGACGAGTGGTCGAAGTGCAAAGCGGTGCCGACGTGTTTGGATCTGATGTACTGCTTGGCTGCCTGTCAAAACGACAAAACATGCATCGACTCGTGCGTGCAGAAGTATCCCGGCGGAGCCGACCAGTACAACGCAACCGCAGTCTGTGTCGTGTGCCAAGCGTGTTACAGCGACTGCAATGGGATCGCGCAAGGCTGCACGCCGTGAAGCCGTAATCCGTTTCAGCTCAAACGAAGTGGGCGTGTCTCACCCCCGGCCCCTCTCCAACTCCGCTTCGCTCTGTGGAGAGGAGAGGGGAGAAGAGCCGCCGGGTTAGCCTCTGCGTTTGAAGAACGAGTCAATCGCCGTTTGATGCGCAGGCCCAGCCCACAGCTCGGCGAACACGGCTCGCTCGATGTCGATCGAGTTGCCACGCCGAGCTTGTCTCACTGCGCGCAAGGCACGCTTCTGCGCCGCGATGACCGTACGCGAACTCTTGGCGATGAGTTCCGCTCGGTCGAGCGCCCGCATGAGCGCTTGGCCCTTCGGAACGACATCACCCACGAGACCAATTCGCTGCGCTTCGGTCGCGTCGATTTTGTCGGCGGTGAAGAGCAACCTCGATGCCTCGATCGGACCTACGCGTTCCAGTAGTCGAGTCATGCCGCCCCATGCCGGGGACAAACCCATCCGCGCATGTCGAAACGCGAGGCTCGCATGGCTCTCCATGAGCACCATGTCACACAGCAAAATCAGCTCGCAGCCGCCTCCGTAGACGTCGCCTTGAACGGCTGCGATGACCGGCAAGTCGCCCGCTTCGAGCACCAACAGAGGCTCGTACATGTCGAGCACGGGGCCAGGTCCACCCTGCTCACGCACGTGCTTGGCGATCTCGTTCAAGTCCCCGCCCGAGACAAACGCTTCGTCTCCCGATGCCGTCAGCACGATGGCTCGCGCCGTCGGATCCGCCGCTGCCGACGTTGCAGCTTCAGCAAGCTTGCGAGCCAAGTTCGCATCGATCGCGTGTCGTGTACCAGGACGATCGATTGTCAGGACAACCGCCCCGCCTGCGCGCTCGACGCGCAAGCTCATGTAGCGTCTCCACGCACGCGACCGTTCGCGCGTGAAGAAGCACGTGGCGGGGTGCGTTCGTCATAAAGAACGTTGGTGATGCGCAAATCGAGCTCGCGTTGGGAAATGCGTCCTTGCTCGGCGACGTATTTTTCTGCGTGCTCGATGATGGCTCCAGCAACATCGACACCGCTTGCGCGCTCCACACCTTCGAGCCCCGGAGAGCTGTTGATCTCGAGGATCTTCGGCTTCTTTTTGGACTCGAGCATGTCCACTCCCGCGACCTCGAGGCCCATGACTTTGGCGGCGCGAACGGCAGCGTTACGAAATGCGGGGAGGAGTTTGACGCGGTTGCCTTTGCCGCCGCGATGCAAATTCGACCGGAACTCACCGGGTTTGGCGACTCGTCGCATCGACGCGATGACTCGGCCGCCCACGACGATCACACGAATGTCACGGCCCTTGGACTCTTTGACGTACTCCTGAATGACGATGTCTTGGCCCATGGCCCAAAGGGTTTCGAGCAGCGAATGCACGGCTTGAGGTGTCTCGGCGATCATCGTGCCGATGCCTTGTGTGCCTTGTTGAAGCTTGACGATCGCGGGGCAACCGACGAGCGCGAGGGCTGAATCGACCCCTGCAGGACTGCGTGCACAGATGGTCGTGGGAACATCGAGGTGCTTGCGATTGAGCAACTGCAAGGCGCGCAGTTTGTCTCGGCTACGTGCGATGGACACGGCGCTGTTGAGCACCGGAATGCCCATGAGATCGAACTGACGAACGACAGCCAGCCCGTAATTGGTGATGCTTGCGCCAATACGCGGGATGACGAGGTCGAACTTGATGATGGCGTTACCCTCGTGAAGCAGAATCGGTCGGCCTTTCGAGACGACGATCTGCAAGTCGAGAGGGTCGAAGACCGTGACGTCATGACCACGCGAGCGCGCAGCCAGTACGATCCGACTGGTCGAGTAAAGTGTTGGGTTTCGCGAAAGAACGAGGAGCCGCATTCAATTTCCGAATCGACGGGCACACTAGCAGAGTCCGATGCGGTCACACGTGCCTTCACCGACGTCATGGCTGATGCTCGAGCCTGGGTGCTCACGCACAGTCGTAGCTCTTGCATCCGAAGATGTTTCGTGTACGAATCATGCCACCAAGCGCGGGGAAACGCGCCAAATTCAGGAGACAGTTCGTCATGTGGCAGCCCTTTACCGAGGAGCACGAGCAATTCCGAAAGACGGTGCGGTCATTCGCGGAGAAGGAACTCGCGCCGCATGCCGAAGAATGGGAAACGGACGAAGTATTTCCAAATTGGGTATTCAAGCGGGCCGGAGAACTGGGGATTCTAGGGGCGCATTTCCCTGAAGAACACGGCGGCATGGGGCTCGATTATTGGTTCAGCGCGGCGAAAGCGGAGGAGCTTCCGCGGTCGAAGCTGGCCGGTGTGGTGATGGGTTTGCTCGTGCAGAGCGATATGGCGACGCCCGTCATCAGTGACTTGGGAACGAAGGAACAAATCGACGAAGTGCTCAAGCCGGTTCTCGCTGGGGACAAGGTGATTGCCCTCGGCGTGAGCGAGCCTGGAGCGGGAAGCGACGTGGCGGGAATTCGCACGACCGCGCGTAAAGACGGCGACGATTATGTGATCAGCGGGCAGAAGACGTTCATCACGAACGGCACGCGCGCCGACTACATCACGCTGCTCGCGAAGACGAGTCCCGACCGAGGAGCACATGGTTGTTCGTTTTTCTTGGTACCGACGAATCTGCCTGGATTCTCGGTGTCGAAGAAGCTGAAGAAGATCGGCAACAAGTCATCGGATACGGCGGAGTTGTTCCTCGAGGACATGCGCATTCCGAAGCGGTACCTGCTCGGAGAAGAAAATCAGGGCTTCATGTACCTGATGCAAAACTTCCAAAGCGAACGGCTGATCGGTTCGGTGAGTGCTCTGGCGGGAGCGTTCTACACGCTCGACTATTCGGTGAACTACGGTCGAGAGCGCGTGGCGTTTGGCAAGCCGCTGATCAAGCGCGAGGTGTGGCAACACAAGTTCGTGGACCTGTACACGCGTGCGGAAGCTGCGAAGGCATTCGTGTACCAGTGCCTCGATCGGTACAACGACGAGCACCACGTGCAGAAGGGACCGATCAGTTTCGAAACGGTGAAACTCATCTCGATGGCGAAGGTGTTGGTTGGAGACGTATCGGGCGACGTGATGGATACGTGCCTGCAGTTCCACGGGGGCTGGGGCTACATCGAGGATTTCCCGATCGCTCGAGCGTGGCGCGACCAGCGTTTGTTCCGTATCGGCGGCGGGACGACCGAAACGATGAAGTACTACATCGCGAAGCTCATGGGCTTTTGAGGGGCTTTGGGCAGTGTTTACAAACACCAAAAAAGTTCGGGACAAATTCAAAAAACGATCGTAGAACCTGCCCCCTCTTGAAGCAACCGGGGCTGTAGCTCAGCTGGGAGAGCGCCTGACTGGCAGTCAGGAGGTCAGGGGTTCGATCCCCCTCTGCTCCACAAATGATGCAAGGGTTGGCAAAAGGCGTCGCAGAACATGCGGCGCCTTTTGCCATTTCGGGGTTCCGCATGAAGTTGCTGCGGGTTTGGCGCGTGAGCCTCGCGCTGTATGTGCTCGCGCTCGGAGTCATCTCTGGCTTGGCCTACACGAAACGGCTGCACGTGACGGCGCTCGTTGGGCACTCGCACGCGGACAAACTCCTGCACTTCGTCTTGCTTGGCATCGCGTCGCTGCTCGCACGTGGAGCGTCTGCAGATGCGCGATTGCGTTTTCTACGCGTTCCCATCGGGCCGTTCGTCGTGGGTGTTGTCGCGACCATGGACGAGTTCGCGCAGGCTTTGTCTTCGGCGCGGACGTTTGATCTTGGTGATCTGGCAGCGAATCTTGGGGGCGTGATCGTGTTCGGATGGCTTGCAGGCGTGCGACCGCTGAGTGCGATCCTGCCGAATCGTTTGAGCTCAAAAAGTTTGAGCTAGAACGAGTTACTGGTCAGGTAGCCAGATTGTTCACCGCCGAAAGAATAGTGGTTCAGGCGGAAGAGTCGTCCGTGTGCGGGTAGATCGGTTCCCCCCGTAGGCTTCCGTAAGCTGATTCAATGCATCCGTAATGGTCGCTCGCATCTCTGGACGCGCCCTGACTCTTGCGCCAATCGATTACCAATTTCTTTGCCAGCGTCTCACCATAAGGATAATGATTGATTCATTGTAGCGGCGCGATGAAGAGGCTCTCTCAAAACTCGTACCGACATATGTTCCTTGCACAGACGCTCCAGATTAAAACCTGGAATGCAGACGTGACCGAATTCGAGTGGAATCCAATTCAAGTGATCGATGATTGATCGTTCATCGTTGATGTGCGCCGTACACATGTATTTGATCGAGGTGCATCACGGAAAGGGTCGGCGGATTTCAAGAAGATGAGGGCGAGGACGGGCGGAAGGCCGTGGAGGGGCGTGTTTCCGCGCGGAGATGCAGGCGGAACGCGAGATCG
>CAZETM010000197.1:0-13729 GCA_964514885.1 uncultured Polyangium sp. | reverse complement strand
GAATGAGTTTATCAGTATGCTCAAGGGGATCGTTGGGGGTAAGGGCGGCCGAGCACAATGCTCGTACACGGCCGCCCTAACGCGTGGCTTACTTCTTGTTTCCTTGCGCCGGGGCGCCAGGCTGCGCTTTGCCTCCAGGCACCGGCAGGGCGGCAGGTTGCGCTTTGCCACCAATCACGAGTTCGGGAGCCGCGCACATATTGTATACGTTGCCGGTTGCGACGCGCGTGGCGAGCGCCTGATTGCCTTTGAGGTCCTGGTCGACGCGAGCCTTGCAGAAGTCGGTCATCGAACCACGGAAACTCGTGACCTCTTGACACGTCAGCGCAAAGCTCTTCGTGTACGTCACCTGAACCTCCTTCAGGCGCGGACAAGGCGTTTGCAGTGCGCTCATCGCTACGTCGTTTTCTTGACGAATGACGTAGAACTTGTCCGAGGAAAGCGACGCGACCAGGCTTCGGCGATTGTCGATTTCCATCTTTTCGGACGTGTCGGCTTCCCAGACGAATTGCGAGTCCTCGCAGGTCAAACGAATTGCATTCGGTTGCCTTTGCGACTGAAATGCCGACGGGTTCTGACACGCCTGGATGAGCTGGTCCCAGGACAATTGACGCTGCGCATTGCCATTTTGGCCACTACCTTGCGCAAGGGCTGCCGAGCCAATCGCAAAAGTCCCCACGAATACTGTCGCCGCGATGAATTTGAGCATGACGATCCTCCTCCACTTTGCACAGCGTGGGAAACCAAGCCTCGCGGGTGCGCCCCGCGTGACCTGACCACGCCCGATACCGCGATTGCAAGCTGCTTGCCGTCGTCATCGAAATGCTCGCCCGTAGCCATTTCAACGGCGTTGGCGTTTCTCGGTGCAGGTACGCCCGATGCGTCGTCCGACGCGGACATAGCCAGCGCCGCCGCTTTCACACATAGACCGGCACGTAATCTCACGCCCGACCGACAATCATCAGCGGCGTGTGTCCGCAACATTCCAAAGCGTTGCGATTGGATACGTTGTGCCAACAACGGAAACCAACCTGGAATCCGTGCTCCCAACGTCGACCGCGACAGAGCCGAAAAGACCGACCCGCGCAACCCATCTAGCCCACGAGATCCGCTCATACCCGACAATCCGAGCAGAAACTTCGACAACGATCCCGAGGTGCGCTAATCGGTCGCCCGTGGACACTTTACGCGAGCTACTCTACCGCCTGAAAGACGTTCTTCCGTGGGGCAACATCGAAGCCCTACTCACTTGGGGCGGTTATCCGGTCCTGATGGCCATCATCTTCGCCGAGACGGGATTGCTCATCGGCTTCTTCCTTCCGGGAGATTCACTGCTCGTGACAACGGGCGTGCTCATCAATGCCGGACAAATCAATCCTTTCGGTTTGTCCACGTTCATGAATCTGCTGGTGATGAACGTCGCGCTTTTCATCATGGCCGTCATTGGCGATACCGTTGGGTATTCGATTGGATACAAGGCGGGGCCGAAAATCTTCAACCGGGAACAAAGTCTGTTTTTCCGGAAAGACTATTTGGTCGCCACGCAGAAGTTCTATGAAAAGCATGGTGGCAAGACCATTGTGCTCGCTCGCTTCATGCCCTTCGCCCGCACGTTTGCTCCGGTCGTCGCCGGCGTGGGTCAAATGAGCTACAAGCGGTTTCTCACGTACAACGTATTCGGCGGGCTCGGCTGGGTCGCGTCGATGACGTTCCTCGGTTATTTCTTGGGCAAAGTGCTCGGCGCAAAACAGATCGAAAAAGTGGTCATTTTGATCATCTTCATTTCGGTGCTGCCGCCCGTCATTGGCGCCATTCGCGCGCACCGCGGTGCAAAAAAGAACGAAAATAACGCGGAGAGTCAGCCGAGCTGAGACCCGTTCGGAAATCGAAACCCCCAAAAGATAACGACCGCAAACCAATTGGCTTGCGGTCGTTATCTTTCGAACGTCCGAGGGTCAGTTCGTAATTGCTTTGAGGTCCAACATCTCTTCGACGCTGGGCACCACGATCAAATCGCAACGACGGTTCTTCTGACGACCTTCGTCCGTCTCGTTCGGAGCAATCGGGTCGGTCTCGCCAAACCCTGCCGCGCTCCAGCGATCCAGCGGCAATGCCCCGCCCCTTTCGCTCACGAGATACATGAGCACTTCGCGCGCACGCATCAGCGACAGGCCCCAGTTGTCTCGGAATATGCCGCCCGCCAAAGGCCGATTGTCCGTGTGACCCGCAACTTGATAATCGCGGCCCTTCAACGACGGATCCGCGTTGATGATGCCAGCGACCTTCATCAGGATCTCGTGGCCCTCTTTCTTCAGCGTCTCGCGGCCGGAATCGAAGAGCACGTCGCCCGGGAGCGAAATGACCATCCGGTTCTTGCGGATGTTTACCGCCAAACCCAGCTTCGTCAGCTCGTCGAGCTTCTTGCGCAGCATCTCAAAGCGCGCCTTGATCTGCTCGAGCTGCTTGGCGCGCGCCTTGTACTCGGCCAGCGCCTTCTCGCGTTCTTCGAGCGTTGAGCTGAGCGAAGAGACGCGAGTCGCTGCGTTCTGCAAGTCCTCGTTCAACTTCGCCATGTCGACGCCAGCGGCCTCGAGCTTCTTCTTCAGCTCGCCGACCTTCGCCTGCTCGCCACGCAGCTCGGATTCGAGCGCTGCTTGACGTGCGGCAGCCGCTTCGTCGTCGGCCTTCTTCGAGGCCATCAGCTTGTTGTACTTGTCGAGCTGCGCCTGCCACTCCTCATCGGAATGACCACACCCGAGCACGATCGAGGCTACGAGGGTGCAAGCGGCCAATGTTCGCAACTGCATGACCATCTCCCAATGCATTCCTCGCGAGAACTCCGCTCGCCAGGCTGCTCCTTCGCACCCTAGCGGAGGACGGACGCGACGGGAAAGATCAAATATCGGTGCTTCGTGGGCAAAGCCGTTTCCAGCCTCGGGGAAGGGCTGGTTCCAAGCCTCACGCTGCTTGGGCCTAGGACGCGGCTCGGTCCTGGACGAACGACATGCGGGGGCACGTTGAGCTACGCCTCGCTTCCGATGACGAACGAAGGTTGCGCCGGACGAACGCCGCCGACGTTGCGAGGGACAAACTAACCTATACGAGACGAACCTGTACGAGACGAACCGTTCGTATTGCAGCTAGAACAGTAGGGGTTTTTCCTATGCTGAAGGGGAACAGTCTCTAGTGATCGACTCTTACGTTCCGATGGCCGGACTCATCAGGATGAGGAAGATTCTCCGTGTTCGCCGAGATCGCGCTTGAATCCAATCGCGCCTCGCTCACGCGCGAACGGTCGAAGTTGCATGGCAGAGTCGCCACAGATGCGTTTGTCCGCGTCGGCTTCTTCTCTGTGCGCTCGGTCCGCAACTTTGGAGGATGTCCGATGCGATCCATCCGTCCCTGTCCCTTGTTCATGGCCGTCGGTTGCATGCCCTTGTGGGCCATCGAAGCACGTGCAGCAGCTCCACCTGTCCCGGCCGAAACGTTCGTTCATGTGCTGCGACAAACCGCAGCGGTGATCGAAGGCGACGTGCAAGACGTCAGCTTTCGCTACGACGAGCAGGAAGGACCTCGCACCGTCGCCACGGTCGGCAACATCGTCGTGCACATTGGATCCTTGGGCAAATCACCGCCCCGAACGCTCGAGCTGCGATCGTTCGGAGGACCGTTGCCGGACGGACGTGAAGTCATCGCGATGCACGTTCCGTCGTTCACTGTGGGCAAACGGCATGTCGTGTTTTTGCGGAACACCGAGTGGACGCTGTCGCCGGTCGCTTTCGGATTCGTGTTTCGTGTCGAGCGGAAAGGAACGGCTACCGCAATCGTGGATCCGTTCGGACGCCTGGTGGTTGGCGTGGGTTTGTCAGGGACGATCCCAGGGCCGTTTTTGTGGCAACGCCCCGATAGTGGTTTCGACGAGTCCACACCGGCGCGTGAAACGTTTGGCATCACGGAAAACGTCGTGGATCGAGCGCTCAATGCGGTCGAATTCGCCAATCACGTGCGTGCGTTTGCCGCCGCAACCGATGCCTGGCCGCAAGGCAACTTCACCATGACCCCAACCTTGCCCAACCGAGCGTGGCGGTTTGTTGCGACAACTCCAGCCGAGTTTGTTGGGACAAACGATAGCGAGCCAGGCGAAGAAGAAGAGTTGCTGGCGTGCTTCGGTCCAGACGAAGAAGTTGCGGACACGACACCCTTCGGCGGCGAGATGTGCGAAGCGGGAGGTGCGCCTTGATCTCGCGTGTACTTTCGATCGCTCTTGCGGTTGCGTGTGTGCTGCTCAGTCGCGAAGCCAGCGCCTATCGCTACTTGTCGTGCAACGGCCTTCCTGTGCGTTGGTCCGCGCCCTTCGGCATGGTGCAGAACACGTGCAGCATGCCTTCCGGCTCGGATGCGGCAAAAGCGTACGCGGCTGCTCTCGGACAGTGGCGAGGTGTTGGCGGCATGCAGGACATGGTCTTCCACTACGGATCGTGGACACCCGGTCACTGCTGGGTCGATGTGACCGATGGATGGAACGATGTCGCGCTCGTCGACACGGCCAGCATCGATGGAGCGCTCGGCACGACGGTGCTCGTGCGCAAGTGCAATCGGATCATCGAGTCGAACGTGCTGCTCGCCAACCAGACGACGCAAAGCTTCGTCAATCCGGACGAGGCGTTTGGGGCAGGCTCGTGTCCGTTTGACCTCACACGAACTGGACAAACCGCGGTGCTCCACGAGCTTGGTCACGCGCACGGTTTGGCCATCACGTATTCGGGCGGTCCCGACAATCACCCGCTCGGTTTTTCCGTGATGCGCCCAGCTCCACCCGTGCCCTTGGGCGGAGGCGGGCTCGAACACGTGCATTCGCAGCCGATGCCCGATGACATCGCAGGTGGGCGCTTCCTGTACCCCTCGGGCAAAGACGAGTCGAACCTCAAAGCATCCGCGCAACGTTTGTCCAACGGAACCATTCGCAACAACGCTGCTTGGCAAACGATTCAGCGCTGTCGTGGAGACACCTTCTCGTTTCACTTCACGACCGCCAACACCGGCACCAGCCAGGCGACGGCAAATCAGCGGTTTTACATGGCGAAAAGCCCGAACGCGCAATCGTGGAGCGGCGTGACACTCGGCACCTGGTTCGGCGCAACTGTGAACGCACAAGCCGCCGTGCACGTGTCCATCACGACCACCGTTCCATGCGGCACACCTTCAGGACTGTACTGGATCTACCACCAGGCCGATTCGGCCCAAGCTCTCACGGAAGCCTCCGAGAGCGACAACGTCATCCGCAACTCGCTCACCGTGCAGGTGATCGATTGTGGGTGCTGAAACGGAAGAGGGTATGATGAGCGGCTCTTTCGCGCGTATTTGCGCCATCGTGTTCGCGTCGATTTTGACGGGATGCTCGATGAACGACATGTCGGATTTGTTTGGGCTCCAAAGAATGAGGGTCGTCGATGACCTCGTGATCACCACACCCGATGGGCAAACGTATCGAGGTAGTGCGGCGACGATCGAGCTGGTTGCACCACTGCCGAACGGCCCCATGGCCAAAGCATCGGTGTCTCTGTCGACGGTCGATCGTTTTGGGTTCGGGCTCAGTTTGGCCTTCGATCTCGCACCATCAGCGCTGTTCGATCCGACGGTCACCGTCGCGCTTTTCGAGGGCCCAGGCACCGGAACGCTCGCACTGCTTTCGAGCGACGGGGCCGAGATCATCGGCCCGGGAACCGTGTCGCTCACCATGCTTCGCGGAAGCCTCGAAGGATCGATCGAAACGAAACATCCGGCGCTTCCAGCAGGCAAGATCGAAGGTCGCTACGAGATCGATTGTCTCGTGCCACCCGAGATGCTCGGCATACAAACGAGCGGAGAATCGTCCGATGGAACGTGGCTTCTCGTCGAAGATGAAGACAAACGCTCAGCGTTCTGTCGCACGTTCACCGGCCAGTGAGATCCGGCGGTTTGCGCTTCGCTACGAGATCGCTTTCGAAGCGCATACGCGCGAGCGTGCCGTGTCTGATCGTCGACAATCGCGCCACGACCGTCCGCTCGTTCTCATCACGCGTGGTGAAAACAAAGGCGAAACATCGCCGCGCCCAGGCGCCAAATGCAAACACGGAGCCCTCGGTCGCTTTCGTTCCTACGTGCACTCGGACCTCGACGATCGTGTCGTGATCGGGTGGAACATCGATGCGGCGCTGCTCGATGACCATCGCGCCTTTGCGCTCGGGCAACGGATGGAACAAGCGCGCTCGGTCTTCACACGACTGCCGATTCATCAGCTCGTACTCACGCCACGTGCGCACATGCAGCATCGACGATGTCGCTGGGTGCGTCGCGACCAACCAACGTTCGGTGCGATCATCAATCTGAAATCCACCCGCATCGGGCAGGGGGAACGACAGATCGAACCGAGTCGACGAGATGGTCTGGAAGGACAAACCCATGGCGATCGGATCGATCGAATCGATCGGATCGAGACGAGGCGCGGGGGCTTCGGTGGATCGTGGTGTTGCTTGTGGCGCCCGATCACGAGCCGGCGTCGGGCCACAAGCGGTGATGGTGAAGCACAAGAGGCGACACAAGAGAACGGCCAGCGGCGCGCCGGCGTTCACCGGAAGGGGTCGTGGAAACGCAAGGCTCACGCGCGGTTGGCGATTGCAACGTGCGCGAGCCACTCGGGATGCGACTCGTCCGAGCCTTTGACGATGTCGAAGTAGCGCGCCTGCAGCTTGCGCGTGATGGGGCCAATGCTGCCTTCGCCGATGGGTCGATCATCGACCTCGCGGATCGGCGTGAGCTCGGCTGCCGTGCCCGTGAAGAACGCTTCGTCGGCCAAGTAGAGTTGGTCGCGCGAGATCATCTCTTCATGTGCAGGGATGCCTTCTTCGCGAGCGAGCTGAAGGATCGTGTCGCGCGTGATGCCTTCGAGGATCGATGCGGAAGGAGGCGGCGTGAGGAGGCGGCCCTTGCGCACGAGGAAGATGTTTTCCCCCGAGCCTTCGCTGACGTAACCGTTCGGATCGAGCAGCACGGCTTCGTTGTAGCCAGCAACGCGCGCTTCACGCTTGGCGAGCGAAGAGTTCGTGTATTGCCCCATCATCTTTGCCTTGGCCATGCCCACGTTGATGTGGTGACGCGCGAAGGAAGAGATCTTCACGCGGATGCCATTCTCGGTCGCGCCTTTGCCGAGGTACGCGCCCCAATGCCACGCAATCACCGCCACTCGCACGGGGTTGTCGTGTGCATACACGCCCATCGGACCATCGCCTAGGTAGATGAGTGGTCGGATGTAGCCGTCGTGCATATCGTTTGAGCGCAAAATATCTTTGCAAGCGTTCGCGATCTGCTCCTTGGTGTACGGCACCTTGATCGCGATGAGTTTGCAGGTGTCGAACAAGCGATCGATGTGCTCGTTCAGTCGAAAGATCGCAGTTTGTCCGTCCGCTCGTCGGTACGCGCGAATGCCCTCGAACGCACCAAGCCCGTAGTGGAGCGAGTGCGTCAGGATGTGCACGTTGGCGTTTTCCCAGTCGACAAACTCCCCGTCCATCCAAATCTTCTTCAACTTGTCGACCATCGCGCGCGCTCCTTCACCTTGTTTCTTCAGCGGCAGTCTCGATGCTCAGACCCGTCAGACGATCCCGAGCAGCGATCGTGTCGGCACAAGGAACTAGCCCGAACCGGTCAGCGTGCCAAGAGTGCGAGTACGACTCCGGGCCCGCCTTCTTCCTCAGGCGCAGATGCGAAGGCAGCGATGCGGTATGCGATGGGACCTTGGCTCAACCAAGCCGCAATTTCGCCGCGTAACACGCCTATTCCACGTGGTGAATGATTCCCGCGCCCGACGATGAGCGCGATGACGCGATCGCCATCTCCACTTCGTTTGCGCACGAACGATTCCACATTTCGCCGCGCTTCCCCCGCGTTCATGCCGTGCAAATCGAGACGCCCGTCGATCGTATACGCACCGCGTCGAAGACGCCGCAGCTCGCGTGGATCCACATCGATCCGTCGTCCCTCGATGCGCTCGCCATCATCCATCACTTCGAACCGAGCACCTTCAGCAACGAGCTGTTGTAGAGCCAAACGCGCGTCGGCATCGAGGTCGACAGTGGGGCCTGCTTTGCGCGGCTCGACCGCTGCCGCCGTAAGGGGAACCCGCGCTTTTTGCGCACCGAGCGCTCGAACGCCCGCCATGTACATCGCGAATGTTTCGGCTTCGGAAGGTTGCTGATTCGCCGATTCTGAAGGGTCGGGAGCCTTGGGTTTGTCCGGAGGAACCTTGGGTTTTTTCTCCGACGACGCAGAGGGTTTGTCCTTCTTTTTATGCGTTACCGCAAGTGACGAAAAAGGACGAAAAAACGGGCTATCCGCTGGATTCGGACTCGCCTTTTTTTTCTTGCTCTCCGTCCGCTGCGCTCGCGGCTTCGTCCCCATGAGACAGAACTTCACCCGAGAGTGCGCGTAGTGCAAACCGTACCGACTGTATTCCGGTGAGCTGACCGTCTTCGAAGTGCCAATCCGGGTCGTCTAAATCCGGAAAATCATGCGGATTGCGAATGTCTTCCGCCGTGAGATTGGGCTTCAGGCGTCGAGCGAGGGCGACGACTTTGCCGTGCTGATTTTCCTCCATCGCTTCGACGATGCCGAGGATCCGCGCGAAGAGCTCTTGGTTTGTCATGGTCAAAGTGACTTGAGACGCGCGAGGGCTCGCTCGAGCGTCACGATGGAGAGCGCATGCGTGATGAGCCCGTCATCGAGCGCCCTACGTACCGCAGCAGCATCCATCACGACCGGCTCGATGTACTCGTCCTCGTCCGGAGCTGGCGGGCCTGACGCTTCCACACCGCGAGCGAGAAAGATGTGGCAGCGATTGTTCTGCATGGCCGTGTTCGGATGCATCCAGCCGAGCGATTGCAGCTCACGCAGCGAGTAGCCGGTCTCTTCCCGAAGCTCGCGACGCGCGGCAAGTTGAGGCGTTTCGCCTTCGTCGACGATGCCTCCTGCCGTCTCGAGCGTGACCTCGCTGATGCCGTGCCGATGCTGTCTGACCAGGACAAACTTGTTGTCGGTGGTGACAGCCGCGATCGCGACCCAATCGAGCATGGCGAGGGTGATGTAGACGCGTGGCCCTTCGGAGCCTTCGATCTCGTGACGAACGATGTCGAAGATGCCGTGTCGACCAACGATGGCCGCCGAGAGCCGTTGGACCGGGGGAAGAGCCATAAGACGGCAATAGCACGCACGCCTGATGGCGACACGGGGGCGTAGATCAGACGGAGGTGGAGCGCTCGGTGCGCGAGGCGAGTGCCAGGAGAGTGCGCGCGCGACGGCCTGCTTCGTCAGCAGGAAAGAACATCTTGAGCGTGTCGTGAATCGTGGGAAGCGCACGTGACAAGTCGGCGCAATTCATCGCTTTTGGGTCGATGTTCAAGCGGCGGAGCGTGCGCACGAGAGCGTCACGGGCGAGGTCGGCATGAAGGCCCATGGCTGCTGCAACCTCGATGAACAAGGGGCTGAAGCTGATCATGTTGTCGTGGTTGTTTCGAGCAGGCGCGGTCGGAATGGTCGGTGCGGGAAAGGGTCGGCTGGGAGGCTTGCTGTTCATACGCCGCTCGTTTTGGATTTCTGTGCGCAGGTTTGTCCTAGCAGACGGCCCATGTGGAGCGTTTTGCTGTTCGGCAACTGCACGATCGGCGTGTTTTCGACGGAGCAAGTTGCGGATTTTTGCGCGCACCAAATCGAAGGCGACGGTTTTACGGAGGAAGTCGTCGACTCCGGCGGCGGTGGCGTGACGCTGATCCTCGGGATCTTCGCTGGCGGTGAGGATCATGGTGGGGGTCGATTCGCGGCCGGGGATTTGGCGGATCCGGCGCAGCGTTTCGATGCCATCGATGTCGGGCATTTGCAGATCGAGGACGACGCAATCGATTGTTTGAGCAACAAGCATATCGAGCGCTTCGCGGCCCGAGCGAGCGAGCACGACATCATGGCCGTCTTCACGAAGGATGCGGGCGAGGTGAGCCAGGAAGGTGGGGCTATCGTCTACGGCCAAAATCCTCCGACCAGCAACGATCGCGGGGGCGGGAGGAACGATGCTTGGTCTTTCGCGTCCGCAGAGCGTGCGCACGCAGCGAATGAGATAAGCGATGTCGTAGGGTTTGCCCACGTATTCGTCGGCGCCCATGGTCAGGCCACGTATTCGATCCCGCACGTCGGCTTCCGAAGACAGAAGGACGACAGGCATGGTGGCGATTGATTCGTTCGCACGAATTTCGCGCAGGATGGTGACGCCATCTCCATCGGGCAGCATCACGTCAAGAATTGCGGCGGAAAATTGACGTTGCCGGAGCATGCTGTCGGCCGTGCGCTTGGAGTCGCACACGGTCACATCGAAGCCTGCGGCGGTGAGCGATCCACGCAGATCCATCCGCACGGTCAAGCTATCGTCGACAACGAGGATATGAGGTTTCACGGGCTCAACCTCCCTCTATGCTCGAGCTGCTCGAGCTGCTCGAGGCGTGGATGCTGAATACGCAAAGCCGTGCACGTGGTAGGCATGAGGCAAGCCACCCCCTCTGATCGAACTCTCCGTTTTGCCGGTTCCTCGATTATCAAAATCCATTCTCGCTTGAATTGGATTGGCTCGGTCCCGGTGGAACTCACGATCAAAAAGACCCTACCACGCAGCGCCCTCGGAACACAACAAATACATTCGATCCAAACGCCGTTTTTTTGCGTCAATCGATTGGCGCAAGATGTCGTCAAAACGCTGAAGAAGGCGTGTTCGGGTAGGTTTGAGGGCGTCAAACGGCTGACGGGGAGGCTTGCGTTCCGAACGAAACCTGTGTGTCTCGGCTCAGTGTTCGGCCGTGGTTCGCATTATGGTGCTGGAATACGCTCCCATTGCATGGGTCGACGCACTTTCCAAATATGCTCCGCGGGAAAACGCCGAGCCCATTCTAGTGGCGCATAACCATCGTAGGTAGTCGTCGCATTCTCCTTGGGGCGAATCTCCACAAGGTCTTCGATCACAAGCCCGGATTGCCGAAAGAGGCGAACCCATTCCCCGTACGTGATCTGGAAGGTGGTTTGTCCGTCGACATCGTGAATTGAATGCATGCCGAAGTAATCGTTCAGCAATCGATCGCCCACTTTGTCCGTGACCCAATCCACGACCGTATTCAGCAATGGCGTGGACATGTTGAACGCAAAAAGGCCTCCCGGGCGCAAAATACGAGCCGCTTCGGGGACCGTTTTGTACGGATCGGCAAACGTCATGGCGCCATGGTCGCAAAATACGATATCGAAACTCGCGTCAGCAAATGGCGTCTGCTCGGCATTGGCCTCCACCAGGGTCACCTCCACGCCTTCACGCTGAGTGAGCGCACGCGCATGTCGCAATTGCTCGGCGGAGAAATCGAGCGCCGTCAAACGAGCACCACGCCGCGTTAGCCCCACGGACCATTGCGCTCCACCGCAGCCGAATTCGAGAATGTCCTTCCCGGATACATCACCCAGTATGCAAAGCTCACGTTCTGGAACGGCCCATACGCCCCACGCTAGATCGACCGTGCCGAGTTGCGATACGTGCAAATCTTGGTATTCGGCGCTGGTCTTGTTCCACGACGCCCGGTTGCGCTCGATATGATCCGACATGGCCTGCCCTTGTTTTTGTTGGTTTTCAACGACGTATCGTAACGGAATTCAATTGTCTAGATGTTATTTCGCGAAAATCGTGCGCGCCGGCGTTATCCAATTGATGCCGGTCGTGGGCCTTCCTCGGCCACCGTATACAGCATCATTTCGTCACCAATTCCCTTCAGCGACGTGGTTCCCGCTTCTTCGACGGCAAACGTCGGGCGCACGCGTTTTGCGACTTCCGCGCTGAACAGCAGCGAAGCCTTGGGCGGTTTGGCTTGGCTTTCAATGCGTGCGGCGATATTCACGTTATGCCCGATGACAGTGAATTCCATACGCTCGGCGCTGCCCAAATACCCCGCCACGACTTCTCCCGCGTGAATGCCGATACCCGACTTCAGATGGATCCCGTCGGCCGCGAGTCGCACGTTATAGGAATCGAGGCGCTTACGCATTTCAAGTGCCGCGCGCACTGCCAATACAGCGGCTTGGTCACCGCTGTCCTTGTCTGTCAAGCCAAACACCGCGAGCACGGCGTCACCAATGAATTTGTCGACGATTCCTCCATTGTCACGAATCGCCGCCACCATCTCCGTAAAATACCCATTCAATACGACGATGAGCTTCTCGGGGGGAAGTGATTCACTGAGCGGTGTGAAATCGCGGAGATCGCTGAATAGAATCACGACATCGCGTTTTTTTCCGCCCAGCTCCACTTGAAGACCTTGGCTCGAATATTTTTCAATGAATTCGTTCGCAACCTCCGGCGAGACAAACCGTCCAAACGCATCCTTGATTCGCTCTCGCAACAAAAGGCCACTCGCCATTTCATTGATGCCCGCGGCGACGAGCGACAATTCATCCGGCCGGCTCGTCGATACATCGGGCACGAAGTTTCCCTCGCCCACTTTACGTACCGCGTCGAGCAGCCGCTCGGAATCTTGTCGCAAACTGCGCCCGAATGCATAGGCCGTCGCAAGCGCCGTCACGACGAACCCCACGGCCAGCGCTGTCGCTTCATACACGTATTGCTGAGCCCCGTTCAGCTCGACAATCATGCGTCGTAACGTCAAAAGCAGAACCAGGGCCGGAGCGGTCGTGAATACGACGTAGCCTTCGATGAGCCTTCGCCCGAGTCGCTCGTGCAATTGCGATGCTGCAGTGGCTGCTGCATTTGGCAAGGATCGCTCGAAAAGCAAATATTCGAGCTGCGCCACGATGCCACCACCCAGCGCCCAATACCCCACCGCAAACTTCATGTGACTGCTAAACGGGAACGTAGGGTGCAGCGTGGCGTGTAGCGCAATTCCTGCGAGCCCCGTCAAAAACCAGGCGACGACCGAAAGAAGATATGCTTTACGCGCTGGAGCCGTCGTGCCTTCGATGCCGACCACGTGCAAAAACACTTCGCGCAGCATCATGTGCAGCACGCAGAGTGACACGATCGAGCGCGCGAGTTCCTCCGCGGACAAACTGCAAATGAACGAGCAAACGAGTCGCGCGTAGACGAACGTGAACACGGAGACGAGCACCGTGGCGAGGTGCAAACGAAGACGTGCGGCGAACGACAGGCGGGCGATGATCGGGATGGTCATGAGTGGACTGCTCGTGAGCAGCTTATCTTATCTTATTTTACTCACGTGCAAGAAATGCATCGACGCGCATATCATGCGCCACGAGCACGTCGATTTTTGCGCGATGCGGCCATTCCCGTTGCGGCAGACATTTTGCCTCTCGCGAACGCCATGCCCCATTTCGCAATGCCCCTTTCGCTCTACATGAGCCAACCCATCACGACCGCGATGCTGTGTATCGACGTGCGCACGCCGCTTTATCGCGCCGCGGGACAAGCGCTGGCGACGCGTGCTCGGCGGGTGCTGGCCGTAAAGGACCGCAAGGTGCAAGGAATTCTTACGGGAATCGATTTTGCGCGGGCAGCCAATCACTAGTTTGTGCATTTGGGGCTTCGGATCGCCTTCGGCGTCCTTCGCCGTCCTTCGCCCCCAAACCCACGAAATCGAAGCGTTACTTCCGGCAGTTGTCGTAACGCTCCTTTTCGGACTTGCAGCCGTCCTCCCAGTTTCCGTCC
>CAZETM010000196.1:0-13853 GCA_964514885.1 uncultured Polyangium sp. | reverse complement strand
CGATCCACGTGCTGCCCTGGGGATCGACGGACTGAACGCGTCCAGATGATACGGCGGTTTGGAGAAACGAATCGTCGGGAGGGTCCTGCACGAGGCCTCCCAGCGTGCGTACGACCCGCGCCCTTGCACGTCCAAGGATGCGATCGAGCGCCGCTTTCGACGATGGCGTCGCTCCTCCGCCCGTGAGCGCATCGACCAGCAGCGTGCCTGCCATCGGCTCCGTCAGTTGCGTCGGTCGTTCCATGCGGCCCGCACGAACCAGGTACTCCTCGATCCAATTACGCACTTCACGCGCGCCCATCATGCCAATTCCGATGCCCTCGACAAACGCCAACGCGCCTACGAGTGCCCCTCGATCATTGGAGGTTCCTGCCGGCAGTGTCGGATAAGCGTTTGAAGCAGCCATATGCATCGTGAAAATAGCAGTGCATACGTGGCCGCCGGGACGAAAACGCGCGTCGGTTACACCTTCTCCGCCGCAGCGATCCAGAAGCCACCGAAATACCTCAACGGCGAATCGCACAGCGCTCGTTCAGCCTTCGCAAGCACTCGACCCACAATCGGCAAGCGCATCACCACCGCCGCTGGCGTCACGATGCGAACGCCCCGCGAAGCTCGCAAACACACGCCGGGAGGAAGCAAGTCGGCCACTCGAAACGGATTGTCGAACCGAGTGTACACCGCGTCTTCTTTGGTCTTTTCGCTGATCGCGCCCGCAGGCAGCAGGCTCTTGACCACCCCGCGAAAGCTGTACGGGTTATACAGTTCGACCACCAACGTTCCACCCGGACGAACCACTCGCGCCATCTCCGCAAGCGCTCGGTCGATATCGCGTACGTGCGGCAGAACTTTGAACGAACACGCGACATCGAAGCTCGCATCGGGAAACGGAAGCTCCGTCGCACTGCCCAGCGTCACGTCCAGGCCTCGCGATCGAGCCTTTTCGAGCATGCCCGCGGACAGGTCGATGCCTTTGGCCGAACGGGCAAATCCAGCGATGCGCTCCAGCAGCAACCCCGTGCCACATCCCACTTCGAGCACGTCACGATCCGTTGCGAACCGACGCAAGAAGTCGATCTCCAGGTCGTCCACGAGGTCGTGATAACCGCCCGGATCGCGCCCCCCGCGCTTGTCGTCGTATCGCTTCGCAAACTCGTCGTAATACGCGCGCGTAGCCTCGAGATGTTCGTCCGTGTGCGCAGGTGCGGGGCTGTCCATGACCGCCGCGTTCTACCCCATGCAGGTTCGAACGTCGAAGTTCGAGGCGGTGACACGCGCGTCTCGCCACCCTATGGAGAAGTTGCTTCGATCTTGAAACGGATCAACACGCGAGGAGGTAACTCATGAAACCCGGCGATCATCCAGAATTCTTCCGCCTTGCACCTCCGCCGGGAACCTCACGAGAAAGCACCATCGTGCTCGATCGCGAAGGTCACTTCTTTCACGACGGCGTGCGTGTCGATCCCGGCGCGCTCGAAGACGCTTTGCATCGTTGGATCTCGCGGCATCCCGAGGACGGACGTCTCATTCTCACCAACGGCTACGACTGGTGTTACTTCCGCGTCGAAGTAGCTCCGTTCATCGTGCGTGCAGTGCGTATCTCCGACGATGAACGAAGCGCTCGACTCGTGCTGTCCGACGGCACGGATGAGCCACTCGATCCTCGCGCGCTCTCCATCGACGATGACGGCGTCGTGTTTGCCCGCGTCAAAGCCGGAACGTTCGAGGCGAGCTTCTCCCGTCATGCACAAACCTCACTCGCACCGCTGCTCGTATCGGCAGAGCCTCCCACCGTGCGCGTGGGGCACATCGAGGCAGAAATCAGCCCGCGCGTCGCTCAGTAGCGGTACTGCCAAAGCAGATCGAGGCCCGAGCTCGGCTGTTGGTTGATTCCTCCGAACCCAAACGATCCGCGCAACATCCAGTTCTTGTAGAACCGCCAGTCGATGCTCAGTTCGGTCCGATTCACGGCTCCGAATGAATCGTTCACATCCGTACGAATGCCTTCGAGGCTCGCTCCGTTCGGGATTCCTTCGTAGCTCGCTTGCGCTCTCACCGTGTCGCCAAGCTCGTACATGACCGTCGTCTGCAAGCGGCCCGAATCCGAAGTTCCAAGCCTCGTGGACAAGCCTCGTAGCGGCGCAATTTGCGACAAGACTGCATTGATCTGCGTCGAAGCGATTTCTCCTCCGACAACGTTCGCCGCCAAGCCTGCAGCTCCTGCCGACCCTTGCGTCGACTCTTCCTTGTTCGTCTCTTGTGTCTCGCCCGTGAGGATCATCGACAGGATCGCTTGTTGCGCCAGCGGAGGATCGGACCGGAACCGCAGCTTCTGTTCGGTGATGGGTTTGAGCACGCCTACGTAATCCACGTAGATGCGAGTGCCATTCGGCGCGTCCCATCGTGCAGTCACGTTCACGTAGGGATTGCCTGCGTCTTCTTCACGCAAACGCACGAGACCTCGTTCGATCTCAAACCTTTTCCCTATGACGTCAAACGTTCCGTTCGTGACTTCGACGTCTCCCGAAAGCCGCGCCTCTTCACGCAGCTCGATACGTGGCGGTGACTCTTTCGGGCTCTTCACTTTCACATCGATGCCCGTGCCCTCGATGTGCAGCTCGCCCAGATCCACCGAGGTGATCCACGCGAGCGCGCCTTCTTGCCTGAGTTCTTTCACCGGGCCTACCGCGTGCGAAACCATGATGTCCGGGTGAGGATCGAGCGACTGCACATTACGCGAACTCGATGCGGGCAGATTGAGATGCAACTCGGGGATCTTCACCGCGACAAACACTTCTCGTCCGCGTTTGTCCGCGACCAACGAGACCTTCCCGAAGGCTTGTCCGATTGGTACACCTTCGAACGTGATCGGCAGCGATTCGCTCTTCCGAATCGAGAAGTCTGCAGTCGCGTTTTGGAACGCGAGGCCCTTCATTCTCGCCGTAGCAGAGCCGCGGATCGTCCCGCTGATTCCATCGGCACGGATGTCGTCCAGATGCAGCACGCCACGCTCGCGTGAACGTAGCGACAAGTGCGTATTGCGTAGCTCCTGGCCGATCTGCGGGATGTGGAACACGCCGTCGGTCAGCTCCATGTTCGTTTCGACATGCCCCTGGTTTTCGTCCCCATACATCGTCGAGGCGACGTTCAGGTGCCCATCGAGACGACCATCGAGCTTCGAGAAAACGCCCGTCACGAACGGGTGCAGGCTCGAGATACGAAAGCCACTGGCGCGTACGGAAAAACCGGCTGCGCTGAGGTCATCGATCTTCGGGACAAACCCATCCCATTTCACCCCCGCGTACGCTGCCGTATCGACGCGTCCTCCATCACGTCCTCCAAGCTCGAGCTGAATGACGCCGTGCGAGTTGGAGGCGCCGTCTTTGCGCGGATCGATGTCGAGCGACATGGCGGCGCGCTGCAGCGCCACTTCGTTTCCAATGCGGAGCGTCGGGACAAACATCCTTCCCTTGGCCGTGCGCTGCTCGCCACGTTGTTCGTATTGCAGCGTTCCACTAACGTCCGCTTCCACGCCTCGTTCCGCGAAGTACGGAAGTTTTCCGAGCGGTAAGCGACTCAGTGTCGTGCGTACATCGAACGTCGTCGGAGCTTCCCCACCTCGAACGAACGCGGGAAGATCCATCGCGGCATGGCCCACGGCCGACACGATCTCGCGTCCTTCACGACGAACCTGTGCAACGACGGCTGCCTTTTGCGTGTCGTAACTCGCCAGCACGTCCACTTCGACGGGCAGGGTCCATGGCGTGGGCAAACCATGTTCGTCCACGTGCATCCATCGAGACGCCGATGCACGAGCACGAATGACCGGCTCAACCAGCGTTCCTGCTCCCCGCACGGTCACCGAGAAATCGCCATCGAACGGCGGGAGTTGGTCGTGGAAAAACGAAGGCAGGCTCTTCAGTGAGCGCACCGAGCGCGTCGGGATTTCGAACGTCACGTTGCCGTGCGACTGCAGAAGCGACTCTGCACGACGCTTCGGATCGTCGATCAACGTGCGTAGATCGAGGTCGATGTTGGCGGTCAGTTCACCAAGGAGCGACGTATCCGAAAGAACCACTTTTCCGCTGGTGGCACCGGTCGCTCCATCGAGGCTTCCCGTCACGGCGATATCCAGCGCGCGAGATTCCCACCGAGGTTTGTCTTCACCAAACATGATGGGACCGGCAATTCGAAGTCCTCGCGTGGCCACTTCGAGTTGTTTTACCGAGACAAACCGTTGTCCTGCGGGCCTTTCGACCGACAACGACGCATCGAGCTTGCCGGCGACTTCGGTCAAAAGCAGCGCGATGGGCAGGCGTTTGGCAAGACAATCGAGCCTAGTGTCTTTCGCAGCCACACTCGCTTTACCCGTCAAGTTTGCCCACGTCGATGGCGCGAGCAGCGGTCCGCGCAGGTTGCCTTCCGTCTCCGAAATCCGCACCTCGGCAATCGTTCCGTCACATGCGGTGGCCGGGTCTTCGCCCGGTTTGGCATGGTCTTCCAGCCGCAACGAAGCTTCGAGCGATGCACGTTCATTCTCGAACGTCGCGATCACCGATGCGGAAGCACCGGACAGCTCGATACCTGGCATCGCTACGACCGTCGCGTTTTCCACACGTACACGCACGTGACCTTTGCGCCCTCGATTCCACCGCGCGAGCGACACGTCGACATCAGCGATGCCTTTCACTCGTTTGCCCACGCCGAGCAGGCGCCCCAGGCGCGAAAGATCGATTCCTTTTCCTTGCAGTTTGCCCGTGACTTCTTGGTTTGCCACGACAAGCGATCCACCGAGCGAACCCAGGCCGGGACCTTCGAGCGCCAAACCTCGTGCTGCGAGACTGCCTTGCTCCAACTTCAATTCGGTCGCTTTGCCCCGCAACTCTTCGCCCCCGCGCGAGAGCTGCACCGCGACGTCGCGTACTGCGTTTCCCTTGGGATCGATACGCGCCGACGCACGCAGATCTTCCACGTCACCTCCTACGAGGTGCGCGTTCACCGACGGCGTCGCGATCGGTCCTCTCGCACGTACGGTCACGCGATCCGCAGCGTTACCTCCGGCGTGCAGTTGCTCCCCACTCACGAGCGCATCGATCTCCAGCCGCTCGAACGGTCCGCGCAAATGGCCATCGAATCGCCCGTCTTCGAGCGACACCTCGCCCTTCGTCGTTCGCAACCCGTGCACGTTTCCATCGATACGCGCGTCGAGTTCGGAGTCTTTGACAGCGCCGCGGATCCTTACGCGAGCACTGCCTGCCAGTGGCCCTCCGAGCCGTGGCATCGACTGCAATGACGCCACATTCGTTTCCGCATCGAACCGAATCAGGTCGCGCCGTTCCAAGACAAACGTTCCCCGCGTCGGTGCACCGGGCTCGTGAAGCGTTATTCGGCCTTCGAGCAGCTCGTCGTACACCACGTGGGCATCGATCGCCGGAATGCTTTGACCTGAAACGGTCAGCGGTTCGATCGATGCATCAACAACAAACCTCGGCGTGGGGTTTGCTGTGAAAAACATACGCGCTCGAGCGTCGATCTCCGTCGGGGGAGCTTTGTCCACAAACGATTGCGGATTGAGATTATTAGCCGTCACATCGAGCACGAGTTTCGGCCCGCCTTGCACATCGAGCCGTCCGGCCAGGTCAACCGATGCGGGCTTGCCTTCGCGTGGCGTCACGTCGAGCCGTCCATCGACGTTGAAGTGCGGGTACACGCCTTCGATCGATGCGCGGACCGAAGTCGCTTCCAAGATGGGCAAACCCGGCGCGAGTCTGGCCATGTCCCCAGGGTTGGTGCGTGGCAACTCGATTGCAGCCGAGATGGTTTGTCCGTCTAAACTTGCTCGCGCCAGCACTTCGACCGGACCTGCGTGCCCGGTAAAACCCGTCCACATCCGAAGCTTGATGTCCTTCGGGTCTGTCTGGCCCGGGGCAGGGAAGTCCAAGTGAAAGTGGTAGTCCGCGGTTCCTGCCAACGGCACGTGCAGGATCGAACGCTCACGGATGCCCGTTGGCTCCACGTCGATCGCGAGTTTGTCTGGACCAATTCGAATGGCAGTGACGAGACGCGTCACGTCCGCATCGAGTACGCGCGGGTAGGCGACGTTGCCGTGAACCCACGCATGCCCGACTTCGATTCGTTCGAGAACGATTGCTGATTTGGTAGGTTTCTTCGTCGAGGGCTTGGTCGGTTTCGTCGACGGCTTGCGAGGTCGCGGGAGGAACGCTCGTTCGATTCCGAGGCGTCCATCTGCGTCGCGATCGAGCAGCACTTCGGCATCGTCGACGTGCACCAATGGCAACGTGATCATCGTGTTGCCGTTCATCGCTTCACGCGCGAACTGCACGAGATCGATCCGCCCGCGAATACCCGTCGCGCGAATCGTTTGTCGCCCTTGCGGATCGAGCGCCACCACTGACCGGATATCGACTTCACCGAAGCCGATACGATCGATGTCTTCGATGATCACACTGCCTTCGAGCGTTTTGGCGAGCACTCGATTGGTGACATCTCGCGCGATGCGTCGAAGAGGCGGCAAGTTCACGTGCAGCGCTAATGACGCGAGCACGGACAGGGCGAAGACGGAACCGAGCCCCAGCGTGGCGAGGACCGCTCCGAACGTGCGGCGCAATCGCCCACGTTTTGGGGGCGGCGCGTGCTCCTGCACAGCCGTCGAGTCCTCGGATGCCACGCCGCCAGCATAGCGAAAACGAGCGCCGCGCACCTGCTCGGATGGTGCTTAGTTTCCAGATGTTTCCGGTCAATCGCGAGCGTTCGGATCGGAGCCCTTGCGCGCTTGGGCTCATGTCTGCGAAGGTTCTCTCCCCACCGTATGTCCAAACCCGATCCTCGCGTTCTCGCTCGTGTCGCGGGCAGTTACCTCAAGGAACACCCCGAGGAGATCATTCGTGCGCTCCGCGGTGCCGCTCGCTTGCGCGTCGGCGTCCCGATGGATGCCCTGCGTTATCTTGCTCGTGAGTTTCTTTCGGACAGCAAAAAAGCTCCGAAGGACATCGTCATCGAGGCAGCTCCGCCAGGCATTCGCTTGACGGCAACGGTCGATGCGATGGGCACGCCTGTGCGTGCGACGCTCGTCGTTCACGTCGAAGAGATCGCGATCTCGCTGAGCGAGATGCGTATCGCGATTCGGATCGAGGGTTTGTCTCTCAAGGTCCTTGGTGATTCAGCCTCGCCTTTGGCGGGTTTGCTCAAGAGTGGCGCGCTGGATCTTTCGAAGCCGGGCAACCTCGTGGCTTTCATGCCCAAGCGTCCAGCCATGCTCGTCGATGCGAAAGACGATCGTCTCGTCGTCGACCTCATGAAGCTTCCCAAGCTCGCAGAGAACCCGAAGGTTCGTCGTTACCTGCCCGTGCTGCTTCCAATCGTTGGAATTCGCGCGATCAAGACCAAAGACGATCACCTCGACATTCACCTCAAAGCCGATCTCAGTGGCGTGCCGCAGGCGATTGCCGCCGCGCGTGAGCCCCTTCTCTAAACAAACCGAATGCCCTCGCCCTCACGGCAAGATCCGAGTGCACTCTCCTTCAAGGTTCTCGCCGAGATCGCGGACGGCGAGACGGCTACGGTCGAGTTGTGTCGCGTGATCGCAGGCCCTGCTGAGGGCCGGCTCGTCGCAGTCAAACGACTCCATCCGCACCTCGCCAAAGACCCAGCATTCGCCGATCAATTTCGTGACGAGATGTGGATGACGGCAGCTCTGCGTCATCCGAACTGTGTCGAAGTCGTAGGGTGGGGAAGCGACGATCAAGGCCTGTATCTCGCCGTCGAACTCGTACAAGGCGTGTCGCTCGCGCGCTTGATGAAGACGATCTTCGATACGGGCGAAGCGTTCACCGAACGAATGGTCGTCTTCATGTTGCGGCAGATCTGTCGCGGTTTGCACAAGGCACACGCGCTTAAGTCGCCTGGCGGCGAACCGCTCAACCTCGTGCATCGCGATCTCACGCCCGGCAACATTCTCTGTTCGTTCCAAGGCGACGTGAAGATTGCAGACTTCGGTTTGGCCAAAGCCAAACAGCGCATCACCAAGACGATGACGGGCATGGTCAAGGGCCAGCTCGAGTACATCTCGCCCGAGCAAGCGCTGGGTAAAGAGGTCGATGCGCGGGCCGATATTTTCTCGCTCGGCGTGACGCTTTTCGAGCTGTTTGCGGGGCGTCGTCCATGGTCCGCATCGAACGACATGGAGCTTGCGCAACAGCTCATGACTGCGCCGCCGGCGGACTTGTTCAAGCTGCGACCGAAGATCCATCGCGAGCTGGTCGAGATCGTCAACCAGTGCCTCGAGAAGGATCCCAAGAAGCGATTTCAGACCGTCGCGGAGATCCTTGCGCGCTTCGACGAGTGGTTGTCGGCGCATGGCTACATGGACGACAACGAAGAGGCGCTCGGGCGTTTCGTGCGGCGAAACGCGATGAAGCAGATGGCGTGGTTCGAACGTGCGATCACGTCGAGCCCGTCGGATCCACACGGCAAACTATTGGGCGTGCTGCCCAGCCCATCGATCCCTTCGCTGAGGAGCACGCCGCCTCCGGCTGGTGAGTCATCTCCAGCAACAGCGCGCGTGGCAACCGTGCCCAAAGCCGTGCAAATCCCGTCGAAAATCCCTCTGCCGCCGCCTGTTGCGAGGATGCTTCTCGATACGGCACCCACGGCAGCCGAGGGCAAAGGGGCGCTGGCGAAGATCGCGAATTACGCGGGTGCTCCGCGCATCACCGAAGCTCCGTCGGAGGATGAAGAAGAGGGTGATTGGGGCGAAGAGCTTCCGACGCTCATCAAGGGCACGCCGGAACAAATCGCGCGACTTCGTCAAGCACAGCAGAAGGGCAAACCGTTTGACCCCAAAATTCTTTCGGGACAAGCGGACCGTCCGGATCCGCTGGACGAAGAGACCACGAACGACGCGAAAAACGTCATCGATTCGCGAGTGCAGGCGCAACGACGTGCCGCTGCGGACGAGTCGACGTCCATTGGAGGGCGGGTTGGTCATTCCGAACCTCCGCCGAGCCCAGCGACGACGCGTAGTGCAGGGTCTGTTTCGCCATCTCAGGTCGCCGAGGATGAGCGGCTACGGAGCGAAGCCGAGCGTCTGTCGATCGAAGCGATGCGTTTGGCGGAAGAAGTCAAGGCAGCCTACGTGCGAGCGGAGCGCAAAGCAGCGCTGTCCAAAGCCATTTCCGACGCTTCGTCAATTGCGGCAGACGCGGTTCGAATCCGACAAACCAGCGGGTTGGCCGAGGCTCTTCGTCGCCTCGAAACTGCGCTCTCGATCGAGAATGTTGCGCGGGCCAACGATGTCGCGGCAGGCTCGGGTGCCAGCGTTCCACCGCCGGCTCCCGCGTTAGCGGCAATGGCGCCCCCGCCCATGCCACCTGCAACGATGCCGCCTGCGGCACGTCCAGGGAATTCGCCCACAAGCATTCCATCCGCGCCGCCGGTACCCAGCTTTGCCTCGGGACCTCGAACGCTGCCCACAGGGGCCGCCAGGCTCGAACAGGATGCTTTACGCGGCTCGGATCGCCATGCGATTGCGCCATCTAGCGAGTCCGATGCATCGATGAAACGCGGGCTGGTGGGGTTGCCGTTGCCAGTGATTCTGGGCATGGCCATCAGCGTCGTGGTGCTGGTCTTGGTGGTGTTGTGGATTGGTTTCGGTTGATAGGGACGAGCGTCCTTCGGCCTTGATTTCGTGACCACGGCTTCGCTACGGTGGTCGTGATGAGCAAAGGCAAAGAAGAAGAGTGGGTCGTCATTGGCCTCGACCCCAAAATGTCGCGGCGTCAGGGCATGCCGGCACAATTGCCCATTCCCAAGAGCGAGTTCGAGGGACTGGCGGACAAAGGCCTTTCCATCGACAACGCTCGGAGGTGGATCAAGTCGTTTCTGAACGACTCACCGATGGGCAAGGACGGCAACTGGCGCAAGAAGAACAGTCAACTCGTTGCGTCGCTCGAAGTGTTCCTCGACAAGGCCCCGCTGATCGAACGCGCGCAAAACGGGTTCATGGAAAAGGACTACGAAAAAGCAGTCTCGGCGCTCAAGCGAATCGCGTCGATGGATCCCGAGGATCACTCCTCTCGCCTCAATCTTGGCGCGGCGCTCGTCAACCTGCGTGACTATGCCGGTGCGCTGAAAACGTTTCAGCAGATTCGTAAGACCTTCGAGGGGGATTCCGATTACCACGTCGGTTTGGGCCAATTGCACGCCACGATGGGCAATAAAGACGAGGCGATGAATGAGCTCGTCCTTGCGCTCGAGGCCAAACCCGATTGCCAGCCAGCGCTCGATGCGCTCGTCACGTTGGGTGTGCTCGTGCCGGTGTACGAGAATCCTCGCGATGCCGCGTCGCTCACGTACGTGCGTACGGACAGCGTGGCCGAGTATCTCACGGGTATTTGGGATGCCGAATCGCGCGACGTAGCGTTTTACCTGGAACAACTCGCGTATCACGAGCGCGAGACGCGTCCGCACGTGGTGCATGCAGCGGCGGAGCGCATATTGAAGTTGTCGCCGGATGCGGCGGCTACGGAGCGGGCGGAGCTGTCGAAGATATCATCGCTGCGGGATCTCGGTCAGGTCGCAGACGCATTGGCAGCGGCGAAAGCTTATGCTGAACGATCTCCGCAATCGGCTGGGGCGCAGGTCGAAGTGGGGCGGTGTTTATTGGCGGCCGGGAAGGCGGACGAGGCGCGAGCGGCATTCGATGCGGCGTTAGCAGTCGATCCGGGCGACTTGATGGCGCTTCAGCTTCGGTATTGGCCGGCCAATTCGCTTACGGACATTCAAGCCGTGTCGGACGCGATTCCGGCGCTCCAGGCATTTGTCGAGGCGCATCCGAATGCCGCGGGTGCATGGCGATCGCTTGCGCGTGCGAAATGGGCGTCGGGCTCCAAAGACGAGGGTATCGAGCTGTTCCGCAAAGCGGTGGATCTGTCGCCGGGCGATGACGAAGTGCGTGCAGAGCTATGGAACCAGCTCGGTAATTTGCAGCAATATGAGCAAATTATCGCCGACGCTTCCAAGATCGAAAACATGAACAAGCGCGATTGGAAGCTGCGCTGGAACGAAGCCGAGGCGTATTTGGGTCTCGGCCGCAAGCTCGAGGCGCGGGGCGCATTCGCGGCAATCAATTTCGATGAATCGCTGCACGTCGACCTTCGCAAACGCGCAAAACGCGCCGTGAAGTCGATTGACGAGGGGTTCACTTTGCAGGGACCGACCGAGCCGGTCGACAAGCCTGCTGCAAGCTGAATTCGCCTCACCCTCACCCCTGGCCCCTCTCCACAGGCGCGTTGCTGCGCAACGCTGGTGGAGAGGGGAGACAAATCTGCATTACTGCGCCAACTCCTCACTCATCGCGGACTGCATGCTCAGCGGTCCATAAAGCCACCCGACGATCGCGCCAAATGCGAGATGGGACGCGACAAACCCTATCACGCCTATCGTTCCGTGATTCGACATGAAGAATCCGGGCGATTGCATATTTTCTGGCATCTGCGGGTGCATCGAGCCAACCAGCCCGAAAATGAGCCCTTCGAGCGCCATCGGAATGAGTGCGACGACAATGCCCGTCATGATATCCGCCCGGCGCGTGAGAGCCTCGAATACTGCTCCATAAGCAATCCCTCCGACGCCCGATCCCAGCATCAAAATGATGAATCCGGCAAACCATGCCGTGCCGCTTGGGCCATTGCCCGGTAGCGTCCCCAGCATCATGGGCACATCCGCTCCGCCTCCTAAGGCACGAGCTGCGGCCATAATGAGCAAACTCATTGCTCCTCCGATGATTCCTGCGATGAACGCTTTCCCGATGTTCATGCTTGCCCCCATTCACGTTTATTCACGTTTATTCACGTCCCGGCCGACCAGCCGTGACTGTGAACCGCGGCAATGAAGGTGCCAAGCGGTCGGCAGCGTACCGGACTGCTTACGATCCTGAATTTTCTGTCTTGGAGGTTGGAGGGATTGGAAGAAATCGCCCGTATGTCGTTTCGGGGGCGTCCTGCACGGCGCGCGTGGGCAAGGTTCACGCACGCGTGATGCGGGATGAGCTGATGAGCGGTTCAGCCGTCCTGGATGCAGGCGTCATATTGTGTCGGGCAGAGCGCGCTCACGCAGCTTGTGCATCCCTGCGACACGGACCCGAAATCGCAGAGGTCACCGATATTGCTGCAGGAATCGATACACGCACCGCAGGCGCATTCGTAGAAGGCACTGAATGCTGTATTCGACAATTCGCAAAGCGTCTTGGTCGTGTCGATCGCGAAGCTGAAGCACCGCACGCACATTTCTGCCGGGCAATCCAAGGGATCCGAGCCATTGGGGCAGAGCCCCGACCCTTCGGGTTCGTCGCAGAATCCGTCATTTGCGGTTGGACACGCGGCGACCATACAATCGTTTTTATCGGTGCCAGTGGCGCAGGTGCCGTTGCCTGCCGGGGCAGGCTCGTTGCAAATGCCATTGTCCACTGTGGAGCATGCAGGGGGCGGCTTGATGCACACATTCAGATCCGTTTCTTCATTGAAACAGATACTGGTGTCATACGCACCGTCTACGCACGTAGGGTCGCCATTCAAACAAGTCAGGAGTGTGTCGTATTGGGATTTGCAATCTGCGCCCCGCGCCTCGTCCTCGAGGTTGAGCATGTCGTCGTTGCAAGTCGCAAGCTCGGAATCCGTGCACTTGTTGCAAGTGCATAGGCTATCGCAGTACTTACCTTGAGGAGTCGAGGGCGGGTCGGAGCTGCAGGCAGCAAACGTTGCGCCGGCGAGGAAAAGCAGCATCACGCCTTGGGCCAAACGCTGATGAATCATGGGTGCTCCCGCAAAAGGATGTGGATGCGCCCGTTAGGGCGCGTAGGCCGGAGAAGCTACTTACGCATAATGGCGCAAGCGTGAGCCGACACTATCACGGCATCTTCCGAACGTCTAGCCTACCCGCAATCGAGGCAGCTTTCGCAAACGACCGAAATGCGCCACCGCCGCAGCTCGACCCATCGTGGCCAAGGAACCACGATCCTTGTATTGAAATGGCAGACGGTGCTGTTTGGCAATGGCGCGCTCGATGTTCTTCGCCGTATGCCGCGCTTCTTGAATGGCAGGCGAGCGAATCGAGCGGTTCAGGGATGCGTTTTGATCCACTGATTCATGAAGACGGCGCTTTTGTCCCAGCCATCGCGAAGCTGTTTTTCCGCGCTGCTTTCGATGAGCCCGCCGATGCCGAATACTTTGGCTTCCATGACGAGATCGGCGATGCGACGAACTTTGGCATCACCGACGGCTTCGACGCGCAAGCTTCCTTCTTGGCGCAGTTTGTCCGCCATCGCGCTGGGGATCATTTTCCACGTCCACAGCTTTTTGTTCTTGTCGAACTTGCCGTCTTCCGAATAGGCGAAGTTCGAGCCGAGCACTTTGGCGACTGGGCCGGGCACATCCATCTTGGGCGTGCCTTTTACTTTGCGGATGACCTCGCTGTCCGTCTCGCGCTGATCGACAACGGTGAAATCGGGAAATCCAAGGCCGTCCTTGTAGAGTTTCGCGTTGAACTCCTTGTCCAAGAACAGCTTCCAGAACGTGTCGACGTTGCAGTGGATTTCGTGCGTAACCGTGAACTTACCCATCTCTGGCTCCTCGCGAGCCCGGAGACGGCTGGGGCTCGACGGCGCGCACTGTATCAAGCTGCGGGGCGAGATTCCAGCATCGTGATGCATGGGTGATGTTTAGAAAACACGAGTCTTGACACGCACCATGGCGATTGAGTACCGTCCCGCACGTTCGTGGTTCCATTACGAAAGCGAGAAACAATGGCCAAGAATACTTACCAAACCTATACGGAAC
>CAZETM010000195.1:0-13857 GCA_964514885.1 uncultured Polyangium sp. | reverse complement strand
GCGCAAACCGCCGAGATCATGGCCGGCGCCGTCGGCGGCCCCCTGTTCGATCTCGATCACCACGAAGAGCTCGAGCCTGACGAGCCCTTACCCGCCACCATTTTGCGCGGGCTCGCCGAACAAGGATCAAGCGCGCTCATCGTTGGACATCACCCCATGGTCATCAGCATGTTGCGAACGCTCGTTCGTGACGTCGCCTCGCTCCCGCTCGGTTTGCATCCAGGTATGCTCGTGGGTATCGAGCACACGAGGCGCGACACTGCGCCGACCCATCTCGAAGGTGCGTTTCATGTCACCACCGTGCTCAAGCCCTGAGGCTCGAACGTTGCTCGACACGCTCCACACCTCGCGCTAACAGCCCAGACCTCACCACCCTCCGTCATCGGGTTTCTCTGCGTGCACGACGAACCCAAGCCTCTGACGCCCGATCCCGAGCGAGCCATGAACGCCCTTGCTTGGGCTATCGAACGTGCTGAACGCAGCATCAGCGCTCCGGTACAGCTCGCGACTCCGGAAGAGTTTCGTGCCGCGACCGAACGATTTCTTCCCGATGTCCGTAAAGCGTTCGACCGCATCGTCATGTCGGACGACGCCGAGCTTGGTCTCGACTCGCTGCTCGAATGCGGCGCTCTCACGGCGATGCTTCCTGAGGTCAACGCGATGGTGGGGTTTGGCGACGGCGAATGGCGGCACAAGGACGTCTGGAAACACACGAAGCAAGTCGTCAGGCAAGCTGTTCCGCGCCTCGAAGTTCGCTGGGCGGCGCTTCTGCACGACATCGGCAAGATCAAGACGCGCACGATCTCGCCTTCGGGTGAAGTGCACTTCTTCGGTCATGCAGAAGTCGGCGCACGAATGTTCGATCGTATCGACAGACGGCTACCGTTGTTCGCGCCCGAGCCTGCGTTGAAGACTTCCGTTCGGTTTCTGATCTTGCATCACTTGCGGGCCAGTCAGTACGAGGCCTCGTGGACCGACAGTGCCGTACGTCGATTCGCGCGTGAGATGGGTGATGGCCTCGACAATCTCTTGGCGTTGTCGCGAGCCGACATCACGACCAAACGGCCCGAGAAGAAGAAGAAGGGCCTTCGTCAGATCAGCGAGCTTGGCGAGCGTGTGGAGAAGCTTCGCGAGATCGATGCCAAGCTTCCTCCGTTGCCGAGCGGAATTGGCGACGAGATCATGAAGACCTTCGGCATTCCGCCATCACGCAAGATTGGCGAGATCAAAAAGGCACTCGAGGCCGCCATCGACAGCGGCGAGGTTCCTTCGCACGAGTGCAGTGAGTTTTACTTGACCTACTTGCGAGAGAACGCGGCGCGTTTCTTTTGACAAACTAGTTCAGGAACAAACTAGTTTCACTTCACTAATTTTCACTTCAACCGAGCGTCGCACGAGTTGCAGCGCTTGGGCACGCTGTCCTTGTGGTAGATGTCGCCGCATCGGCCGCAGAGGCGAGCGTCTTTTTCGAACGCGATCGCTTTGCCGCTCGCTCGACAAGGTTGCCCTGCCACTTGCGGCATCTCGAGCGCCAACGTTTCGCCCGACGTCGCTCCTTCGCGGTCGAGCCCCTTCATCTCGAGTTGCTCCACCAGCTTCGGAAAACGCGCGCGCGCTTCACGAAGCGTTTCACCGACGGCTTCACGCAGTGTCGGCAAGGGCATCACGATCGTCAGACCTGCACTACGCACTGTGAGCGCTCGATCGTCGAGCTTCAGTTCCTTCACGGCGTACCAAGCAATTCGTTCGATCTCGGACGGTCCCTTTTCCGCCGCGATCCCGGCATCGCCCACGCGAATGCACTGAGCCGCGCGGGGCCCGAGCAAAGCGGCGAGCGCGAGCAAGGCTGCACCACCAGCCAAAAGTGCTTTCGCATAAGGATGCGCCCCGAGCTCTTCAGCGCGCAGCCATTGTCCGTACACACCTGCGCCCACGAGCACTGCCGCAACCGACAGCGCCACCATCGACGCAAGCACGGCTGGAGTTGCTTTGGGTTCGAACCGACGCTCGGAGCGTGGATCCGACCGCAGTTTGAGCACGATGTCGTCTGCTTCGGCCTTCTTGGATCGCTTCGTTTTTTCGCCTGCCATGGGAGGGCCAAGCTCTATCGGATGCTCGGCCCGGACGCAAACGACCGCGGTATCCTTTCTGCACCTTGCTTGGCCGACTCGCTACCTACGTCGTTCCTACGCTTGCCGTCGTGGTCACAGCGGCCGTGCTGATCGGTCCAGGCGCAACACGAAAGGCTGCATTCGTAAGGGTTTACGGTTCGCCCGTGGCAGGTTCGTCAGCGCTGTCCTTACGCATCGAGGGTGCAGAGCGTCTGTTCGGCATCGACGAAAACGCGGCCCTCGAAAACCTCGAGGTCGAGGTGCGTGATGGCGCAACAACGCTCGGGCCGGTTCGTTTCTCCTTGGGTCCTGATGGCGTCAGCGAAGTGTGGCTCGAAGCGACCAAACCGCTCATCGGTCCGCTCCATCTACGGGTTACGAAAGGACAAACCGTACTCGCTGAAGGCCGCGTGAACCTTGCAGCACCAACGATCGACCGGACACTTCTTACGCCCTTGAACCTTCCTGGTCACACGACGGGAAACGTGGCCATTTCCGTATCGGTTCGTCGAGGCGTACTGGCGGCACCGTTCTCCGAAACGCTCGACATCCGCGTCGGGCTTGCTCCGCATGTGTCACCAACGAACCAAGGGTTTGGCGGAATCGAACTGAAGGCATCTGCGCCTGGTGCCAACGTCTCGCCCGAGAAGTTTGTCACGGATGAACATGGCGCGGCGACGATCCAAGTCACACCGTTCGCGCATCACATCGAACTGTCGATCGAAGCCAAGAGCGATGCACATGGCGAGGGTCATTGGGACAGCGTGTTGCCGGTCGTCCCTGGTGCGATTTGGCTCGATCCAAACACGAAGAACGGCTTCGACTTCGTATCTCCAACGTCACGAGATCGCGTGTATTTGTCGTTCACCGGTGAACAAGGTCGAACGAACGGTTTGGTCTTGCCGGTTGCTCGGGACGAACAAGGGTTTTACCGAGGACACGTCGATGTGGGTCCACAGCTTCGAGGTTCTGCCACGCAGGTCATGGTCTCGGGTGATCCGCAGGAGCAAGGTCCCGCGACGGTTGCGTGGCCGATCGATCAAGGTCGGGAGATCGTTGCAGCTCCAAGGATTCAGCGCCTGTTCGATGGTGGAACGGCAGCCGAAGCGCGGGAACGACAGCGAGCGACGCGTGTGCGACGACTGGCGTTGCTTGTCGTGATTGCAGCGACGATCTTCGAGGTTTTGTACATCATCACCAAGTCGCGCAGCTCTCAGCGCAAGCTCGAAGAGAGCTTGGAGCGCATGGCGGATGAGGGGCCTGAAGCTGAGCGTGCGCAGATCACCAGGGCAGCGCGTCAGGACAGTCCGGTCTTGCGTGTAACGCTTGCCGTGGCGCTCGTTCTTCTGGCTTTTGCGATGATCGGCGCGATGTCCACCCTGACGCGATAGCGCGTGGACGAAGCGTCTTCGTAGCGGCTTACAGACGGATGACGTGGTAGTCTCGCCGCGTGCGCGCACACGTTTTTGCTGGGTGTTTGCTGCTCGGAATGCCTCTTCTCAGCATGGTTTGTCCTGTCCCGCATGCAGATGCGGCGGACTTCGATCCTTCGGGGCGCAATCGCAAGCCGAAGCCCAAGCCTGGCCCGGGCAAACCTGCCGCTCCGAAGCCGGTTCCTGGTGTGGGTGGTGAAGGCAAAGAGCCTGGTGGCAAGGGCCCGTCGTCGGATGCATTGATTGCGAGATACACGGCCATCGTGCTTTCGCAGCCGAGCGCGCCATTTCCGCTACAACGGCTTTCGCAGCTTTATCGAGAGCGTGACGGCAACATCAAAAAGCTCCTCGAGGAATTCGAGAAACGAGCTGCCGCGACGACTCCCGAGGCATGGCCGTCGAAAGTAGCGCTCGCGGGCATTTACAAGCAGGACGGGCGCCCTGAAGACGCCATTCGCATGTATGAAACGGCGATTGCCGAGCGACCGAATGAGCCGGAGGCAATGCTGGCCCTGGCGAATCTGCAATCGGAGCGTAATGACAAAGCTGCAGCGCGAGGGACCTACGAAAAGGCATTGAAGCTTGTGAAGCCGGGTCCGGATTGGGATCAGACGAGTCGCACGCTGCTTGGATTGTGTCTCGATTTGAAAGATTACGAAGCGGCCAAGAAATACCACGATGCATTGGTAAAGGCAGCGCAAGGATCGCTATTCGTAAAAGCCGAGCTTGGTCGCGAGCTGCTTGGACGTGGGATTTACGACCGTGCGGAGATTGAATTCCGCGAATTGGTGAAAGCGGCGGCGGGCGATAATCGCGCATTGGCCCCTGCCCTTCGCGATCTCGGTCAGGTCCTGGCCAAACAAAAGAAAATCGACGAAGCGCTCGCCACCTTGAAAAAGGCTCTGGCCATTGCTGGTGGTGCAGCGGGCGTACGCTCGGAGATTTTGCTCATCATGACCGATGCTTTCCGCGCGGAGGGCAAACTATCGGAATTGATTCCCATTCTCGAAGCGGAAAAAGCCACGGATTCGCAACGCCTGGCCACACTTGGCGGGCTGTACGAAGAAACGGGCGACGTCGACAAAGCGATTGCGACTTATCGCAAGGTATTGGCGGCGGAACCTCGTCAAATCGACGTGCGCTTGCGCCTCGTGCATTTGCTCCAAACCGCGGGCGAGCTGGATGCAGCCATCAAAGAATACGAAGCGCTCATCAAAGCTGCTCCGGGCAATCCGGATTTCGTCTTCGAGCTTTGTGAAACGTTGATTCAGCGCGGCGACCGACCGAAAGCATTGAAACTGCTCACGGAGCTGGAAGCGCGCGCGGGTAACGAACCCGAAATTCTCGCAGCCATTTCCGATTTTTACGAACGTGTCGAAGAAAAAGACCGAGCGCTCAAGGTCTTGCAGAAGCTCGCCCAATCAGCCGGCGGGGATCCCACCTACGTCGTCGATCTTGGCGATCGTTATTATCAGGCGGGCGACAAGAAAAAGGCTCTCGAGACGTGGGCGCGTATCAAACAAATCATTCCGAATCGTGCCAAAGCGGCCAGTACTCTCGGCGAAGTGTATCTCGATCACGACATGCCGCTCGAAGCGCTCGCAGCAATGCGCGAAGCCGTGCAGCTCGAGCCGGCGAACGTACGGTACAAGAAAAACCTTGCCGTAGCCATCGAGCGAACGGCCAGCACGCTGGGCAGTGCTCCGCAACGTTATGCCGAAGCGCGGCAGATTTGGGAAGAATTGCTCGCGGCTGCAGGAGACACGGACAAACTCCTCGCACGTGAAGCGCGCACGCACATCGTCACGTTATGGTCGCTCGCGCACGAGCTTCCCACGCGCATCGGACCGCTGACGGCGCGTTTTGCAGCGAATCCACCGGATATCGAAGCTGGGAGGCTTTTGGCTGAAGTGCAGCGTCGATTGCATCGTCTCCCCGATGCCGAATCGACCCTTCGCCGCGTGACGGAATTGGCTCCCGGTGACGAAGAATCTTTATTGGCGCTCGAACGAATTCTCGTCATGCAGCAGAATGTGCTTGGCGCAATCGATGTCCTTGCCAAACTTGTCGAGGTCAATCCGAAGCGAGCGCGCGAGTATTACCAGCGCATGGCTCAATACGCGGCCGAGCTTTACCGAGACGACGACGCAATCAGATATGCCGCACGCGCGGTGGAATTGTCTCCCGACGACGCCAATGGTCACCAAAAACTCGGGGACATGTATCGACGGCGGCAAGACTTCGTGCACGCCATTGGCGAATATCGGCAAGCCATTGCGAAAAACGATCGGTTGTTTCCGGTCTATTTCGACCTCGCCGAATTGCTTTTGACGAGTGGTCAAGTCGACGAAGCGGATCGGCTGTTCCGTCGCGTCGTGCGTTCGAGCCCCGACGAAGAGCTCGTGGCGCGTGCAGCGCGGCAAAGCATGCAAATCAATTTGGGCAAAGGCACGCTCGATACGCTCGAACGTGAGCTGTTGCCCGTAGCGGTCGGGAATCCGCAAAAAGTAATTTACCGTCGGCTGCTCGTCGAGCTGTATGGCGCGATGACGTTGCCGCTCGTGCAGAAGGCTCGTCATGAAGGTGGCTCGTCGCCAGCAGCAACGGCGGCCAAGGCGGAGCTGGCGAAGATTGGATCGCGCGCGGTAAAACCGTTGCTCGATGCGCTTGCCGATGATCGTGAATCCCAGCAAAAAATCGCCATTGAAGTGCTCGCGTACGTGCAAAACAAAAGCGCGGGTCCAGCGCTCTATAATTATGCCACCGGGCAAGCGGACAAGAATCTACGTGTCCGAGCCATGATTGCTTGCGGGGCATTACGAGACCCGGCCATTTTGCCACGATACGAATCGATGCTCGCGCCGAAAGATGCGGGAGCCGCGATTTTGCCGAGCGATGCGATTGCCGTCGCAGCCGCATGGGGCGTTGCGCGAATGGGGGATGCGAAAGCTCAACCGCTCTTGGTCAAACTGCTCGGTAGTAGCTCGCCGGAAATTCGCGGTGTGGCGGCGCTGGGCTTGGGTCTGACGCACGACAAGAAATATGCGCCGCAATTGTCGGCACTTGCCCGCGCACCGGAAGCGGGCGCTGCAGCGCGAGCGGCAGCCGTGCATGCATTGGCGGAAATGGGCGCCGTGCAAGCGTCGGACGTGCAGCTTCTCGTTGCGCTCGCCGATGCAAATGATCCGCTCTTACGACAAGCGGCGCTCATTGCGCTGGCGCGAATTGCCAGTCGCACCGATGCCGCGCAAAACGCAGCCATTGCGGACTCCATTGCAGCAAGCGTTTTTTCGACCGACGAATCCATGCGACGCACGGCCGTTTCTGCAGCCACGTCGCTGGCCACGAAAAACTTTCTGCGCACGCGTGAGGCCCTGCCCGTTCCTACGGGAACGCTTTCCATGCGCGAGATTCTCGCGGGACTCGCAGCCGATCCCTCGCGCGCAGCCGAACGCGCCCGAGCCCTCGTCGCATTGGGACCATCGCTCGAACGAGCGGCCATTGCAGCAGCGTCCACATCGCCCGACCGCGCTCGAGTCGTCGCGGATGCATTGCTTGCAGGTGGCGATTCACCAACGCTCGCTCCGCTGCTTGCGGCCGATGACGTCCTCGAAGCCGATGCTAAAAAACCCGCCGCGGATACCATTGAACGTATTGCTGCCGCGGTCGTTCCGGCATTCGTGGCGCTCGTGCGGCATCCGGCAATCGAAGTGCGTACGCGAGCGGTCGAATTCCTTGCTCGCCGTCCGGAAAAAGAAGCCCAATCAGCCATCGTCGATGCGCTTTCGGATCCGGAAGAAAGCGTCCGACGAGCGGCACTTTCCGCGGTGGGCCCGATAAAAGATCCGGCTACGCTCGCGGCGGTAGCTCGACTCGGTCGAGAATCATCGAGCTGGCCATTACGTGTGCGAGCGGCGGAAGCTCTCGGACGGCTCGGAGCGGGTTCGGATTCCAAAATTGCGACGGAAACGCTGGCGGCGATGGCGAAAAACGATACGTATGCGCTCGTGCGTGAGCCAGCCTTACGCTCGCTGGTTGCACTGGACAAACCTGGTGCGGAGCCTGTATTGCGCGAGCTTTCGGCAAATGACACCGAGCCACGCATTCGAGCGATTGCGGCGGAATTGTTGGCGGGGAAATGAATTAGGCAACTCGCACGTGACACGCATGCGGGCGCTCGCAACCACAAAGGTTTGGTTCCACGAGCGTCGCGAGGTGGCTGGGTGTCAAACGTCGCGAGCGACCGAAAGCTAGGGCGACTGAGCGAGGAATACTTCAGTATTTCGAGCGATGTCGACCGACGATTTCGGGCGCGCAGCAGTTTGACACCAGCCGCCTAGGAAAGATCACGCGACGGAAGGGCACATCTTCGCGGTATGTGTCACCCTGGCCGCCGGAACGTTCAGAACTGCACATGCGCTCCCCGCTCCTGCCCATTTTTCTCACCGTCTTCGTCGACGTGCTCGGCCTGACGCTGATCCTGCCTCTTTTGCCGTTTTACGCGAAGGATTACGGCGCATCGGATCTGCAAGTCGGACTGCTGACGTCCGTGTACGCGATGGCGATGTTTATTTCCGGCCCGATTCTGGGACGTATTTCGGATCGCGTCGGTCGTAAACCCGTCTTGCTCGCCAGCCAGTTCGGCTCGCTTCTCGGCTGGCTCTTGCTCGCGTGGGCTCCGAACCTCGAAATGCTGTTTCTCGGGCGTATCGTTTCGGGTTTGACGGCTGGGAACCTCAGCACCGCACAGGCGTACATTTCCGATGTTACCAAGGCGAACGAAGAGCGAACGCAAGCGTTTGGTTTTTTCGGCATCGCGTTTGGCCTGGGATTCGTCCTAGGTCCGGTCATCACGGGACTGCTCACGGCATCGCTTACTGATCACCCGGACAAACTCATCAAGTACCGAGCGCCAACACTCATGGCTGCGAGTTTGTCCTTGCTGGCCATCTTGCTCACGGCCTTTTTGCTGACTTCACGTAAGCCCCTTGCACACCAAGCACCGGGGCGTCGAGCTTCCGCATTCGTGCAGTTTTTCACGCGCCCGCAGACACGGAAACCGTTGCTGCAGTTTTTTCTGTACAGCCTATCGTTTTCAGGTTTGACCGGGGGTTTGGCGCTGTACTTACGGGCAAACTTTCAGTTCGGCGTCGAAGAAACGAGCATGATTTTTGGTTTGTCCGGGTTCATTGGCGCATTAACCCAAGGTGGTTTGCGCAAGCTCGCAAAAAAACTTGGTGAAGAACGCTTGGCGCTCGTCGGTTTGGCCTTGATGGCGGCCGGATACTTTTTCCTCGGCGCAGCACACAGCATGGCGTTCCTGATCGTGCTCATCGTGCTGGGATCACTCGGCGCTGCCGTCGTTCGCCCGGCTCTCACGACGGTGCTTACCAAGGCCGTGACCGAGCAAGAACAAGGCTCGGTGCTCGGCGTCAGTCAGTCTCTCGGAAGCCTCGCGCAAACGATCGGACCAGCGACGACGGCGTGGCTCATTGGCCGTGGACAGACCGGCATGTACGGCGTCTTTTGCGGAGCTTTCAGCCTGCTCGGATGCCTCGTCGCCATCTGGCACAGCGGCAATGATTCGGCTGTTAAACCAGCCCCCCTCGAAGGTTAGGCCCGGACAATCTTTTTGTCCTCAAACGATCCTGCGTCAGTTGTTCTTCTTCGAGCGCAGGCAGTACCGCAAACCGTCCTTCAAATTTCGTAACGTCTTCACGTCGCCCATGCCGACGCCCAACGTCACGACGGTTTGAGCGACAGCGGGTTGAAGTCCCGTGATGATCGTCTTCGCTCCAACGAGCCCTGCTGCGCGGGCGATGGACAGCAATCGATCTGCGGTCGATGTGTCCAGCATGGGAACGCCGGTGAGATCGATGATCAAGAACCGCGCTTGCATATCGACGACGGAGCTGAGCGTCAGGTGCATCATTTCGGCAGCACGTGCGCTATCGACGACGCCGATCACGGGCAAACACAAGACGCCTTCTTGCACTTCGAGGATCGGTGTCGACAGTTCGCGGATCGCGTGTGCTTGCCGCTCGATGAGCGCGAGTTTTTCTTGCTGATCTTCTTCGGCAAGCTTGCGTTCGGTTACGTCCATGAAAGAGCCGGCGAATCGGAGAAGTCCGCCGTTGTCGTCCCACAACGCGTACCACGTTGCGCCAACCCAGACGGTCTCCCCGTTTTGATGCACGAGGCGGTACTCGATGTACGAATCGTCGCGGCGTTCGGCGATGTGCGAAGTGAACTCAGCATTGACCCTTCCGCGATCTTCGGGATGAACGCTGTTGTTGAGATCGGCGAGGTTCTTCGGGGAGTCGCCATAGTCGACCCCGAGCATGCGGCGGAGCCCTCCGGACAGGTACATCGGGGCGGACACGTCGATCGGCTTTTGCGGATCAACTGGTTTGAAGTCCCAATATCCATTGCGAGATCCGCGCATGATCAAGTCGAAACGCGCTTTGCTTTCTTCGGCGCGAGAGCGTTCTTGTTCGACTTCGGTGCGGTCGACGGCAATCGAAAGAATTGTTCGAACTTTGCCTTCTTCGTCAGTGATCGGCGCGTTGTGCCACTCGCAGTGGATGAGTTTGCCGTCCTTGGTTTTATTGACGCCGATGCCGTAGCGACCGGGCGGGGTTTTCCCATCACGCAGCGCGGTGCTGATCTCGCGCACTTGTGGCTGAAGATGTTCGGGCACGACAAGTTCGACAAGATGCTTTCCGAGTGCTTCGGCGCGCGTGTATCCAAACATGTGCTCGGCCCCGGAACTCCACTCGGTGATCCCACGCTCCTGATCGATTTCGATCATCGCGACGGGAGCGCGACGCAGATACGTTTCGAGTCGGCGAGCTGCCGTGACCGTGGCGCGGCGAGGCTGATCGATCGCGCGCGCGCAGCAATAGACCATCGCGCTTTCGAAGATCACGCGCATGGTCCATTCGATCCAGCGGTACGCTCCATCGAAGCAACGAAACCGCGTCTCTTGAACGATGGCCCCTTGCGCTTCGAGCGAGATGCGCGATGTGCGCCGCGCGGGGTCGCGATCCTCGGGGTGTACCCGCTCTTCGAGCGACGTGCCGTGCAACTGCTCCGCGGTCAAACCCGTGATGCGGTACCACGCATCGTTCGGGTTGAGAATGCGGTTTTCCATGTCGAGCACGCACATCATCACGGGCGCTTTCTGGAAAAACGCCATCACATCGAAGTCAGGTCCAGGTCGCTTGTCTTCCATCACGCGGCGAGCAGTCTATCAAAGGCTTCGTGTTCGTGTCGGAAACCTGGCAGTGCCGCAGTCGTCTTGTCACAATCGCGCCATGCAAACGCCCCGCCCACGGCTGCCCGTCGGCAGCCACCGGTCGCGCATGTTCTTTACCGCCGTCGTAGCAAGTGTATCCTCGGCAAGTTGCGAAGATTTCGACCGTTTCTCGACGGATTCGAACGAAGCATATTGCGGAGCGATTACGCTGGGCAGTGCCTTTAGAGCGGGGCTCAGCCCGCGCGTGCAGATGCGGGTACACCTCGATGCCGACAAGCTCGACGGTCCTGAATCGCCAGGTCGTTTGTCCACATACGAAGCGCCAACGGGGGACATTCCGGCCAGGCGGCTGCTCGAAGAGGCATCTTTGCGTCCCATTCCTCCGCTTGCCCACGATCCGCTTTCTCGTTTCGAGATGGGTGCTGGGCGCGAGCGAAATGCCGTATTCGCAGTAACTCCGCGCGACCCGACGGCAGCCGGCCTGCTTGCATTCTTGTCGTTGCGGACCGATGAAAGCATCGAGGTTCGTCTCATGCGTCCCGGAACGGGCGTGGCCGGAGAAGGTGACGATCGAAAACTCATTTTTGGTTTGTTCTCGTTGGTGCGGCGGGAGGGATCATGCGGGTTTTAGGCATTGAGACATCGTGCGATGAAACGGCAGCGGCGGTCGTGACGGACGAAGGTGTCGTTCTTTCCGATGTCGTGCGCAGTCAAATTGCAATTCATGCGCCTTATGGTGGAATCGTGCCGGAAATCGCCGCGCGCGATCATACGCGTACGATCGTGCCCGTCATTCGCGAAGCTCTCGACCGGGCCGGTATGCGCCTGGCCGATATCGAGGGGATTGCCGTGACGTCACGGCCGGGCCTAGCCGGCGCATTGCTGGTAGGTTTGTCCACGGCCAAGGGTTTGTCCTTTTCGACTGGCGCACCGCTCGTCGGAGTCGACCATTTGGTTGGGCATCTCCTGGCGGTTTTTCTGCAACGAGAGGAAAACCGAACGGATGTGCCAGCATATCCATTTCTCGCGTTACTGACGTCCGGTGGCCACACGGCGCTGTATCGAGTGGATGGGCCGAGGCTCGATGCAATCAAAGAAATCGGCGCGACGCGTGACGATGCAGCGGGCGAAGCATTTGACAAAGTGGGTAAACTGTTGGGCCTGGGATATCCCGGCGGTCCGGTCGTGGACAAACTCGCGGCCATGGGAGACGCAAAGAAAGCTGCCCACGCATTGCCAAAAACGACAGCGTACAAGGGCACGCTCGAGTTCAGTTTTTCGGGGCTCAAAAGCTCGATAGCGCGTCATGTGGCGTCATTGGAGCGTCCACCCGAGGGCCAAGCGTTGAACGATCTCTGTGCGGCGTTTCAATCGGCTGTCGTGGAGACTCTGGTGGCCAAGACGTTACATGCGGCGCGTAGTGAAAAGCTCGAACGTGTGGTCTTGGCGGGCGGAGTGGCCGCGAATCGAGGGCTTCGTTCACGAATGGCGGACGCTTGTCGAGGAGCGCGGCTGTCGCTGTTCGTGCCACCTTTTGCAAGTTGTACCGACAATGCGGCGATGATTGCGTACGCGGGCGCGCAGCGACTGATGGCGGGCGAGCGAGACGAAATGGGTTTGGCGCCGTCGACGAAGACGGCGTTGCTCAGGGTGACGAGGAAAGGTGGCGGGGCGAGGTAGGAGCGACGAACTAAACCTTGATTTGATTCGCCACGGCTTGGGCCTTGGCTTTCGCCGCTTCTTCGTCGCCCAGATAGCGGCGCGAAATAGGCTTCAAATCCGCGTCCAGCTCATAAAGCAGCGGAATGCCCGTAGGAATGTTCATTTCGACGATATCTTGTTCCGAGACATTGTCGAGATACTTCACGAGCGCTCGGAGGCTATTGCCGTGCGCCGCAATGATCACGCGTTTGCCACTGCGAATGGCCGGTGCAATCTGCGAATCCCACAGCGGCAAAAACCGCGCAACCGTATCTTTCAGCGATTCACTGGCTGGAATTTGCTCTGGCGCGAGATGCGCATAACGAGGATCCTTGCCAGGCCAACGCGGATCATCGGCGCTCATTGCAGGGGGCGGAATATCGTAACTTCGGCGCCAGATCTTGACCTGCGCCTCGCCGTGTTTGCGCACTGTCTCGCCTTTGTCGAGGCCCTGCAAAGCACCGTACATGCGTTCGTTCGCTCGATAATCCTTGATGACCGGAATCCACATCGAATCGAGATCTTCGAGAACGATCCACAAGGTCTTGATGGCTCGCTTCAAGACGGACGTATATGCGACGTCGAACCCGAGCCCCTCGGCGGCAATCATTTTGGCCGCAGCCCGTGCTTCCTCGATGCCTTTTTCGCTGAGCGGCACATCCACCCAACCGGTGAATCGATTCTCTTGATTCCACTGGCTTTCGCCGTGACGAACGAGAACGAGCTTATGCATTGGTGTCTCCTCAGAATTTCCCCGTGCAGGCGATCAAGTCCGGGCAAAGTCGTTTTTTCTGTTCACACGCCGCGAACCCATCGGGGTTGCTTTCGCACCGTTCCTTGCACCGCGCATCCCCTCGATTCGGCGTCTTTACCCCAAGCATCTGTTCTTCTTCCGGCACCTCACGCTTGCACTCCACCACGCGAATACAAATCGTTTCGCATGGTGACTTTTCTTCGCAACCCGCGAGCAGCGACAAGGCGAAGATGCTAGCGATGCGGAAAACGGTGGCGATGCGCAGGGAATGCATGGGACGATGGTAACCTGAGGTTGGTGCGTGTTGTCAAGTCTTCGTTACTGTCCAATCGCCAACAACTTCACATCCGAAATGTTCACCTTGTTGAACCGGCCGCCCTGTCCGCCCATTCCGTTGTACGAACCGAAGTGCGCATAATCGCTCATGTTGCCCGAGCCAGCATCTTCACGAATCACGACCGAATAGGTTTTTCCTGCTACGAGGTTCACCGGAACGAAATTGGACCCGCGCCATTCGCTCCACGAGCCCAGATGCGGCATCACGATCTGTCCGCTACCCACCAGCGTCGCGCCATCCCATACCTGGATGGCTTTCACGCC
>CAZETM010000194.1:0-13862 GCA_964514885.1 uncultured Polyangium sp. | reverse complement strand
ATCGTTCGAGCGGCCGTCCCGGCCAGAGGTCGACATAATAGAGCGCTCCGAACATCCCCCAACTGGCCCCTTGAAAGGACCCCGAGGTCGTCGCCGATTGAATGGCCCTCTGGTAATGCTCCCGGCTGCGTTCCACGGGAAGCTCGTAGGTCACATAGACCCCTCGATAATAACAGCATTCGGGCAAAAAGGGCGATACGCGCCGAATCGCGACCTGTTGCCCTTCTTTGGCCCATCGCACGCCCCCGCGGTAGTCGCCGAGGATCGCCGACCGACCATTGGAAAATGCCGACACGAAAAAGGCCGTGACCGGTGTTTGCGTCCCGCGCTCCGTGGTTTGTTTGACGTTGCGCGCCACCGCCAGCGCGGCGAGGGGAGGATTGCTTCCAATGAACGCACATACGGCCGTTGCCGCTTCGAGCGCGTCGCAAACGACGTTCTCCGCCGACGAATCGGCGGGCATCGTGGAAAAACCCTCCGGATTCGCATCGAGCCACGCGTCGCAGTCGGCCATCCAGGATCGTGCCAATTCGATCCGCGCGTCGTTCGTTTCCGGATAGGTAATGCCTCGTTCGGCAAGCGCCACGATGCCGAGCCGCTCCCCGTCGTCAAATTGCCCTGCGGCCTGATAGGCGCGCACACGCAATTCTTGAACACACAGCCGTGGGAGCGCGAGTATGGATCTCGAAAGCAGCTCCTGTCCGCGCCGATGCACTTCGCCGAAATCTCGCAAAAGAAAATCCGCTTCGATCCGTTCGAGAGAAAGCGATACGGAAAGCTCCGGCTCGTTCTCCCACGCGCACCCCCCAAGCAATCGTTGTGCGTCTTCGACCAAGGTCGCTTGAAGAAGGTACGAGCCATTTGCTTTCGCCGCTTTGGCCGCGCGTAGATTGATGTGCGACAGCGCCGTGCGCTCGTTGTCGTCCGAAAGGGCCCCCGCGCCAAGATTCAAATGCCGCGCGAGCTCCAGCAATTTTTGGTTCGACCCGCCGTCTCGCTCGAACACGACCTGCAATCGACGCCCAATCAACAAATGTGTCCGAGCACGGTGCGTCGGTTCAATTCGTTCATAAAATGCCTGCTGCACGCGGTCGTGCAAAAAGCGATAACTCGCATCGAGTTCCGCCGAACGACCGGTCACCGCGAGCGCTCGGGCCTCGCGGTAATGCCCGTCCGTGGGAACCAACAGCCCCGCCTCGACGGCCGGCCAAAGCTCCTGCGCCGTTTGCGACGGGCTTCGTCCCGCAAGCACCGTCAAATCCCCAAAGGAAAACGTGTGTCCTGCGCATGCGGCTTGCCCGAGCAGGCTCTGCGTCGATTCCGGCAATTCGACCACCTTGCTCTGCATCAATTCGGCGACGTTGTCCGTCACGGCGGCGCGTTCGATCGCATCCTGATCCCAGAACCATTCTCCATTTTCGAGGTTCCGGCGTACGCGCTTTTGCCGATGCAATTCGAGCAAAAGCTGCCCGAGAAAGAATGGATTTCCGCGGGTTTTTCGAAAAAGTGTTTCGGCAAGTGCGGCCACGCGGTCGGGTTCGGTCGAAAGCGAAATCGCGAGCCATTGCGCTACCGTCGTCTCCGAGAGCGGCCCGACGTGCAGATCGGGCGTCCGGACGCCGCTCTCCGACACCGTTTCGACGAGTTTCCACAGCGGATGAGAACGTTCGACTTCATTGTCACGAAATGCCGCAATCAAGAGCAGGTGTTTTCGGCCGACGTCCGTCAACAGGGTCTCGAGCAGCGCAAGCGACGCAGGATCCACCCATTGCATGTCGTCGAGGAAAAGAACCAACGGCGGCGATGTGCTCGTCACCGTTCGCACGAGCTCGATCCAACTGAGCTGAATGCGGCGATACTCCATTTCGGGCGGAACATCGGGGACGGGCGGAAGCGGGCCCATGAGCCATTCGAGCTCGGGGACGAGGTCCGCGATGACGCGCGCATTGGCGCCCAATGCTTTGTCGATGCGCGTCCGCCATGCTTCGAAGACCGGTTTGGGAATGGTCACGAGGTTGCTGAGCAGACCGCTGAATGCCTGCGCAATGGCGGCATACGGCACGGAACGACCGAGCTGGTCGTGTTTTCCCCCAAGGAGCAGCCCGCGTCCCGTTTTCGCAATGTCTTCGTACACCGACCGCACGAGCGCCGTTTTTCCGCTGCCCGACGACCCACCCAGCAGGAGCATTTCCACGGAACCTTCGGCCGCGCGCTCGAATGCCAATGCAATCTCCTCCCGCTCTTTCTCTCGACCCACCAGCGCCTGAGGAAGCCGCAGCTTTGGCGAAAAGTCTTTGCGCCCCATCGGAAAGGGATCGATATGGCCTAGGTCTTCGAGTTGTCGCAAGCAATGCTCCAGATCGACGGCCAATCCTTTCGCGGTTTGGTACCGTTTGTCCGGGGACTTTTCCATGCAACGCTCGACGATCTTCGCCACGATGTCGGGCACGCCGAACACCAACCCATCCAATGCGGGCGCCGCTTTCGCCAGGTGCGCATGGAGCAACGCCAAAGGATCCGTTTCGAGAAAGGGTCGGCGCCCCGAAATCGCTTCATACAAAAGCACGCCCAGCGAATAAAGATCCGTACGGGCATCGAGCCCCTGGGCCGTGCGCCCCGTTTGCTCCGGGGAAATATACGCGAGCGTTCCTTCGAGCCCTTCGGGAACGCCCGCGTCCGCCGATTCTTGCACCAACTCCGAAGCAATGCCGAAATCGACGAGGGCGACTTGGGTGCACACTTCGTCGACCAAAATGTTTTGCGGCTTGATGTCCTTGTGAATGACTTCGGCCGCATGCACCCGCTCGAGCACGCGGGCAAGACCGAGACCCACGCGCAAGGCCACGTGCAGCGGCAATCGACGGCGTATGGCAAGTACGCGGTCGAGCGATACCATGTCCAAGTCTTCGAGCCACAAGGCGATGTGATTTCCGTCTTGCTCCAGCGCGCGAGCCCGCGTGACGCCACGGACATCCGCGAGCTTCACGAGGATGCGATGTTCGTGAATGAGCCGGCCCACCGTGCGCTGCGTCGGCGCATCCGATATGGGCATTTTCACGACCATTCGCTCGCCGGAGGGCTGGTGTTTGGCACGTCGAACGCGCGTCTCCGACCCTTCGTAAAGCGTTTCCCCAAATGTGTACTCGTGGATCGGAAACATGGAAACCCCATTCACCAAGGTGTGAGCATCGCCCGTCGTCGGACGTCTTCGAACGTGATCGTCCCCCTCACGCAGCCTGTCCATACGCGGGCATTTCAATCATCCTCGCGAGGTGCTGCTTCACGAGCGTTGTCAATTCAGCGTCCTCCGCGCAAGGCGCTTTCTTGTCGCAAACTTGAATGATCAACCATTGCTTGCCTTGTACGATGGGTCCGACGACCGCACCTTTGGCGGCGCCAAGCAATCGCGAACGCAACACGCCTTCCAGCTCCCGTAACATCGGTCGCGAAGACGTCACCTGCCCGCCCGCTTGTCTCGCGACCTCCGCCAGATCCATTCCGTCGTCGCGGACGCAAAGAATCGCTTCACGCGCCGCATCTTGATTCGAGAACGCCGCGATTCGAATGTCGACCCGCGTCCAATCGAGCGCGTGGGAAAGGAGATACGATGCCACGTTCGTCATTGCATTTGGCTTGGTATCCATGGTCGTATCCTTTCCAATCGCCGTCAGCGTTGTTATTGTGGTTATCGTGGTTATCGTGGTTATCGTGCCGATTGCATTTCTTGTGCCGCGAGCTCTTCTTCGTAGGCCACGAGCCCCTTGACGAGTTCGGCGATGAGCAGGGCTGCGATGCGCTTGTCTTCTTTGTGGCTCATGGTGCTCTCTTTTCTTTCGGTGCGTTCGTCGCTCCGTGATGGCGACGCAGACCGATATGGCAAGGCGCGTGCCAAGCGGGTTTGCCCTTAAGTTAAGGGATTTGGTGAACGCATGCCGGCCGCTCCCGCGAACGGTTGCGGGATCCCGCAATGGCTTGCATACGCTGCCGCGTGTCGAACCGTTCGGCGAGCGTCCATTTGCAAATTTGCCGCGTTTTGTCGACGTTTCATGGTTGGCACGAGCTTCGCTAAAGGGGCAACACGACCCACGAACACGTTGGGCAACCACCTGCAAGCTGCGGGAGGAGACGAGGTCATCATGAAATTCGGAATCATCGCACGAGGTATTTCTGCAATCGTTTTCGCACTTTCGCTCTGCGCATGCGCCGGCACGACCACCGATACGGACGAAGAGTCGATCGGCACGGTCGAGTTGGATTTGCGACAATCGTGCGGCGGATTCGCCGGATTGCAGTGCGCAACGGGATACGTATGCGTCGATGATCGTCGCGATGATTGCGATCCTAGGTCGGGGAAAGACTGCATCGGCGTTTGCAAAAGAACTTCCTGCAACAGCGACACGCGCGAGTACGTCTCGACCGACACGTCCACGTGCGACGTCCTTCGTTTCGCGTGCCCCGACGGCATGGTTCCCTTCCAGGACCATTGCGGATGCGGCTGCGAAATGTGAGCCGAACATCGCGCACGGCCGCCACACGCCCCAGGTGTCTCGCCGGCGTGAGACTTTGTTCAACCAGGTCACTTCGCGTCGCCGATCTTGTAACCTTTGGCAATCCCAAGCAACTTGATCTTGTGTTGAAGTGTACGAAGGGGCACGTTGAGCAGCTTCGCCGCTTCCGTTTGGTTGCCCCCGGTGGCTTGCAACGCGTCGATGATGAACTTCGCTTCGGCGTTGTCCAGCCGGTCTTTCAGGCTGTCCGCCAGGCCTTTGTTCATGTCCTCGCCGGTGGGATCCTTCGCGGGCGGAGGCGCAACATCGGGGCTCGACGGCGAATCGCTGGTCTCGACCACCCCCGGTGGTGGTGCCGCGCCGGCGGCGGGCGCAGGGACCTTCAGCATGCGGATGCGATCGGGGAGATCACGACCCATCACCGTGTCACTTTCGGCGATGACCACCGCTCGCTCGATCGCGTTGCGCAACTCGCGGATGTTCCCGGGCCACGCGTATCGCTCGAGCAAGTCCATGGCTTCGCGCGAAATCCCGCGGATACGCGAGTCGTTCGCCTTGGAAGCCTGCTTGAGAAAACGGCCGACGAGCGGCGTGATGTCTTCGCGGCGGTTGCGGAGCGGCGGGACGACGATCGTCATCGTGCTGAGCCGAAAGTACAGGTCTTGGCGAAACGTTCCCGCATCGCACATCGCCTCGAGATCGCGGTGCGTCGCGGCAAGAACACGCACGTCGACTTCGATTTCCCGGGTCGATCCGACCTTCGTCACGCGTTTCGAATCAAGCACGCGGAGCAGTGCTGCTTGGGTTGCGGGCGACAGTTCACCGACTTCATCCAAGAGAAGCGTTCCACCGTCGGCGGCTTCGAACACGCCTTTTTGGGCTTGGTTCGCACCGGTGAACGATCCTCGTTCGTGCCCGAAGAGCGTACTTTCGATGAGGGTTGCGGGGATGGCTGCGCAGTTGATGCAGACCATGGGTTTGTCGCGTCGTGGACCCCGCTCGTGAATCAGCCGTGAAAGGACTTCTTTTCCGGTTCCCGTCTCGCCGTTGAGGAGCACGGGGATGGTTGCTTTGGCGACCCGCGTCGCTATTTCGACCACCGCGCGCATCGCGGGGCTCGACGCGGTGAAGAGGTTTTCGTCTTCGGATGCGGTGTCTGCACGCCACGTCGTCGAGGATTCCACGTTCGCGACGCGTACGGGCGCGTCCGCGGAAGCGAGGCCCGCCGCGTTTCGCATCTCGGCGATGAGTTTGTCCGCGGACGTTGCCATGCCAGGAAAAAGCGCGATTCCTGCGACGAGCACTGCGTCGCCGTCGTGCGGCGTCACGAGCAACCGAACGACGTCGGCCACCCGTTCCGGCTTGATCTCGGGCAGCAGGATTTCGATGCTTTCCTGGCTGTAAAGGGCCACGCGGTCCACGGGTCGCAAGAGGGCTCGAAGTCGCGGACACCAGTGCTGCAAGTGGCTTTTCGGATGCCGCAAGGCTCGGATCGTGACGATGGCAAAACACTGTCCGAAGAACTTGGCGCGGACGGTTTCGAATTCGAGCGCGGTGCGGAAGGTATCGTGGCTCTCGAGGTCGAACGAGGGCGTTTCGTGGCCGATCGTGTGATGGATCGATACGCTGAGCGCTCCGAGCTGCACGTTGTCGCCGGGTTTGATCACGCTCCGCTCGACGCGTTGTCCGCCCACGCGGACGCCGTTTTTGGACCCGAGGTCCTGGACGACGACATCGCCGTTTTCGATGGTGAACGAGGCATGGCGCCGGGACAAGTTGCCGTCTTGGATGACGACGTTTGCGGGCGGCTCGCGCCCGACCACGACGGTCGAACCCGGGTTGAGCCGAGCCGTCTCGACGCCGTTGCGATGGTAGACGAGCAGCAGCGCGTTGCGCCGTAACGATCGTGACAAGTATTGAAGCGCGGAGTCTCCCGCGTGCATAGGCACGGTTTCTAAGCCGTGCGTCGTTTCGTCGCTCATTGCTGCTCCCTAGGCCCGAACGCTCCCATACCGCGGTATCCTTGTGATTGTCAACGATGTTTCGATGCACCCGTGAAGGTGCCTTACGCAAATGGTTGCGGGATTCCGCAAAACGCGGAAGCCGGCCGGCGCTTGCGTCGATCGTGCCAAGGTCCGGATTGGGGGAAGTGCGCGTGCGGTGGGCCATGCGTGCGTTGGCCCGGTTCGTGCTAGGCGTGCACCCAGATGCTGCTTCGGTGAAATGGCTCGGGCAAAGCGCCCATGCGCCTGTGCACCCGTGCGCGTCGTGCTTTTGCGTCTTTGCCGATTCGAAAGGAATCAAAATTGAACCACCGCGTGCGTCTTACGTTTGCCCTGGCATTGATGCCTTCCGGGCTGCTCCATTCCGGCCAAGTCTTTTCGCAAAACGCCACCGAGCCGGCACCGGTTGCGGCGCCCGGAGCCGCGCAGGTTCCTGCGGACAAACCCATCACGGACGTCACGCCGCCCGTGCCCGTCGCGCCCGCGCCCGCACCCGCACCGGCGCCCGTGGCGGCACCGGCGGCACCACCGGCGCCGGCGAAGAAAAAAGAAGACGCGCCGCCGGTGGTTCGTGTGTACGGCCTCGTTCGAGCGGTTTTCGATGTGAGCAACGGCGTCGAGAGTTATTTGAACCAGAATTCGAGCGCCGTGACGGCGGCGGCTCATCCCGTGTTTCACTTGAATCCCGACGCGCGGTATCTATCGTTTCAAGCGCAGCAAAGCCGTTTCGGGCTCGTGGCGGGCGAAGGAATGGCCGTCACGGGGAAAATCGAAGGCGACTTCATTCAGTTCAATCTATCGAGTCCCACGACGGCGTCTCTTTTTCGCCTTCGCATCGCGAACATCGACTGGAACGTGGCGCCCGGGCACAAGCTCTTCATCGGCCAAACTTGGGATACGGCTTTTTTCGCCGTGGGCCCTCACACGATCAACTTGCTCGGGTCCCTCAACATGTCCGGCAATGCCGGATTCTTGCGACATCAATTGGGGTATGCAGGCACGTTCGGGCATGTCGAGACCCAATTTGCACTGGGGATGCAAGGCATCAACGTGACCCCTGGCGAGAGCAACATCGAATTCGGCGCCGTGCCCACGGCGGCCCTTCGCGTGGCGTATCGCCTCAATCCCGAAAGTTGGTTTGGCATTTCGGGTATCGCAACGGCTTTGCGATTCACGAACCCGCCCGTTCCTACGGCGACGGCGGAAGAAGAACGCCGAGCGGCGTGGGGAGCGAACGTATTTGCCGACATCACGTCCGGCAAAGTGAACTTTCGCGCCAAAGCCTACATTGCGCAAAATACGGCCAACATGGGAATGCTCACGCTGGCGGGCGGTCGATTCGGGCAAAGCGTTCGGGAGGCCGGCGGGTTTGTCTCGGTCAAAGCGAACATGAAGCCTCATGCCGTCTACGTGATGGCGGGTGCCGCCGCCGTGCTTGATCCGAGCGTCATGGCGGCCGGGTATACGCCGGCCGTCGCGGCGACGCCTACGTCGCCCGCGGTGCCTGCGGCGCGCGGAGGTCTCGCGAACCCCGGCATCGAATGGAATGCGAATCTTCGCGTCGGATATGCGGTGACGCCCATGAAAGGGTTCACGCTGGCCGTGGAACCGTACCTCATTCGCACGCGATTTCGTCTCGATGCCGCTTCGACGCTCGAACCCAATCGCACGGCGTACGGTGTCGAAGTGGGCGGGCTCTATGCATTCTAGAACGCGGTACGACGGCGGCAACATCCAGGATCGAGGTGAACGGTGAATAATTCGGTGAAATGCAAAGTTGCGGCGCTCCATGTGGCGCCGGTGTTCCTCGACAAACGAGCCACAGCGTCCAAAGCCGTGAGTTTGATTGCGGAGGCTGCGAGGAAAGGCGCCGAGCTCGTCGCGTTTCCAGAGGCGTACATTCCGGCGTTTCCGTATTGGACGGCGCTCTGGGCGCCGATGTACAACCATGATTTGTTTCGCGCCATCGTCGACAGCAGCGTGCTGGTTCCCGGGCCCGAGCTTTCGATGATCGCGGCGGAAGCGAAACGCCGGCAGGTGTTCGTATCGATTGCGATCAACGAGAAAAATCCTGTAAGTTCGGGCGGGATTTGGAATTCGAATCTGCTCATCGACGATTCGGGGCGGCTGCTCAACCATCATCGCAAACTGGTTCCGACCTTCGTCGAGAAACTCGTGTGGACCCCTGGAGACGGCGCGGGTCTTCGTGTGTCCGATACGCGCATCGGCCGGATCGGCATGTTGATTTGCGGAGAAAACACGAATCCGTTGGCTCGATATGCGCTCATGGCGCAAGGCGAACAGGTGCACATTTCGACCTACCCGGCGATATGGCCGACGCGAGAGCCGCAAAGCCGCTGGAATTACGATATCGTAGCGGCCATTCGCACGCGCACGGCGGCGCACGCATTCGAAGCGAAGGCATTCTGCGTCGTCTCGTCGGGTTTCATGGACAAACCTACGCGAGACTTTTTGGTGAATCGAGATCCCGACATTGCCAAGGTCGTCGACGAGACGCCGCGTGCCATGTCGATGTTCGTGGATCCCACGGGCGCACAGGTGGGGGAGTTTCTTCAAAACGAAGAGGGGATCATCCACGCCGAATTCGATTTGGCCGAGTGTGTCGAGCCCAAACAATACCACGACATTGCCGGAAACTACAATCGATTCGACGTGTTCGATCTTCGGATCAATCGAAAACGTTCCGCTGTGGCGACGTGGATCGACGACGAGGTTACGGCATTTCCGTCGCTGCTCGACGACGTGATGGGAAAAGAATGACGACGCGGCGCCCGCGACTCGATGGTCGAAAGCGACCGGATCAGGTCATGCATTTGCAGTGCACTCGGCGCCCTATTCGACAACGCCACGCCAAGAAAAGAAAACCCGCCGTGCCCGCGTAACGCACTGACCATTGGTCACATCTTTTCTTGAAAGCAATGGCCCACTCCCAGGGCTATCTCCGATCACGGCGTCAATCCCTCGCGTAATTCCCGCACCGGCCCGAACAAATACCCAATCGGCGTGCGACGATCCACGATGATCTCGGCCCGCCCCGCCATCCCGGCCATCAATGGATACGTTTGGCCGCCCGCGACAAACGCGTCGTCGCGCACCGTGGCCAAGATTCGCAGTTTCGGCCGTTCGCCCCCGCCCGACGGACCAATCCATCGCACGTCAGCTCGGCGCGTTCCGTGGCGTTGATGCGGGAAGGCATCATAATAAAGTTTGATGGGTTGGTCTTTCCGGACCAGCCCGAATCCGCTGCCCTCCACGGCAATGTCCGCTTCCAGCGCTTCGCCCTCACACACGATTTCGACGAGCGCGTCCCCTTCGGCCACCACCGCCCCTTTCGCTTTCACGTATTGCCGCACCACGATCCCATGGCACGGCGCCTTCAAGGAAACTCGGTTCCCTTCGCCTTGCACCGGACTGTCTTCAATCGTCGCCGCGCGCAACTTGGCCCGTTCGATGTCCTCGACTTTTCCGCGCTCGAATTCTTCCAAGTCCCGCTCGCGCACGTCCATCTCGCGTGACAGCCGCGTGAGGCTCGAACGCGTTTCGGAAAGATCCCCCTCGAGCCGCAGCAGTTCCCCTTGCGCACGAACGACGTCCATTTGACGGGCAACCAGCGCCGCGACCGTTCCGACGCCTTGTTCTCGCGCATCTTTTGCCTGTTGTGCGAGTTGTTCGGCGAAGGTGATTTCTTTTTTCGTGTTCACCGTTTGCCTGGAGATGGACGCCATTCTCTGTTCGAGCCGGTGTTTTTCCTCCTCATCGACTTTCACCTGGCTTTCGTGCCGTCGCTTTTCCCCTTTGATGCGCGCCTCGGCGGATTTCATGCCGAGCCCGATCGATTGCTTTTCCCCGGCTTGCTCCGCGAGCGCTTGTGAACGAATCGTCACGAGCAAATCTCCGGCCCGTACGGATTCCCCTTCCATCGCCGCGACTTCGGCCACGATCCCCGACCGCGGAGCACGCAATGGATCGGCACCTCGTTGCGGCACCAGCGAAAAAGCGCCCGACACCGTGACGGGAATTTCAATGACCGATGCGAGAACCACGGCAGATGCAAACGATACGAGCAACACGGCGGCGACGCTTCGCACGGCGAGCGGCGGTGGGTTTGGCGCAAGAAACGGCGGCGGACGATTGGCCGAAAACGAATTTTCTGGGCGCGGCGCCTGGTTGCTCATAATCCGAGTTGCCGGCTGCAAAGGTGGTGGTAGAGCCCTTGTCGGGCGAGCAATTCTTCGTGCGTGCCGACTTCGACGATGGATCCCTTTTCGAGCACCATGATTTGATCGGCGTCGCGAATCGTGCTCAACCGATGTGCAATGATGAACGCCGTTCGTCCACCAAGAATCGTCTCCAGGTTGTCTTGGACCGCGCGTTCGCTTTCGGCATCGAGCGCGCTCGTGGCTTCGTCGAATATCAAGATGGGCGGGGATTCGTAGAGCGCCCGGGCGATCGAAATGCGTTGCTTCTGCCCGCCGGAGAGTGCGATCCCGCTTTCGCCGATTTTCGTTTCGTACCCCAGCGGCAATCGTTCGACGAATTCGTGGGCCGAAGCGGCGCGCGCCGCCCAAATCACCCGGTCGTGATCCGGTTCTTCGTCCCCGATGGCAATATTTTTCGCGATCGTGTCGTTGAACAAAAAGTTTTCTTGCAATACCGCGCCGATCTTGCGACGCAAATGTTGATAATTGAGCGTGCGCAAATCAATGTTGTCGAACAGAATTCGTCCGCTCGTGGGTTCGAGCAGTCCGGACAAACACTTGATGAGCGTGGTTTTTCCCGACCCGCTTCGTCCGACGATCGCAATTCGTTTTCCTGCGGGAACTTCGAAGCTCACGTTGTCGAGGATTTTAAGCGAATCAGGCCCGCCGAATTGAAAGGTGACTTTGTCGAAGCGGACGCGCCCTTCGAGTGTGCGGACGGGCAAGAGATGTTCCTTGTTTTTCCCTTGTTCAGGCTCGTGCTCGAACACGTCGTTCAACCGATCCAGCAGCACGGTCGACGATTGAAGCTGATCCCAGAGGCCGAGCAAGGAACCGATGGGACCGTTGGCCATGGCGACGAGCGAATTGAAGGCGATGAGCCCGCCGATCGACAAATGTCCGGCCATGACTTGTTGCGCGCCGACCAAAAGAAAACCGATTCTCGATGCGAACATCACCGAATGCACCGCACCGTCGTACACCATGACGGTAAAGTCCGCGCGGAATTGGCGCTGCGACATCGCGTGGAATTGATCGAGCATACGCTCGCGTAGCGCCGACTCGACCCCCATCGATTTGACCGTTTCGATGCCTTTGATCGAATCGATTTGCTGCGATGCGTACTTGCCGTACCCTTCTTCGAGGTCGTCGAAAATGGGTCGCAAACGCTTTTCGGACACGCGCATGAGCAGCGCATAGGCCGGAGCGGTCGCGAGAAATACCAAGAGCAGATTTGCGCTGTACACCAGCATGAGTCCCAGCGCCGCGGCAAGTTGTGCCAATGCGGTAATGGCATGGGCGCCATTTTGCACCATCAATTGTCGTATTTGACGAAGCCCGCCGATGCGCCGCTGAATGTCGCCCGTACGCCGCGCACCGAAATAGGGCAGGGGCAAGGCGAGCAAACGTTGCATCAACACGTCATTTGCCGCCGCATCGAAACGCACGGCCACGAAACTCAAAAGATATCGCTGCACGATGGTGGCCACCACCGTGAGCACCAACATGGACACCATGCCGATGCCGAGAATCCGAAGCAAATCAATGTTTTTATCGACCAACACGCGGTCGACGATGACCTGCGTGAACACGGGAAAACACATTTCGAGCGCGCTGACCATGACCGCGAGCCCGACGGCTTGGCCCAGCAAATCCGCGTGCGGCCTGAGAAGACGAAAAAGCCAGGCGAAATTGGCTCGGCTCTCCGGCGCACTCGCAAACGCTTCGGTGTAATCGAAAAGCGCCGTATAACCCGTCCACCGACCCTCGAATTCCAGCCGGGGCAACCGCCGCGGTCCCATGGCCGGATCGGCGACGAGCACGCTGCGTTTGTCCACATCGAGCAGCACGACCCAATGATTCCCATCCCAATGCACGATGGCCGGCAAAGGCATCACGTCGAGCTTGTTCTTGGGCGCTTTCACCGCACGCGTGGCAAGGCCCAGCGCCAATCCTGCATTTCTGAGCGCCTTGAGCGACGTGCCGTCGGTGCCCGTATTCGCGAGTTGCCGAATGAGGGCCAAACTGACCTTGCGACCAAAATGACGGCAGACCATGCCGAGACATGCCGCGCCGCAATCCATTTCGTCGACTTGACGGACGAACGGAATCGAACGAATACGTTTTCTTTTTTTGACGAACAAACCGTCCGGCGTCGCGAACGGACCCTGCAAGGGTTTGTCTTGGGCGACGGGTTTTTCGTCGACCTGATCGGAGCCGACTTTGTCCGACGGGGATGCTTCGGCCGGCAGGTTTTCTTGAAAATCGAGCGGCACGCGGACACTTTTCGGCTCGACCATCGCATGCGCCACGGTCTCCAAAATGAGCCGCACGTCCGCGTGTTGCGCCGCAAGCGCGAGGTACCGCTCGGGCGCGAGGCGCAAGAGCGTGCACGGAGAAACCGCTTCGACACTCGCCGCCCGAGGCGCTCCGCGAATCATCGACCGTTCGCCGAAAAAGTCCCCACGGCGCAAATACGCGACATAGGTACGTCGGTCCGATTGCGTAACAAATGTGCGAAGTCGCCCCTCTTCGACAATGAACATCGGGCCGAGGGGGGCGCCTTCCTCCACGATCAGCGCGCCCGCCGTCACGAGCACGCGGTCGAGGTTTTCGACGAGCGCGTCGAGCGCATCGGCCGGCAGGTTCGCAAATGCCGTTTCCACCCGGAGAAAATTGTGAACCGCGCGGCGCTTGGATTGTTTGTCGAGGTACCTGGCAAGCTCGGGTTGGCTGCGGACGAGCGCTCGAAAAATGGCTTTTTCGAGTTTGAGTGCCTCGACTTCGGAGCTTGCACGCACCGTGACCGTGCGTTTGCCCTGCTCGAGCAACGCCATTTCGCCAAAGCTATCCCCGGCGTGCAAAACGTGAAGGGAAACTTCTTCGCCATTGTCGCCTGTTTTGACGACACGCGCACGACCGGAGACGATGACGTAAAATGCATCGGCATCGTCTCCCTCGCGCACGATGGGCGTTCCAAACGCAAACTGCACCGGGACAAAGCTGTCCTCGACGAGTTTGCGTAGGTCCGGCGAGAGAAACTGAAGGAAGGGGACGCGCGTCGCGTGCGGGGGACGGCTCTCCCGCGGCGGCGGGCGGCTTTCTCGAAACGGGAAGAGGCTTTCCCGAGG
>CAZETM010000193.1:0-13900 GCA_964514885.1 uncultured Polyangium sp. | reverse complement strand
AGTTTCGCTCAGCAGCAGGTCGAGGGTCGAGTCACGGATGTCGACAAGGACAAGGGGACCGTGAGCATTCAGACGCAGCAACACGGACAGCTCGACTTCAAGCTGGCCCCTCATCAAATGCAAAAGCTCAACGAGGGTGATCAAGTGCGCCTTCAGATTCAGTTGCAATACATGCCGAAGCAAAACGGCAAGCAGGGTCAGTAGTACCAGGCAAACGTTAGGTGGGGAGTGACGCGAAAATGGCGTTGCTCCCCGTTTGTTTTGATCCTTTTTCTTCTTTCGCCGGCTCGTGTTTTTTCTCAGACATGGCAGTCCTCCTCGCGGGCGAAAAACGCCGCATGATGGGAGCGGGCAAAACGAGCGCCGATGACTGGCGAGCGGGCATTGCGGTGACGCAGCGAGCTTGCTAGGACGAGGGTATGCCGCAGCCATTCGACGAAGCATTTTTGGCCGACCTGCCGTACGACCCCGAGGTATTGCTCTTCGACGAGATCATCGATATCGATCCAGCGGAGAACCGAGTGGTTTGTCGGATGCCTACGGACCGACCGCTGCCGTTTACGGTGTCTCAGCGAGCGCATCCGATTCGGCATCCGCGGCATGTCGCTGGGGGGACATTGGTACACGCATCGGGGATGCTGGGGTTCGTGCACGCGTATTACCTGCATGGATTGCGACACGCGGATGGATGGATTGGGTACGGGACGCACATTTACCAGGTAGTATTTCGCAAATTGGTTCCACCGGGCGAGCCAATCATTGCGAGCTGCAAAGAGATTCGGGCTCGTCGGGGCGCGACGCGGCATTTCGTGAAATACAAATTCGAGTTTCGGCACGAAGGGGATATTTGTTATCACGGTGAGCAAAGCGCGCTTTGGACGAAGGTGACGGAAGGCGAAGTGGCGACCGTGGAGGATATCGAAGCGTGATGAGGCTGAGACTCTTTGTCGTAGGACGGCCGAAACAGTAGTTCCGGATGCTAGACATCTCGCCGTCACAGCGGTAACAAACATCCATGGCCATCGTAGCACTCGTCGTACCGGACGATCTCCCCAGCGCACTACACGTCTCCATCGAGGGCTTGGCATCTGAGCTTGCCTTTGCGGCCGCCGTACGTCTTTACCAGGAAGGACGAGTGTCCCTTGCCAAGGCGGCGGACGTCGCAGGAATGGAGCGCTTCGGTTTTGCTACGCGAATCGCCGAAGCCGGTATTCCAACGGCAAGCTATGATGCAGCGGACTTCGAGGCGGCCAAGGTTTAACTGGAATGATTTCGTCAACGACGGTCATCAGTGACACTGGATCCGTCGGAATTGCGTAGTCACTTCGGCGAATCGATCTGGCAGTTCTGATCGCAGCCGTCACCAGGCAGCTTGTTACCGTCGTCGCAACCTTCCTGCGGCGCTTGAAGGACGCCGTCGCCGCATCGAGGCCCGAGCACGCAGCCTACCGCGCATTCGCCATAACCACCGTCGTTGGTGCCATCGTCGCAAGCTTCGCCGAAAAGGCTATCGATTTGTCCATCGCCACAATACGCGCCATTCTTGCATCCCGGCGCGCAGCCACCATAAGGCGACAAATTCACCCCGTCGTCGCATTCTTCGCCGCTATCCATTTGCACTAGATTGTCACCGCAGAAGGGACCCTTCTTGCAATCCTGCGTGCAAGATCCATAACTACCATCATTGACCCCGTCATCACAGGCTTCGTCGGGCGTCTTGATTCCGTCGCCGCAAACGCTATTGCAAACCGATTCCGAGTTGTTGAAGTTCGACAGCGTGAGCCGGTAATTCGATTGCGTGGTATGGCGTTCCGCTTGGAATACCACCGTTTCGTAAATTTTGCCGATCTCGAGACCAAGCTGCATTGCTTTGGCTGCGTCGAGCAATACGCTGCCACTTAGTGCCCCATGAACGCCACCTAGATTCACCGCAAGCTGCTTGTTGACGAATACCCACACGTCGTCGTCGCCCGTAAAATCGAGCTGCTCGTTGCCTTTGTATTCGAACCAGTACCGAACTTCACTGGTGAAATGGAAGTTGTTGGAGTTTCCTTCATTGCCAAAGCCGATTCCATCGAGCGGGAAAAACGTAGAGTCATCGAACCGGAAACCGCCGTTCATCAACTTGGTCAGCGTCAATTGTTGCAAAACCGTAACATTGACGCCCGCAACATCTCGATACCATTGGTCGAAGTTGGCTTTGCCCGTCGTCGTCGGAGTCGTCGGATTGCCTGCATAAACGGGTTTTCCGTCCATTCCCAACGTATTGGCCACGATGCCCAAGTCATTGCCCGTCGTGTATTGGAAGTCCGGGTGCGCAATCTTGAAGTCGCGCAAGACAATCGGAATCTCCAGCGTATTGCCTCCATTGGGAAGCACATCCACGCAATCATACCCCGGCTCGACTTTGCAATCCGACGAGCAGCCATCGCCATTGGCCGAGTTCGCATCGTCGCATTGTTCTGTGTCGCCAGGCAGCTTCAATCCATCGCCGCACGTGGACTTGCAGGCACCCATTGCGCAATCAGGCTCGCGCTGGCAAAATGGCGTACACCCGTCGCCCATGTCGTTGTTTGCATCGTCGCATGGCTCTTTGCCTTCGACGACGCCGTCGCCACACACCGTGGGCTTGCAAGGCATTCCGGCAGGACAAACCCAACCCACTTCGAGCTGGCAATTGGCATCGCAACCATCGCCGGCAGCCATATTGGCATCTTCACACTCTTCTTTGCCGACGATGATTCCGTCGCCACACAGCGCCGCTTCGCACGCCACTCCAATGGTTTGACACTTCCAACCCATTTCGACTTGGCAAACGGCGTCACAACCATCGCCAGCCATGGCATTGCTGTCGTCGCACGTTTCGGTGCCCGTGACTTTGCCATCGCCACACACGACCGTCGTCACGCACGACATCCCCGGCATCGGACAGGCGTAATTGTTTTCGATCGCATTGCAGCTATCGGAGCAACCATCGCCAGGATTGGCGTTCCCATCGTCACACACCTCGCCAGGCTCGATCAAACCATTGCCACATACCGGCCCGCAAGCCATTCCGCCACAACCACCGCCGCCCCCTTGACCTCCACCCATTCCGCCCGAGCCGGTTGGCACGAAAAACCCACCGTCCCCACCCACTCCCATGCCGCCATTGCCCGCGTCCCCACCGGCTCCAGCGACGCCAGCATCATTACCGGGCGCAGGCGTACTCGTCCCCGGATCCGAACAGCTCGCAGCGAATATGCCGGCAATCGACAACACCATGCAAGGAATGAGAGCAAGACGAGAAACGCGGTGCATACAAAATCCCTTTCTAGCAACTGAAGGTTTTAGGTCTGAGGATACCGCATCCGAGCGTCCCGAGCAGTATGATTCTCCGTCGAAAAGCGGTCGCACGCCGTTCGCCGGTTGCCAAAGCGCCTCGTTTGCGCCAGAAGTCAGGACGACGGGCCCATGAATACAAATAACATCGCCGTATCACGCCGCGCTCTTTACGAAGGCGCACTCATTCTTCGCGCCCCCGCGCTCGGCACGCTCGCCATCACTGGCAAAGACCGGCAAACCTGGCTCAACGGTTTGGTCACCTGCGACGTCGCCCCTCGCCGCCCGGGTGACGGAGTCTATGGGTTTGCCGTCGGAAAGAATGGCAAGATCATGGCCGAGTTGCGCATTTTGCTCGATGGCGATCGAATTCTGATCGGCATGCCGCGGGAACGAATCGAAGGGCTCATGCAGCATTTCGATCGTTACGTGATCATGGAAGACGTGACCATCGAAGACGTTTCTGCCGAGGTCACGTGGGCCTTGGCGCATGGTCCCTTTGCGCCAAACCTCGTCGCGCTCGCTCGAGCGCACGGAGCGGTCGCCGCAGCATCCGTGGACATGTCGGGCAAAGGCGGCGCACTCGTGGCGCTCGATCCGGCCAATGCCGATGCTGTGATCGCTCGATTATTGAAAGAAAAAGGCGCGCCCGTGGAACTGGGAGATGACACGGCGTGGAATCGACTGCACGTGGAAGTGGGTTTGGCCGAGTGGAGCGTCGATTTCAGTGACGAGAATTATCCGCAAGAAGCGTCGCTCGAAAACCTGACGGTGTCTTTTCAAAAAGGCTGCTACCTGGGACAAGAAGCCGTGTTCATGCTGCAAATGCGCGGACACGTGAAAAAGAAAATCGTGCGGCTCGATATCGAAGGCGATGGCGATATTGCCGCGCCAACCGAAATCACCGCGCCCGATGGTACGTCCGTCGGCTCAGTGACCAGCTCGGCACCAAACCCGGACAAACCCGCCGTCATCGCTTTGGGCTACGTGAAATGGAAACACGCCCCGACCGGAACCGAGCTATCCGTGGCGGGGCGAAAAGCCGTCGTGGCATAGTCGTGGCGTAAATGAATCAGTGCCCAGCGCTCGACTTCTTCTTTTTCTTGTTCTTGTTCTTGCCCGGCGCGGGCGGAGGCGAAGACGGACCGGCAATGGTCGAGTTGTAACGATCGGCCGCATTCGCGACATATGATTCGGTCGCCATGGGCCCAAAATCCGATTCGCTCACTTGCGAATTGGCCATGGCCTGCGCTTTGGCAGCCGCCGCAGTTCGCCTGCCATTCGCCCCACCCACAATGCCAAAACCCACACCGCCCACGATGAACAACCCCGTGGGAACGTAGATCCACACAGCACCAGGGCTTTCACCATCCGGCGTCACCGCTGCGCCCGCAATCAGCATCGCGGCCCCTGCAACCACACCCGCAATGCCCAGCCCCAACCCGAGCGTACGCGTGCCGGCCGTGACTTTCATTGCATTTTCGTAATAAGCCAGCGCGTTTTCACGGTCCTCGTTGATCTGGTCGACGCGTAGATTGAAGGCTTTCTTGAATTGTTCGTCGCGAGCGATATGCAATGCGCTGAGCACGTCGATTTGTTCGGTGCCTTGATAAACGCCCCACGAATAACCTCGACGAGCCACCTGTTGGTTGGCGTAAATGCGATCCGATCCGACGCGCCGCCCCTGGGAATCGTAAATCTCGCGCTCTGCGACTTCGACCCGCTCGTTCGACGTGTACGTGTAGGACTTGCCCCGCACGTCGAGCTGTTGGCCGTTCCTCGAGTGCTTGAACTCGTATTCGTATTCACCGTCAGGAACGACGGGCGGAGAAGGCGTACCGCCACAGGCTGCCAGGGAGATGCCGATGAACAATAGGCCAACACGCGCATTCATACGCGCATCGAAAGCCCGGCAGACGGGCGATGTCAATAGAAAGGCAAATTATCTCCCTCTCCAGAGTGTGAAGAGGGAGCTTGGGGTAAGGCGGTCGCATAACGCGCCGCACATTGCCATCAGGGGAAGATGTCGCGCTCGCCGTACGCAGCCGCAATGCGCTGAAGCGCCACGGCATAAGCACCCACGCGCATCGAGCACTTCTTCTGCCGCGCCATCTCGACCACCTCGCGATAGGCCTTCTTCATCGCCTTCTCGAGACGCTCATCAACCTCTTCGAGCGACCAGAACTCCGAACGCTTGTTCTGCACCCACTCGTAGTAGCTCACGGTCACGCCACCGGCGTTCGCGAGCACGTCGGGCAGAATGTCGATGCCGCGATCGAGCAGAACCTTCTCGCCCTCGGGCGAACACGGACCGTTGGCGCCTTCGGCCACCAAACGCGTCTGCAACACCTTCGCCTCGTCGACGCCAATCTGATTCTCGAGCGCCGCCGGAATGAAGATGTCCGACTTGATCCTGAAGAACTCCTCGCGCGAAATCGACTTGCCACCCGGGTAGCCAGTAATCGAGCGGTTCTTTTTGACGTAATCCTGAAGCTTGTGCGGGTTGAAGCCCTCGGGGTTGTACAAGTAGCCCGAGTGATCACCGACCGCGATCGTCGATGCACCAAGTCGCGACAAGATCAGCGCGGTGAACGATCCGACGTTACCAAAACCCTGCACGGCCAACGTCGCGCCGCCGAGCTGGAAGTCGCGCTCCTGCGCCCACTCCTGAATGCAATACACGAGGCCCTGGCCAGTCGCCTTCTCACGTCCGAGCGTGCCGCCACAGCTCACGGGCTTGCCCGTAACGACGCCCTTCACCGACTGACGGAACACATGGCCCACCGTGTTCATGTACGTGTCCATGGCCCACGCCATCGTCTTCGCGCCCGTGCCGACATCCGGCGCCGGCACGTCCGTGTCCGGTCCGATGTTGTTGCCGAGCGCGTGGAAAAACCGACGCGTAATACGCTGCAGTTCGTCGTTTGAAACCTTGTTCGGATCGAACTTCACGCCACCCTTGCCACCACCCAACGGCAAGTTCATCAGCGCGCACTTCCACGTCATCATCGCCGCAAGCGCCTTGACGTCATCGAGCGAAACGGACTCGTGATAACGGATGCCGCCCTTGTACGGCCCGAGCAAGTTGTTGTGCTGAACTCGGTAGCCCTTGAAAAGCCGAAGCGTGCCGTCATCCATCTTCACCGGGAAGTTGATGATGATCTCGTTCTTCGGCTGGCTCAGGATCGTCTGAATGTAATCGGGCAACTCGATGGCCTGTGATGCCTCGTCGAGATAACCCTGAACGACCTTGAAGAAGTCGTAGCGGTGCGGGGCCTTCGCTTCGCCCGCGCTATCGGTCTGTTGTGAATCCATGGCGGCCGTTCTAGTCCGTGGACTTGGCCGTTTCAATTTTTTCGGCACATGACCTCAGATGCGTAAAAACTGCGCTTTAACGCAGCCGAACGACGCGATGCATGTGCCCATGCGCGTCACGCATTTTCTCGAATTATCGTGATTGGTGCACTGCGCAATTACGCGGTGCGGCGTTTTGGAAAAGCGGGATGGACGTTCAGGGACGCGGCCAAAACCACAACGTGTAGATGTACCCAAACGCCGACGTCACGATGAGCGCGTCGATGCGGTCGAGAATGCCGCCATGACCGGGCACGATGCCACCCGAGTCTTTCACGCCAAACGAACGCTTCAACATCGACTCGCCAAGATCACCCGCTTGACCAAGACCACCAGCGACGATGGCCAAGATGATCGCGTGATGTAGCGGCATCGAGCGCAAGTAGAAGTAGTGCCCGACAACCGCGCTGAGGATCGCTGCGGCAAGTCCGCCAAGCGCGCCCTCGACCGTCTTCTTGGGACTTACGGCCTCGTACAATTTGTGTTTGCCCAAGAACCGGCCAGCAAAGTACGCGCCCGTATCGCTGAACCACGAAAGCGCGAGAGCGAGCACGACAAACCCTGGACCGGCATCCCCGGCATCTCGACGCACGAGCGCCAACGTGCCTAGGCCCGCGCCGACCCACAACGGCCCGAAGGCCATCGCGAACGCGCGCAGACCCGTCGTTTCATTGGCCCCCAAACGACCTAGCGTGGCGAACAATGCGAACGTCGGAAAGACGAACATCATCGTGAGCAGCGCGCGTGCATCCGCGCCAAACCACCACAAGACAGCGTAAACGCCGAGCGATGTGACCACACCGATCACTTGCGAGATGCGATCTCCAGGATGCGTCATCCCGAAAAATTCGATCGATCCCACGACCACTGCTGCCGCGAGAAACAAAGCCCAACCCCAAGGCGGGCCCAAGTAAATCAACGCCAGGATGGTTGGTATTCCAACCAATGCCGTGAGCGCACGTTGTCCGAGGTTCGAGCGTGCCAAGGTCAAACCCTCACCGCCTCGCCACTGAGCGAGTTCGGGTTCGGCTGAGTAGCACGCGTTGGCAGTCGACCAAAGCGTCGTTCACGCCTTTGATAACTCCCGAGCGCTTCGAAGAAGTGTTGCTCGGTAAAGTCCGGCCAAAGCACATCGGTAAACGCTAGCTCCGCGTACGCCGCCCCGAAGAGCAGAAAGTTTGAGATCCGATGTTCCCCACCCGTACGAATAATGAGATCAGGCTCGCCCACTCCCAAGCTCGGCAATCGACTCGCCAATGATCGCGTATCGATCTGCGAAGGATCAATCCGGCCCGCACAAGCATCGATCGCCAACTCCCGAGCCGCTCGCGCAATCTCCTCTTGCCCGCCGTACGACAGAGCCAACGCCAACGTCATCTTCGTGTTCTGCCCCGATGCATCACGCAACGGATCGAGTACATCCCGGACAAACGGCGGCAGACGATCGAGATCGCCAATCGCCACGAGACGAATCTGGTTGCTCAGAATGTCGTCGCGCTCAGAGACGAGAAAGTCTTCGAGCAGTCCCATCAGCGCGTCGACTTCCCCCGGAGGCCGCGCCCAATTTTGCTCGCTGAACGCGTACAGGGTCAGGGCGGTCAGCCCGAGTCGCCGCGCCACTCGTACGACACGTCGCACGGCTGCACTGCCCGACTTGTGGCCAGCTTCACGAGGCTCACCTCGCAGCTCAGCCCATCGCCCGTTTCCGTCCATGATGATGCCCACATGGTGGGGGAGGTTGGTTGCATCTATGTACGTCATCGATGTTTGAACGCCCGAAGGTCGGTGGGAAGTTTCCTTTGTTGACGAAGGGCTGTCGACTGTCGAGTCTCCCATCATGAGCATCGGGTTGGGACTGACGGTGACGCTGCGTGTTCGCATCGCGGCGCACGAAGCACATTATGCAGGCGAGCTTGTTGACGGCGCGCGCATTCTCGCGCTGTTCGGCGATGTTGCCACAGAACTGCTCATCCGCCTCGATGGCGATGAAGGATTGTTTCGCGCCTACGAAGCGATCGAGTTTCTCGCGCCAGTTCGGTCGGGTGACTACATCGAAGCGACTGGCGTCATCACCAAGGTGGGAAACACGTCGCGCACGATGGCCTTCGAAGCGCGCAAGGTGGTCTCCAACGTGCGCTCGCCAGATGTCTCGCCATCCGCAGCCGATGCGCATGCCGAGCCTATCGTGGTTTGTCGCGCGCTGGGTACGTGCGTCGTGCCGAAAGAGCTGCAACGCAAGCCTCGGTTGGTGCTGCCCGCGCTGTCGTCTCACGTCGCTGATCTCGTTGCACAACTGCCCGAGCCGCGACCGATCATCACACCGGCTCCGCACGTGATCATCACGCCGGCTCCGCACGTGATCATCACGCCACCCGAGTCGCCGTTGATCATCACCGCCGCGATCGTCGGTGCGGAAGTGACGCGCGCGCACACGCCCTACTTGCCGATCACCGCGGCAGAGCTTGCCGACGAAGCCGCGAAGTGTCGCGATGCAGGCGTTTCGGTGATCCATCTGCACGTGCGCAACGCTGATGGAACGCCTTCGCAGTCTGCAGATCTGTTCGGTGAAGCGATCGCGCGCATTCGCGAAAAGACCGACGTGATCATTCAAGTGTCGACCGGTGGTGCCGTGGGCATGTCCATCGAAGAACGTCTCGGAGGTCTGCAGTGCAAGCCCGAGATGGCGACGCTCAACTGCGGCACGATCAACTTCGGCGACGACATCTTCGTCAACACGCGCCCCGACATTCGCAAGATCGCCGCACGCATTCGCGAAGCGGGCAGCATCGCCGAGCTGGAATGTTACGAAGTCGGACATCTTCACGAGGCTGCGGAGTTGTTCAAACAAGGAGTGATCTCCGCGCCGCTGCACTTCCAGTTTGTCCTGGGAGTCCCCGGTGGCATCCAACCGAGTGAAGAGGTCGTGCGGTTCATGATCACGCAGATCCCGCAAGGTTCGACCTGGGCCGTGGCTGCCGTGGGACGTCATCAAAAGCCGATGACCGAGCTGGCGATTCGCCTCGGAGGCCATGCCCGCGTGGGGCTCGAGGACAACATTTACCTGGAAAAAGGCGTTCTTTCCGAGGGCAGCGCCCCCTTGGTGGCGCGTGCCGCCGCGTATGCCAAGACAATCGGACGCGAAGTCGTCGAGCCTGATCGCGCTCGGAAGTTGCTCGGAATTGCTTCGAGCTGAAACTATATCGGGGCTTCGAACCTCGAAGCCTCTTCGCTACAACGCCTGCATCGTCGTGCGAGTCCTCATCAGCACTGGCTCCTCATCATGACCTCGCCGTTCGGCTCGTTTCTCGGGCCCGTGATGGCGTACGCACGCACGCGCGGACTGCTCGTCGGCTCGCTGATGTTCGTGACGCTCGTCGTGCGTTTCGCGACGATGCCCCGTCCTGCCGAACGCAGCGTGGAAGCCATCAGCGGCATGCTCGGCGCATCGGTCGGAGGCACGGTCAAACCTGACGATTTCGTGTGGGAAGGCCGAGGCGGGGTACTGCACGATGCACTCGTCGGGCGTCGTGTTTTGTTCCTCGCCGCGCTCAATGGTTCGAGCTCAAACGATCTGTTCCGCGCCGAAGTACGCCTGACCCGAGCAGGCAGGCCCATCGCACTTCGTCGCGTCGTGAACCTGACGAAAACACCTCGCGGTCACGAACATGATCTGGTCGCGCAAGGTCAGCACGCAGCGTACGCAACGAACGTGGGTTCGGTAGTCCAAACCATCTCGGTGCTCGAGCTGGCCGGTGATCTGGGCGTGTGGGAAGCACGCACGCGATCCGAACGATTCGCCACGTACGTCGAAAATTGGATCGGCTCGGGCAGTTCCAGAGGCATCGGTCGGATCGAAACAAGCTTCGTTACGCCTCCAAAACAAGCTCGTTTCGAGCTGACGTCGGATGCGCTGGTGATGGCGCTTGGCGAGTCTGCACAAGCTGCAGCGGTGAGTCTTTCTGATGCGTCGGTGAATCCTGGGCCGCGTGATGAGCATGGAGTGCGTGCGCAGCGGTTGCCTCATCCGGTCACGCCTGGCGCACGTTTCGTCGAGCAGTCACTGCATGCAACGCTGGGCCTCGCGCGAGCTGAACAGTTCCGTGGTGCATATGCTCGGCTGCACGACACATGGGCTCGTCTGCGTGAATCGTCGTCGCCTCCGATGGCTGAGCTTCCGCCCGCAACGGGTGGAGAAACGACTGCAAACGAAGGCGATTTCCCGCCGCCGAAGCTCGTGCTGCGCGCCGACAAAGTCCTTCCAGGAGAAGGCTTGTGGTTGCCCGCATCGCGTGAGTTTCCACTGCCCGGAGCGTCGTCAAATGCACCGCCCGCGTTCTTCGAAACGCGCGTTCGTCCCGATCCAAAACGTCCGCATTCCGTCGTGCGTCTCGTCGCGATGGATGGTCGACGTCTCGAACTGCGTCCGGTCGCAGGAACTGTGTTTCCGCGCTCGGAGACGGGACTGCATGGGGATGGGCGTATTGCAGCCGCGGATGCATCGACTGCGGTGGCCGTGTTTGCGAGCGGCGTGCCTGATGGTTCGGATGCAGCGGGAGTGGTGTTGCAACAGCAGACGATCGTGTTTCCACGTCGCTCGGCGCCAACGCTTGCGGTCGATCGTTTTGGTCGCCCAGCGCTCGGACCTTGGCCGCTCGATGAAGACGTACCCGCGACGATCCGAGCCGTGTGGCAAACCAGCGCGCCGCTCATCGTGGATGGAAAGCTCGCGACATTCGCGGCCTCTGATGCTCGTGACGCTCGGCTGATCACGCGGTCGGGTCTCGGTGTGACGAGTGGTGGGCATCTCGTTTACGCGTACGGCGAGAGCATTCCGACCGAGCTGCTTGCACGAGCGTTGCAGCTTGCTGGTTGCCAGGATGCGCTGGCGCTGTCGACGGGACCGGATCCCGTGGGTTTTGGTTTTGTGTCTCGTGATGGAGAGACAAACCGCGCGTCGACATTGTTTGGGTCCCAATCATTTGATCCCAAACGATTTTGGACGGGCTCACCGCACGAGTTCGTGTACGTCGTGGTTCGCCCGGGTCGTCCCGAAGTGCCTTTGCCTGAAGGTGTTTCGTGGGAAGCCGATGCGGGACCGCAGCCCGATCCGACGTGGCAGCCAGCACTGCTCAGTGCCACGGTCACCAAACTTGGTGCTCAAGTGAAGCTCACGTTGTTCGCGCCAGAACGCTTCAACTTTCGGATTCGGGCGGGGAGCAAAGAGCTGACGCATCGTTTCGGAGGCACGTTTCCAGATGCTCTCGCAGCGGATGAGCAAGGGCGTGTGCTCGTGGCGATCGGTCTCGGTACGGCGAAGCGCAAAGCAGCTCGAGGTCTGGCGATGGGTGGATCGATCGGCGTCAAATTCGATCCGGGTGCAGGCGTGCTCGTGGTGGAGAGTGATCGTGCGCGGATCGAGCGCAGCGAAGCCTTCACGCCCACGGCCGAATGCGATGCAGCGGAGCTTCCGCTGACGGCCGACGAAGGACGTCCGCTGCCGGAAGCGCGCATCGTGGGGTCGATGCGTCCGCGCGCAGGGCTGTGTGTGCTCGACGATGGCTCGGTGCTCGTCGCGACGACGACGTTCGACACGGACGAAGCGACGACGGATGCGTTGGTCGATAGCGGATGTGCACGAGTCGTCGCGCTCGATCGAGGCACGCATCAGAACGCGTATTTGCATCGAGCGGGTTCGGAGACGCCGCCGGAAGCGCGTTACGAAACGTCGACATTGTATGTGCTCAAAGCATCGATGAAGGGCCGAGCGATTTCGCTGCGTTGAGCTGGGGTTTCACCCCAGACCCGAACTTGGGGTTTGGGGCGAAGGACGCCGAAGGCGATCCGAAGCCCCAAATGTACCAACTGGAGGTTATCCACCCCTGGACCCGGACCAGCTAGCGCTGGACCAGTTTCGGTTTGTCCACTACGCGGTCAAACCGACCCAAAGACTCACGGATTTACGCGACGTCTGCCTTCGCTTCGTCGACTGGCAAATCGTTGGACTGCAAAGAGTTTTCCCAATCGTCCGAAGACAAACCGGACTCTTCGGGCTGGGGCTCGGGCGTCGCACTGACGTAGCGTTTAGGCGCGCGATACCGCTTCTCTTCGAACATGCTCTTGAGCCTTCCCAGAGCACGGTAATGAATTTGCGACACTCGTGGCTCGCACACTCCACCAAGCGCAACTCCGATCTCTTTGAATCGCGCTTCCTCGAAGTAGTACATGAAGATCACGAGGCGCTCGCGCTCGGGCAGTCGCTCGACGGCGCGAATCAGCGTCTGCATCGTTTCTTTCGACTCGTACGTCGCAGCGGGATCCGGCTCGGCTACGGCCAAGAATTCTTGCTCTTCGTTGAGTGAGACATCATCGAGCCCCACGAGCACGGCGGCATCTGACTCGCCATCTTCACGCAACGATGCGGCGTTGACCGCATCGCGACCTCGACGCGTCAGCCAGTCTTGAGCACGCAGTTCGTCGAGCACGGCACCGCGAATGCGCATACGTGCGTACCACTCGAACGTTTCGCCGCCGTCCCCGCCGTTTTTCCGGAGCGAGTCGACCAGTCCGAAGATGCCGGCGGCAACCAGGTCGTCGCGAAGAACGTTTGCCGGGACTCGACAAGAGATTTGCGTGACGACTTGATGCACGAGCGGCATATGGGTCTCGATCATCTTCGGACAAACCTTCTCGGTGGACGCCCGAAACGGTTTGCGAGGACGAACTCCAGAAACCGGCGGCTCCGCGATGAAGTTGATCTGCTCGGCAGCGATCATTGCGCGACACGCAGCCGGGATGGCACGAACGCCACTTTCTTCGTGCGCATGCGCACTGGTGGTGTGTTCTGGCCTTTCCTGTACGGGTTTCATCTGCGGCTGCATACGTCGGTGATTTCGCGTGTGCGGGTCGTTGATTTTACTTGTGATCCTGCAACGTGAGCAGCGCGAGCGTGCACTGAACCGCCGAAGGGTGCTACCGATACGGAGAGCGTTACTGCAAACGAATCCGCAACACGCAGCCTACACCGAACTGGGCGACAGGAAAATCCCTAAACGTGACCGGAATTTACAGACGCCATACGCAAGTCGTCGTGGGTCAGTTCTGACCCGCCTCGTCCCGGTTTTTGGGATTCGGATCCTGCGTGTTCGGTTTTCCATTTAAGGGATCAATAGGTTGCGAGGGTGGGGGGTGGGGCTGAACAGACCCCCCATCGGTCTTCGGCGACTCA
>CAZETM010000192.1:0-13903 GCA_964514885.1 uncultured Polyangium sp. | reverse complement strand
TCAACCACCACCTGCGCCCGGGGTAGTTCCTCGGGCAAGGCTTCGAGATGGGTGCGCAGTCGGCCCAGCATCTTGTTGATGTCACCAGCTCCGAGCGCGATCACGACATCACCGCGACGAACCACGCTCGCAATCGCTTCGTGCAAGGTGTTCTTGTCCGCCACGTGCGTGACGTGGTGATGACCGTGCTGGCGAATCGACTTGGCGAGCCGCTCGGAGGAGATGTCCGGAATGGGTGCTTCGCCGGCCGCGTAGATGTCCGTCAAAAACAGCATATCCGCGTCGTTGAAGGCCCGGACAAACTCGTCGAAAAGGTCACGCGTTCGCGTGTAACGATGCGGTTGAAACGCAACGATGATGCGTCGGCCATCTTCGGGAAATGCTCGGCGCGCAGCTTCGATCGTCGCGCGCACTTCCGCCGGATGATGGCCGTAGTCGTCGATCAACATGACGTCGCGCGGAGTTCCTACGACGGTGAACCTTCGCGCAACACCACCGAACGTCGCGAGCGCTTGCTTGATGACGTTGAGCGGAACTTCCAACTCGTCGGCCACAGCGATCGTCGCTAGACAATTCAAGACGTTGTGCGCACCAGGCATACGCACGGTGAACGCACCAAGCGCTTGGCCACGCCGATACGCGTTGAAGCTGGTTTCCAAGCCTCGGAACTGCACGCCGCGCGCGCTGTAGTCGGCATGCGGAGACAAACCGTACGTGACCGTGCGTCGCGCAATGTTCGGCAAAATGTCCTGCACGTTGGGATGGTCCAAACAAAGGACCGCCAAGCCGTAAAACGGCACGCGCGTGGCAAATTCGATGAACGAATCCTTCAGCTTCTCGAGCGTTCCGTAGTGATCGAGATGCTCCGGATCGATGTTCGTCACGACCGCGATCGTTGGCGTGAGACGCAAAAACGATCCGTCGCTTTCATCGGCTTCGGCAACGAGCAAGTCACCGGCCCCCAAACGCGCGTTCGATCCGAGCGCTGCCATCTTGCCGCCGACGACCACCGTCGGGTCCAAACCCGCGTGACGAAGCACCGTGGCAACGAGCGACGTGGTCGTGGTTTTTCCGTGCGAACCCGCGATCGCTACGCCGTACTTGAGGCGCATGAGCTCCGCGAGCATCTCGGCTCGCGCGATGATCGGAATGCCCAAACCGCGCGCTTCGACAAGCTCGGGATTGTCCTTCGCAACCGCGCTCGAATAGACGACGACATCGACGCCCCGCACGTTCTCCGCGCGATGGCCGATGTCGATACGCACACCGAGCGACGTGAGACGACGGGTGTTGTCGCCTTCCTTGATGTCCGAGCCGGAAACATCGAACTCGAGCGACCGCAGAATCTCCGCGAGGCCGCTCATGCCGATGCCACCGACACCAACGAAATGAATGTGCCGAACGCGCCCTCGAAACATCACACAGCCCTTTCTCGAGCCTGCGAGAGGCCGCGTTGTTCTCGAAGACGAGCGAGCTCCAACAGATCCGTCGCGATGCGCATCGCTGCGTCCGATGCACCACAGCCCGCTGCTGCACCAGCCATCGCGATGCGTCGCTCGATCGTGGATGCCAGACGTTCGATCTCGGTCGCAACACGTTCGATCGTTGCATCGTCTTGTCGCAACGCGATCGCTCCGCCACGGCGTTCGAGCGACTTGGCGTTGTGGAATTGGTGATCATCCGCCGCGAACGGGTAGGGGATCAGGATCGATGGACGACCGACCGCACACAGCTCGGCGAGCGTCGATGCACCTGCACGAGCGATGACGATGTCGGCATGGATGAGCGCCGAGGCCATGTCGTCGATGAACGGAACGACCGATGCTTGCTTGGACAAACCAAGTGATTCGTAGAGCGCACGAGCTTCGACTTCTCGTTCGCGTCCCGTCTGATGCGTCACGGAAAGACCTGGGACGCGGTCCTTCAGGCGAGCGATGGCGCGGGGAAGGGTGTCGTTGAGCGCCTTGGCTCCTTGGCTTCCGCCCAGTACCAAAAGCGATAGTTTGTCCGGGTGTGGTTCGTACGCCGCCGGAGTAAATGCGCGACGCAAAGGCACGCCGAAACGACGGACGATGCTGGGCCGGAAATACCGATCGACCTCGGGGAACGACGTGTACGCGCGCACGGCAAACGGCGAGAGCAAACGGTTCGACAAGCCCATCACGCTGTTCGGCTCGAGAATCCCGACGGCTACGCCGAGCGTTCGTGCGGCGAGACAAACCGGCCCCGCGGCATAACCACCGACGGACAAAACCGCGGAAGGTTTGAGCTTACGAACCAGGTCTCGGGCTTGGGGAATCGCTGCGGCTGCGTGTTGCACGCCGCGGGCAAACCCTGACCATCCACCACCGCGCAACGGCAAAATATCGAGCAACTCCAAGTGCGCGCCTTTTTCAGGGACGACGCGAGCTTCGAGCCCACGAGCGGTTCCGACGTAGATCACGCGGCACGAAGGATCGGACAAACCGATCGCGTCGCCGACCGCGAGCATCGGAAAAACGTGGCCACCCGTGCCACCGCCGGCGAGGAAGATCGTCGTCACTCGGACGCTCCCTGCTCGGCTGCAGTCGCCACGACCGCCGAAGCGCTCGGAGCACCTTCACTGCGCTTTGCATGCGCACGTAGCTCGGCCGGAACTTCGTTCGTACGTGGACGACTGACGCTGAGCATCACGCCGATGCCCGCGGCGTTCACGAGCAGTGACGAACCGCCGTAGCTCATGAACGGCAAGGTCAAACCCTTCGTGGGCAGAATGGCCATGGCGACGGCGAGGTTGACCAATGCTTGGACCCCAAACAATGTCGCGATGCCGAACGAGAGGAAGCTGCCGTAGTCGTCTGCTGCTTCGAGGGCGATCTTCACGCCACGCGAAACGATGAGCAGGTACGCACCGCAAAGAGCCAAAATCCCAAGGAATCCAAGCTCTTCGCCAATGATCGCGCTGATGAAGTCCGTGTGCGCTTCAGGCAGGTAGAGCACCTGCAAACCCTTGCCCAAACCAAGCCCCGTCCATCCACCCGAACCGAAGCTCATGACCGACTGGAACGGCTGATACGCCAAGTCCTGCCGGTGGTTGTCCATGTCGATGAACGCGAGGTAGCGCTTGTAGCGATAGTCGCTGAACAGAACGAGCGCGACGGCTCCCATGCCAAGCAGTGCGGTGAACGCAGCGATGTACGGAAGACGTGCGCCAGCGACGAACAGCAGCGTAAACGTCAAGAACAAGAGCACGACGGCGCTGCCGAAGTCCGGCTGCTTCAAACACAGCAAGATGAGGACACCAACGACGATCAAGTGCGGCAAAAAGCCAACAGAAAAACTCTTGATCTTCTCGGCCTTTTTCGAGAGCGAATACGCCAGCCACATGACGATGCCGAGCTTCGCCATCTCCGCCGGCTGAATGTGAATGGGCCCAAGCGCAATCCAGCGATACGCGTTGCCTGCGCGATGGCCGAGACCGGCAACGGTCATGCCGAGCATGAGCGTGACGGTCGCCAAGATCGGATACGTGAAGACCCGCAGCTTGCGGTAATCGAAGCGGCTGACGAGCCACATCGTGGTCATCGCGACGAGCGCGTAGATGGCTTGGCGCTTCAAGAAGAACTGCGCGTCGTGATGACGCACGGTCGCTTCGATCGCGCTGGCGCTGTAGACCATGACCACGCCAAACCCGATGAGGGCGATGACGACGGCGGCGAGCACCGAATCGACTGGCCCGGATGGGCTGGATTTCAAGAGGTTGCCGAAGCCCAAACCGTTCGCGACAGCGGCTGCATCCGGACGGTTGTCGTCCTTCTTGGCGTTGCCTTTCGGCGGCGGCGTCGAAGGCGCAACGTGGCGGTTTTTCGGAGGGGGCGCGCTGCTGTGGCGGCGATCCCCCGCGGGACGCATGCCGTCGATGATGGCGCTGCCGTTCACGATCGTACCTCCTGCAGTTTGTGCATTTGGGGCTTCGGATCGCCTTCGGCGTCCTTCGCCCCAAACCCCATCTCACGGACCGCCCGGACAAACGCGTCCCCGCGGTCTTTGTAGTCCCGGAACATGTCGAAACTCGAACATGCAGGGCTCAGCAAAACCGCATCGCCGCGTTGGGCCAAAGAACGTGCAATTTGCACGGCTTCCGGCATCGAATTCGCTCGCTCGGTGGGCACGGCTCCCTCGGCCGCGGATGCAATGCGATCAGCAGCCTCGCCAATCACCACGAGCGCCCGGCCGCGATCACGTAGCGCTGCAACGAGCGGTCCGTAATCACCGAGTTTGTCTCGACCACCCGCGATGAGCACCGCTTTCGGTTCTTCCAAACCGCGCAACGCTGCAACGGATGCACCAACGTTCGTGCCCTTCGAGTCGTCGTAATACTTCACGCCGTCGACTTCGCCGACGAGCACCGTGCGATGCCCAAGTCCCTCGAACGTGGACAACGTCTTCGTAATGCCTTCGGCCGTCGCACCCATCGCAGTCGCGGCAGCAATCGCTGCACAAGCGTTGGCGATGTTGTGCGTGCCTTTGATGCGCAACAACGACAGCGGATATCGCGCGTTGTTTCCGCGATCGACGATGGCATCTCCATCGCGACAAACCATCGCGGACGCATCGGACTCGCTGAAGGTGACTTGTTTGGCAGGGCCGCGATCGGCCTGCTTCTTGACGATCGCATCGCCAAGCGGGAGGACCGCGACGTCGTCTGCCGTCATGCGCTCGAACGGATTGCCCTTCGCGTGTGCGTAGGCATCGAAGTCTGGATACCGATCGAGGTGATCGTCGGTGATGTTCAGGAGCACGTGCACTTTGGCGCGCAGCGTGGGCACTCGTTCCGCTTGAAAACTGGAGATTTCCAGCACGAGCGCGTCGAAGTCTGTCCCGACAACCTCGGCGAGCGGGTCGCCGAAGTTGCCTCCAATGAACGACTTCTTGCCCGAAGCTTCGAGCATCTCGTGGACGAGCGCGGTGGTGGTGCTCTTGCCGTTCGTCCCGCCAATCAGCGCGATCGGTGCCGTAACAAATCGTGACGCCAGCTCCATCTCGCCGATGACTTCGCCACCTGCGCGCTCCCATGCATCGAGAGCTGCAAACGAAGGCACGCCGGGCGAGATGACGACCAGATCGAGGCCGTCGAAAAGCGAGTCCGGATGACCTCCAGCGACGATGGTTACGCCTTCGGTTTCGAGTGTGAGGGCGTTCTTGGACAAACGCTCGCGAGGCGCGGAGTCGGTGACCGTGACGCGTGCGCCTTTGGACAAACACAAGCGTGCCGCGGCGATGCCGCTTCGGCCCAAACCAATCACGAGGACGCTACGATCGGAGAGCATCATCAGCGTCACCTGAGCTTCATCGACGCCAGACTGAACAGCGCCAAGAGGATGGAGATGATCCAGAAGCGAACGATGATCTTCGGCTCGGGCCACCCCTTTTTTTCGTAGTGGTGGTGAATCGGAGCCATCAAGAAAACGCGCTTCTTGAAGAGCTTGTAGGAGGTGACTTGCGCGATGACGCTGACCGTCTCGACGAAGAACACACCGCCCAAAAGAATGCTGAGCAGCTCGTTCTTCGTGAACACGGCGAGCATGCCCAAACCACCACCCAAGGCGAGCGATCCGACGTCGCCCATGAACACTTGTGCGGGGTAGGTGTTGTACCAAAGAAACCCGATTCCAGCGCCGATCACCGAGCCGCAATACACGGCCAATTCGCCTGCAGAAGCGATCTTCGGGATGTCGAGGTACGTGGCGAGCGAGAAGTTCGCGATCGTTGCTCCTGCCACATACGACCAGATCAAATACGTGCCGGCGTTGATCATGACCGGGCCTATCGCGAGGCCATCGAGACCGTCGGTCAGGTTCACGGCGTTTGACCAAGCGACAACGACGAACACCGCGAAGGGGATGTAGAACCAGAGCGGTAAGACGATCGAATGTTTGGAAAACGCGGCGAATGGCAACGCCAAGTGGGTGCAGATGTCGGCCCAATCCGCGGGCAATTGGGTGCCGAATTCGGACCAGTTCGCAGGTAGCTTCGACTTGTCGAGGAACGTGTACGAGATGGCCGCGCCACCGATGAGGACTTGCCCGAGAAGCTTGTATCGTCCGGGCAAACCGCCCGTGTTCTTGCGCTTGATCTTGAGGTAGTCGTCGAGGTATCCGATGACGCCGTAACCAGCGGTCACTGCGGTCGTGGCGAGGACGAAGGGGTTACGCAAGTCGGCCCAAAGAGCCGTCGGAAGCAAGAGCGAGAGCAGGATCAACGCGCCGCCCATCGTGGGCGTGCCGGCCTTGATCTTGTGGGTCTCGGGGCCTTCCTCGCGAACGACTTGACCGATCTGCTTACGCTTCAGCTCGCGGATGAACCACGGTGCCAGCATGAACGCGAGCAGCATGGCGGTGATGGTCGCCATGATGGTGCGGAAGGGGATGTACCGAAGAACGTTGAGGAAACTCAACGAGCGATAGTGGAACTTGAGCGGGTAAAAGAGCTCGTAAATCAAGCTGTAGCCTCCACAGTCGCAACCCGCTCACCCAGCACGAGAGACAACTCGCGCACGACCTTTTCGGTACCGACGCCGCGTGAGCCTTTCACGAGGATGAGATCTCCTGGACAAACTGCACAAGCGACGGCAGGCGCCGCTTCTGCGCTGGTTTGGAAAAACGTACCGGGCACGCCAGCCTCTAACGCGCGTGCCGCGATTCGATCCGCGTCGCCCGCGATGGCAAACACCTGCGCCGCGCCGCTCGATCCAGCCACGCGACCGACGTCGTCGTGACCGTTCGCTGATTCGACGCCGAGTTCGTACATCGCACCGAGCACGAGCAGGAGACGCTTGTTCGACGCGCGAGCAAGCTCCGCCGCCGTACGAATCGATGCGGCGCTCGATGCGGGATTCGCGTTGTAACTGTCGTCGATGACGACGACGCCTTGGCCAAGCTCGCGAGGGACGAGGCGTCCGGCGCCACCGCCTACTTCCGCGTCGGCAAACGCTGCTTCGACGATCACCGAAGCCATCCGCTCGCCACTGATGGCCTCGGCAACGCTCACGGCCGCTGCGCACGCATACGCACCGGCTTCGCCAATGAGGGGCGTGACAAACTCCAGGGTCGTGCCGTCTCTTCGCGAGAGCGTGACGCGAGAGCTGGACAAACCTTCGGGATGACGGCTGGTGATGCGCAGGTCGACGCCTTCACGCGTGCCGTAACAAATCTTTTGTGTTGCAACGGAATCGCTTTGAGCTGAAACGACTCGTGTGTCGTCACCGTTGGCGATGGCGATGCCGTCGGCACCGAGCGCTCGGAACAGCGCGCCTTTTTCGTGCGCTACGCCTTCGATGGATCCAACGCCTTCGACATGTGCCGCCGAGACGAGCGTGACGATGGCCACGTCGGGACGAGCAATGGTCGTGAGCTGAGCAATCTCGCCAGGTTGGTTCATACCCATCTCGATGACCGCAAAGTGGTGATGTTTGTCCAAACCAAACACGGTCATGGGAACGCCAACCAAGTTGTTCAAGTTCCCGCGCGTCGAGTGGACCATGCCGGGATAGATTTCCGCCAGCATGGCGGTCGTGGCGACTCGGGTGGTCGTTTTTCCAGCCGAACCCGTGATCGCCACGATGGTTCGTTTGCCCTCAAACGATCGCCAACGTTCGAGATGCGCTTTGGCAAGTGCGCCGAGAGCCGCAAGCGTGGACGCACAACGAATGATCGCGAGGCCCGCTGGAGCCTGCACATCACGCTCGACGATGGCCACTCGAGCACCGTTTTGCGCGGCTGTTTCCAGGTAATCGTGGCCGTCGAATCGTTCGCCCGCGAGCGCGACGAAGAGCGAGCCCGGGGTGAGCGTGCGTGTATCGGTCGAGATGGAACTGACGACGTCACCAAGAGCGAGCGAGCCACTCGTGACGAGCTGCCCACCCACCACTTGGGGGATGTCCGTCAAGACAAACGATGCCGCGTTGAGCGGGATGGCCGTACCCATCAGGCACCTCCTCCGCGCGTACGTCGCAACTCGAGCGCCTTGCGAGCTTCGATGCGGTCATCGAAGGGCAACGTGACGCCGCCGATGATTTGATACGGCTCGTGACCCTTGCCGGCGATGAGAACGATGTCGCTCGCGGCTGCATCGAGCACCGCGCGCTCGATGGCCTTGGCCCGGTCGAGTTCGACGAAAACCTTGGCGTTGCGCCCCGACAAACCGGGGAGGATCGCGTCGGCGATGGCCCGTGGATCTTCGCTACGTGGGTTGTCGTTCGTGACGAACGCGACGTCGGCACCGCGTCCGACAGCTTCACCCATGAGCGGACGCTTCGTGGGATCGCGATCGCCACCGCAACCAAATACGCAAATGACACGACGCTGACCGTATGCGCGGACGCTTTCGAGTACGCGCGCAAGAGCGTCAGGCGTGTGGGCGTAATCGACGAGGACGATGACGTCGTCGTTGGCCGGGTCGTCGCATCGTTCGAGACGTCCGGCGACTTGGATGGGCGTGGAGAGCGCTTCAGCAGCCTTGTTCAGATCGAGGTCGAGCAAGTGCGCGATCGACACGGCGGCAAGCAAATTCTGAACGTTATGACCACCAACGAGTGGCGACTCGATCGTCACGTTTCCCCCGGGCGTACGGGCAACGAGCGAAATGCCTGCGGGCGTAAACGCAACGGACAACGGAGCTACGTCGGCGTCGCGTGAGGAAACGTTTGGATCGGTCGAATACCGAAGGAGAGTGGAAGCGGTTGGTCCAGTCAAACCGCGTGGAGCGATGCGTCGGACAAGGTCGCGTCCGAAGGGATCGTCGATGTTGATCGCGGCCGAGCCTGGGCCGAGGTCGACGAACAAACGAGCCTTGGCCTCGGCGTAGGCTTCCATCGTGCCGTGGTAGTCGAGGTGGTCTTGCGTGAGGTTCGTGATGGCAACCGTTCGAAACCGAACGGCTTCGACGCGAGCTGCGGCAAGCGCGATACTCGACACTTCCATCACCAAATGCGATGCACCGCGGGCGAGCATCGCAGCGGCAATTCGCGCTAGCTCGTCGGCTTCGGGGCTCGTGTGCGTCGAGGGAAGATCGAGATCCTCGAAGCGATATCCGAGCGTGCCGACGATGCCTGGACGTCCTCCGCATGCGGTAATGCACGCTTGCACGAGATGCGACGTGGTGGTCTTGCCGTTTGTCCCGGTGATCCCCACGGCTTCGAGGGCAAACGTCGGATGTCCGTAGACCGCAGCAGAGGCAAACGCGAGCGCGGCGGCTACGTCTTCCGCTTCGATCCACGCGACATTCGTTTCGGGTCGTGACGTGCCGCGAGGTGCAACGACGACGCTTGCGCCGCGGGCGAGTGCATCCGCAACAAACCGTTCGCCATGCGTGCGTTGTCCAGGCCGAGCGACGAAAGCGTGGCCCGGTTCAACGCGTCGTGAGTCGTGATGGACGCCCGTGATGAACGCGGAAGGATCGCCCGATACCAGCCGCGAGCGCGGGATTTCCCGCACCAGTTCGTCGACGCGCCGGCCCATTCGCGCTCGTTTGCACGGCGGATGCGGATCGGTTCCGCGCTGGGAAACGGGCGCGGCGTGCGTCATGACGAAGGCTCGAAGAAAAGCTTTACGCTCGAACCTTTTGGTAAAACCGTGCCAGCCGGTGGTTCGGTGCGTGCAAGTCGACCCGTGCCGAATGCGGTGGGGGACAAACCGATCGACGCAGCCCCGCGAATCGCTTCGCGCACGGGTTGTCCAGTCAAATCGGGGACGCGCGTTTCGCCGGTTTTCATAGGCGAAGAAGGCGTGACCACGCCGTTGGTGATCGGTGCGGTCGCCGCGCGCGCTTCGTTCATCACTTGAATCGTGCTCGTCGCGACGTCCGTTTCTCGCGCACGATCAGCCACGTCTTTCAGCTTCATCGGCACCGTGCCGCGGGGTGTGACACCAAGGTACCGAAGCGCCATCTCGCCGATGCGACGGAATACCGGAGCAGCAACGGAACCACCGCCGTACGTACCGCCGAGTGGCTCGTCGAGTACGACGGAGATCACGAGCCGTGGTTTGTCCGCTGGAACGAATCCAACGAACGAGGCGACGTAGTGCGTGTCCGTATACTTGCCCGTGGCAGGGTCGATCTTCTGCGCCGTACCGGTTTTGCCAGCTACCCGAAAGCCTGGAATCGCCGCTTCGACACCGGTTCCGTCGCCTTCGGTGACCGCGACGAGCATCTCGCTCATGAGCTTCGCGGTCCCAGGAGGCACGGCTTCGCGACGCACACGCGGCTGGTTCTCCGTGAGCACCGTGCCGCTGCCATCCGTGATGCGTTTGATCAGCAGCGGTTCGAGGAGTTTGCCCCCGTTGGCAACCGCAGCCATGGCCATCGTGAGCTGCAACGTGGTGACGCTGATGCCTTGACCGAACGACGCAGTCGCCGTTTCGACCGATACCCAAGGACGACCACGAGGCCTGAGCACGCCCATCGATTCGCCCGGGAAAGGAAGGCCCGTGGGATCACCGAAACCGAAACGACGAAAGCCTTCGTAAAGTCGCTGCTCACCAAGGCCGAGAGCAATCTTCGCCGTACCAATGTTTGAGGACAAACTAAGTACCTGCGTGACCGAGAGCCACTTGGCCGGATGCGTGTCGTGAATGACGACGTTGTCGATCGGCATGTGCCCCTCTTCGCAATAAATGTTCGCGGTAGGGGTCACGCTGTGAGCCGCTAGAGCCGTGGAAAACGTGAAGACCTTGATCGTCGATCCAGGCTCGAAACGATCGACGACACATCGATTGCGACGAGCGTCCGGATCGGCTGCTCCGTAGTCGTTGGGGTTGTACCCAGGACCGCTCGCCATCGCGAGAATCTCGCCAGTCGCTGGATCGACAACGACCACGGAGCCTCCTACGGCTTCGTACGTGCTCATCGCGGCTTCGAGCTCTCGTTCGGCCGTGAACTGAATGCCCTTGTCGATGCTGAGCACGATGTTGTGCCCAGCAAGAGCCGCTTCGTCTTCGATGCCTTCGTGGAAGATCAAACGACCCGAGCGGTCGCGAAGACCACGCACTTCGGAGCCTTTGCCGCGCAATTCCTGATCGAGCGCCAGCTCGACGCCCTCGCGTCCTTCGCCGTCTGGAGAGACAAACCCAATGAGCGGACCTGCAAGCTCTCGGTTCGGATAGAAGCGGTGACCTTCACCTTCGATCGCGATACCTCGAAGTGGATACCGTTGGGTCTTGTCGGCAAGAGCGCGAATGGCAGTGACTTCAGCTTCGGAAACGCGGCGCTTGAGCCACACGAAACGACGGCGTCGACTGACCCTTTCGATGACGTCTTCGGGCGGTAGATTCAGCGCCGCAGCGATGCGCTCGCCGTAGTCCTTGATGCGCATCGGCAAGTATTTTTTGTCGATGCCGCGAAGCATCTCGACGGCATCGAGCGACACGCTGGGGACTTCCACGCTCTCTGCGAGCGGAGTCGCGTTGCGGTCGTAGATCGTGCCGCGTTTGGGCGCGACGTGCAGACGACGTTGACGTTGACGCTCGGCCAAGTCGTACCAATCGGAGCCGTCTTCGACTTGGATCCGATGCGCACCGGAGACGATGACACCAAGCCCGAGGCCCATCATTCCGCACAGGATGCCCATGCGGATGCGGATCCACTTGGCGCGCTGGGGATCGAGGTTTTTCATGGCGTACCTGCATCCTCGGCAGAAGCCGGAGCAGCGCTCGGGGCCACGGTTGGAAACGCCGCATTCGCTGCAGCGGTTTCTTCTTCCGACAGCTCGTCGACGATCTTGGCCGGTGTGCGCATCGGAATGACGCGTTCCGCCGGCGGTGGAGTCATGCCGAGCAGCGTGCGCGCGACCATCTCCACACGTTGAGGCGTCTCGTAACTGGCGGCTTCTAGCGACAAGGCACGCTTGACTTCACGCAAACGCGCTTGCTCGGCACGCACGCGGCCCAGCTTGTAACCAAGGTCGACGATCTTCCCGCGCAGGCCCAAATGCACGACGAACGCAGCCACCGCTGCGAGGACTGCGAGCGTCCAAAGAGCCAAGAACGGCCGTTGTCTCATGCGCTCGGAGCTGGTCATGCGCTCGCTTCTCCCTCGACACGTGACGCTGCACGAAGTTTTGCGCTGCGTGCACGTGGGTTTGTCGCGACCTCTTCATCGGTGGGAACGATCGGCTTCTTCGTCAGTGGATCCCACACGCCACGCACGCGTAACGCATGCTTGACGATGCGATCTTCGAGCGAGTGAAACGTGATGATCGCCGCGATCCCGCCTGGTCTCACGATGCGTGCTGCTGCGTCCAGAAGTGTCGTCAGCTCGTCCAGTTCGGCATTCACTGCGATGCGGAGCGCTTGGAAAGTTCGCGTCGCAGGATCCACGCCGCCCACACGTGAAGGACCGACTGCGCGCACGACTGCGCGTCGCAAATCCAACGTCGTGCGTAGCTCGTTTTGCGCCGCAGCTTGCTTGATGCAGCGAGCGATCCGTCGCGAACGGCGCTCTTCGCCGTACTGGTAAATGATGTTCGCCAACTCGTCGTCATCGAGCCGTTCGATGAGCTCGAGCACCGTCTCGCCCGTCGAGCGATCCATGCGCATGTCGAGCGGTCCTTCGGAACGAAAACTCATGCCGCGATCGGCATCGTCGATCTGCATCGAAGACACGCCGATGTCGGCGATGAGACCGTCGATCGTGGGAACACCAATCTTTTCTAGATGCGCTTCGATGGCTGAAAACGGGCCATGTGCGAACAGCACGCGATCACCGAATCTGGCGAGTCTTTCGCGGGCCAGATCGAGCGCATACGTGTCGCGATCGACGCCGAGCAAACGCGTGTTCGGTGCCGCATCGAGCAAGGCTTCTGCGTGCCCGCCTGCGCCGAGCGTTGCGTCGACGTAGAAGCCGCCCGACCTGGGTGCAATTGCGTCGACGACTTCGCGAAGAAGCACCGTCACATGGTGCTGCTTCTCCATAGGGGGCAAATCGATGACAGGACGCATAGGGACGACGTTCACCACGTTCATAGGCGGAACTGCTCGGAGATCGCCGTCTTGAAGTCGGCGAGTTGCGAGTCGCTCATCTGCTGCGAAGCCTTCCAACGTTCCGTCGACCAAAGCTCGATCGTCGGGCCCATGCCGGCCCACAAGACTTCCTTCTGAAAGCCCGCGTGTTCACGCAGCGTGGGCGGAACGAGAATTCGTCCCTGTTTGTCCGTCTCGCACTCGACCGCGGCGGATACGTAGCGGCGGCGAAACGCGACGACGTGAGGATCGAACTGAGGGAGCGCAGCGATCTTCTCTTCGAGCGCTTCCCACGCGCGCATCGGGTGCGCGTGCAAACACGGGTCGAAGAGCGCCGGAGTGATCACGAGTCGCAAGTCGTCAGTCGCTGCGAGCACGTCACGAAAGCGCGCAGGAAGGCTGGTACGCCCCTTTGCGTCGATCGAGTGCTCGAAGTGGCCGCGAAACATCGTGTGCACTGCAAAGCCCGGCTGGTGACGGTTGCCTCGAGGCCGCGATCCACCGTGGCCAAGGGACCTCTGGGAGTGCATGGGCAACTTTGCCACTTTCTCCCACGAGGCTCAGCCACGCTACGGACACGGCCGAAAGCTGTCAACCTTTTGGACTTTTTGTGGTGTTTGGCGGATCGTCCGGACGCACGGTGTAAGTGCTTTGAATACCCTTCCAGACATGAAAAGTTGGCCCAGCGGGAGGTGTTAGGGGCTGGATCCAGGCTGTGGTGGGAGAAAGTGGAGGGGGTTCTTCTGCGTGGCTGGCGCCAGTTCAGATTTGTGCCGAACGTGTTTTGGAAGGATGACGACGATCTGTACGCTCGCTTCGCGGGCGCAAGCGCCCGCTGCGCGAGGCTTTGTTTACGATGGGGGGCTCGCAGGCGGCCCTCCAGGTACTTTTGCCTGCGGCAAAAGTAC
>CAZETM010000191.1:0-13992 GCA_964514885.1 uncultured Polyangium sp. | reverse complement strand
ACGCGACCGCAGCCTTGTCCCCCGGTGACCCCGAAAGCCGCGACCCCGCTTCGTCCACGAGCGACCGGACCAAATCGTAAGCCCGTGATTCCGTTCGGGCCAGCGTATGCAGTTTGTCCACGATTGGATCCATCGGCGGCGCGGTGGGTTTGTCCGTAGCTGCGCTTGCCGCCACGTTGATCTTCTGCGCGGAAGCCACCCCATCCGTGGCACAAGACGGACATGGCAAACATGCCGGCGCGGCTGGTTTTACCGCCGGTTGCGAGCAAGAGATCAAGGTTAGCGAGGCGAGGAGAAGAGGGATTCGTACGTACATCGAAACGCAGCGTTAGACGTAATTCGGACGGAGGTCAACGCCGATTGTCGAGACAAACGAGCTGCACTCCCCCGCAACCCGCGACGGAGTGCAGCCGTTCGTCCAATCGTTAGTTGTTTTGCAGAATCAGCGCTCCAAACGCCGGCACGTTGAACATCGTTCCTTGCGCGTTCGAGATGAGGTCCGTGGACATCGCGGCCGCGGTGTACATCGAGCTTGCCGACTTGCGGTTGAGCACGATGGTGAGTTTTTCCATGCCGTTATCGGCCGAGAATCGATACCAATCGACCGTGTCCGCTTCCACCAAAAGCGTCGTATCGAGGTCGGTGAGGGCGGGGTGCGCTTTGCGAATCGCGACGAGTTTCTTGTAATAGTGCAACAGACTCGCCATGTCGTCTTTTTGCGCAGCCCACGATGCCGGTTCGGTCTCCGACATGAACTTCACATACGGATAATCCGGATTCGGACCCACCGTAATGCCTACCCCAAGATTCAGGGCGACGTTCGCATCGTTCGTCTTCATGTAATCGATGTTCCAGCTCGCCATCTTGTCGCCCGAGAACACGTTCGTCTCGAACCAGCTCATTGGCTCGCGAATGAGCTCGTCACGCTCCCACGCTTCATTGCCGATGTATTTGTCCCGCTTGCCCTTTTTGCCGAATTCCTCGCCGTAATAGATGCATGGCATGCCTGGCATGGTCAGGACGATCGTCGCGGCTTGCTTCAGCTTGGACTCGAGCGCTGCGCCGGCCGCTTCGAATTGCGTCGAGGGACGTTCCAGGTCGTGATTCGACAAGAATCGCTCGAAGTAATGGTTGGCATTGCCGCCTTTACCGGCCGCGGCCAGATCCGCCTGCACCTTTTTCGTGTATCCAACGAAATCGGCAGCCGCCCCGGTTTGTCCATTGAGGAACCCGCCAATGATGCTCCGGAACGGGAAGTCGAACTGCGAATCCATGTCGCTGCTGTACGGAACCATCTTATCGTAAACTGCCGGATCATCCCACCGGTTTTCGCCCGCGAGCATGACCTTCGCCGAGCCAGGCGGACGCGGCACGTCTTTCTTGACGTACGAATTGAATTCCTTCCACCACACGTGTGTGCCGTGCTGGTCTAGCGATATGGTGTTGTTGTCGTCGAATTGATCGATGTGTTTCGACGCATCGAGACGATATCCGTCGGCCCCCAAGTCGATCCAGAACTTCGAGATCTTTTTCATTTCCGCTCGAACTTCCGGATTGTGATAATTCAGCTCGGGCATCGAGCCGCTGAAGATCTGGTGGTAACATTGGTAGTTCTTGCATGCCCAGATCACCGATTGGCTGTCCCACGGGTGTTGGTCCGTCAGCATGTTCGAGTATTGGTCGGACCAGACAAACCAATCGTGGTACTTGGCGTAATCCGGGCTCTTCGGATCCGCTCCCGCAATGAACCATGGATTGACATCCGCGACGTGATTTTGTACGAGGTCCAGAACGATCTTGATGCCCACCTTATGAGCTTCCGTCGTGAGTTCCACGAAGTCTTTGATGGTTCCCACGGACGGATCGATATCGTAAAAGTCCGTCGTGTCGTACCCGTGATAACTCTTGGCCTTGAAGACCGGCGTCATCCAAATGGCGTCCGCGCCGAAGTCCTTCAAGTAGGGCAACGATTTACGCAGGCCCACCAAGTCGCCCACGCCATCCATCGCGCTTTCGTCAATGCCGCTTTCGGCGGTGGAATTGGCGACCGCTTTCGTCGAACCGCCATCGGCAAACGTGCGCACGATGAGCTGATACATGACTTCTTTCGCGCCCCACGAGGCCCAATCCGCGGCGTCCGTCACCGCCGTGAATGATATGGGCGTCAAGTCGAGCACGGCAGTTTGGTCCGTGAGCTTTTGACCACCGGAATCGATTTCCGTCGAAATGCGGTAATACATGGGCTTGGTCGTCTCCAAACCCGTAATCACCAGACCATTCTTGTTGATGTCGTCCGTCGCCGTCCACGACGCTTTCATGGCCAAAGCATCGGCCGCCGCGCCATATTCGACCATTCCCGTGGAGCCTGGCGCCACGCGGAACATCATACGCACGCTGCCATTGCCCAAATCGATGAAGTCACTCGGCCTGGAGATCTTGTATGCCGGCCCGGCTGCCTCGGGCGGTTTCGTCGAAATCGCTTGACCTTGGGTGATCCAGCATTCGGCAATGCTCGAATCCGTGTCATTCGGCGTCAAGTCCGCAAATCGTACACTGGTTTCCACGTCCTTCTTGCAATCAGTACCCGCGCATTGCACCGGCAGCACGCCGAGCCATTCTTCGGCATTCGCTACGAGCACATCCGTGTAGGCGCCAAAGGTGTCCGTTTTATCGAACGTCTGTGGCGATCCCCAATCCGGCGACGTCGATCCCGCGCCCCAGAAATGCACGCCCCACGTCTTCGGATCCCCGCCGTTCTGCAAACGATAATGAATGCGCACGTACTTCTTCGTTTCAACGACGCCTCCGCCCCCGCCATTTCCGGACGAGCTGGAGCTTCCCGAAAGCCCAGATCCACCGCCTCCCGTGGTCTGCAATTCGGTGCCATCGCAGCCCACCACTGCGAAAGCGCAAACGAGCGAGCCAAGAATCGATGCCGTAAGCGTTCGTTTCATTCGTGTCTCCCGTGATTCGATGCCAAGGATGCAAGCAATGATGCCGAATGAGAAAATTCGATCTTCACTCGGCACAAGCGCAATGATATTGACGTGTTTATGTCGTTTACGCAAGCAAATCTTCGTATTGCATCACATCGCGCCAGCATGCGCCAAGGTGCCATCGAAAGCGCTCACCAGCGAAAATCGATCCGATAGGCTCGAAAGCTTTCACTGCGATTTCAAATAGCCCGCCAGCCGTGCTTGAAGCGCTTCGCGATCCTTGACGATCGCCTGCCGATCCTTTTCAATGATCGGAATACGGCCATCAAGTCCTGGGTGCACGGCTTCTACGATTCGCTGGCCCATCGGGTTTCTCAAAAACCAAGTGGAACTACGGTGAAATTCAGGAGGTATGCCCACTCCACCCGCTCTGGCGAATGCGGCGAGCTTCTCGAATCTGCCATTGAGCATTTCTACCGAGTGGCCAGGATCGTAAATGATGGTCGTGATCGGCCCGTATTTTTCACGAAGAGGCCCCAACGTAAAATCGAACGCGCTCAGAGAATAAAGATATTCCGCCACGACAGCCCGCATAGGCTCCATGTCTTCGGCGCGAATTTTTGACAGATGACCGTCGATTTCTTTCGCAAAGCTCGCAACTTTGGTAGCGTCGGGACCCTTGCCCGCATTCGCTTCCTTCGCCGCTCCATCGAGCAAGGCGCCCACGAGCTTCATGGTGCGGTGAACATTGGATTGAGAAACCGCCTGCCCAATTGCGCTGCGACCCGAAGGCAAAAAATCGACATCGGTCCGCGCCATTTTCACCGTTCGCGCGAAAGCATCGTCCCAGCGTCCACTCTGGGCGTCGTGCAACACCACCGATTCTTGAATTTGGTGCAATGCCAGCAATTGCACTCCACGCGGACAATTCGTTTCTAATTGAATGGGGCAGCTATCAGTGAAACGAGGTCGCTCGAAGGCTTTGTCCAGCAAGACAATCCATTTCGACGCGTCGTGCGCAACGTCGGAAAGTTTTTGCGCCCGCCCTTCGGCCAACGACCAGCGGTCTTCGAATGATGCTTTCGCGTCGCAAATTTCCGCCACTTCTTTTTCAGGGCGTTTCGGCTCACCGACGGACCGCCACGCATTGCGCAATATTTCCCACCCATTTTCGCCGGGGGGGACCAATGCGGGCAAATCGGATTCGGAGAATAGCGGTGCGGGGCGTGTGCGTCGAAGCCCCACTTGCGCCGCGGACCACAGCAGGAGAATCACGGCGATTCCGGCCAGGGAAAACCCGATGCCGCGCAGAATACGGCGCGAACTTGGTCGCTTGGCGGGACGAGGCTCACTCGGCGAAGACGCAGGCTCGGTCATCGCCGCCGAATGTACCAGAAACTTCGGAGGAGCGAAATGGGAATGTCGAGGTGGTCGTCAAGCAGTCGGGGACGTGGCGGTCATAACGTCACGTAGAAAAATGCGATGCACATCTCGTCTTCGGTGCTTTCCCCGGACGTGGTGATCTTATCGCGTCCGGTCGTATCATAACCGCACGTGATTTTCACGATGTCGCCGCCATTGACCGTGAGCGGAGTCTCGTACATCGCAAACGATTGCCAGTGGAAGTCCCAATTACCGACGTCGAGCAAACATTGCGTTTGCCCGTTCGTCTGCGATTGCACGAGCATGGTTTTTCCGGCTCCGTGCATGTGCGGCGCGACGCCCCATATCGTTACTTTACCAGCCTGAGCAGGAACAGGGTTTTCATTGGAAACCTCGACCATCGGCTGACCCGGAGGCAAACTGATTCCATTTGCCGCGACGCGCTCGATCCGCGCCTCCTTGCTCACGTTGTCCACCATGTTGACTTTGATCTTCGTTTGGTCGGGGAATGCTCCGCCGGCGAGGTTGTAATGCAATTGCATGACGAGCTTGCGGCCTCCCGGAATGCGCAATCCAGTACCGGCCGGAAGTCGAGTCGGACCGCCACCAGGAGCCCAGCCGACGGTAAATCGAGAACCGTTGACGCCCGGGCCTCCAAAGCACGGATATCCCGGCGTCGGATCTTGCGCGTCCAGAGCTTCCGCTTCGGCTTCGTCCGCTGCTGAATCGAGCGTATATGCAATCACGTGGTGCACCACGCGTGCATCACCAGGTAAAACCTCGTAACCGGTCAGGAATTTATCCGTCGCCGCTTGAGGGTCCACGAGGAAGCAACGGTAATCGTCAGCAATTTTATCGTTCGGCGTATACGATACGCCCACGTCCCACGTGGCATTCGCCTCGGTCAAACCCGTGGGCGCATCGGGCGGCGCGGGGGCTTTGCTCAAATCTCCAGCAGGCGCGTCAGCATCGGCCCACGCAGTAATGATGGCGATTTCTTCCGGCGAAAGCCACGGAGCATCTTGGAACGTATTGCAGTGCCCGCAATTGTTCGGATTGAATGGCGGCATTTCCCGCGCTGCTGTAGCAGACTTGATGAGCCCCGCGAGCGGCTTGGTTTGTTCGTACGTGAGAAGCGAAAATGGCGCAATGCCCCCTTCGCGGTGGCAATTGGCGCAATTCTTCATGAGAATGGGCGCCACGACTTCGGCATAGGTCGGAGTCGTTTCGACCTTGGTTTCTACGCCGCAGGTCGGATCGAGAATGTTGGTGACATCGCCGCCAACGACGACGTTACTTTTCGTCTTATCGCCACTGCAAGCAGCGGCTACGACAGTGAGGAGACCACAACAGAAAAGATGTGCGCTTCGCATGTCCGTCGGACACGCGGAGGCGGCGAAAGGTAAAAAGTGGACACGACGATCGTGTTCACGGCCCAATCGAGAACGTCACCGACTCGCCCGCGAACGGGCCTCCATCCACCGCCACCCGGTTGCTCTCGAAAATTGCGTTCGTCACCTCGAACGTAATTGGTTTGCGCAATGTGACAATTCGACGCAGTCGTGCCCAACACGAAAACATTATTCGATGAATGAACGCAACGTTGCGGAACTTAACGCAAACCTTCTTCACTTCCTCGCCCCCAAGAAATTCAGCGCCTCTTCCACCTGCTTGTCCGTCATCGCATGCCCTGCGCGCGCGTGGCCCAATGAAATCGATGGCCAGCGAATCCGCTTCAGTAATTTGACCAATGCCTCTTGCTTGTCGTGCGAAGGATCCCCGGCTCCCCAAGCGACTGCAATGGGCGCTCGTTTTTTTGTCTTCTTCCCTTCGTTTTCATGATATGGCGCGCCCGACCCTCCGGCAAACAACGCATACCCGTCCACTTCGATACGCCCTCGCATCGCCAGCGACGTCGCATAATACGCCCCGTTGGAAAATCCAAATACGTATGTCCGTTCGAACGGCGCAGCGGCTTTGGCCTCCAGCTCGCTTTTGGCCACTTGCCATTCTGCGATCAGCGCTTTTTCATGCCGGCTCCGCGTGTCGATGCTCGTCGGCCACGCCCACCAATGCTCCATCGTCGTCGGTCCAATACCTCGTCGCCCGTGCGGCATCATCACCGTGAAACCGTACGTCGCGCCAACCCTCGCCGCTTGCCGTTGCTGATTCCATTGCGCATTCGTGTCTGGTTGAATCACTCCGTGCAGGTGAATGATCAGCGTCCGCGGACCAGCAAATGGTTTGTCTGGGATAAACGCACACACGTCTGCAAAAAGCATCACCAGCTCGGGCGCACACCACCTTCGCGCGGCTTCCGAGTCAATGGGCGCAGGAGCCGCCACCTCCGGCGTGTTCGTCTCCGCGTATCCGAGTCGCGGGGGTACAAAAAGAGACACGAACGCCAGGAAGAGCAAACTTGCACGCACGACTGCAGGATATCACGAACCTCGGCCAAACGTCCATTTTTGCGCTCGAGAATCGTCCCAAACGGCGTCCAAGAGCTGCTATGATGCGATCGATGGGCACGCCTGTGGAGACGGAAAGCGACGTCAGAGTTCGGCAAGCACGCGTTTTGCAGGCGCTTGCGACGCGTATGTCGCGCGGCGATCAGCTCTTGCCGGCGGACGTCATGTCGCGCGTCATCGAGGAGCTGGAGCTGCGTATCGATGAAGAAGCCGTAGAGCGGGTGAGGTTGTCAGGAAGAACGGCCCCGCACGAGACGCGCCGTCTTTTCGAGACCCTCGGCGCGGGCTTGCGCGATGACCGCTTTGACGACCGCTTCATGAACTCCACGAATGAGCGGCGAAGGAACCACTTCGCCCGGCTCGGCGCACGATGCAATCGCTTTCGCTGCGGCAATGCGCATTCCTGGTGTAATCGCGCGGCTTTCAACTTCCAGCGCAGCACGGAACAGCCCCGGGAAGGCCAAAGCATTGTTGATGCTGCGTCCGTCGGAACAAAACGCAGCTCCCGCAGCCATTGCATCCGCCGGCTCGATTTCCGCATCCGGATTCGACAGCGGAAAGATCACTTGACCCGGCCGAATCCATTTCGGATCAATGAGCCCCGGTTTCCCCGTCGCGGCAATGACGATATCCGCTTCGCGCATCAGCGTCTGCAAATCCACGGGCCTTGCACCGAGCTTTGCCAGCCATTGCATCGATTCTTCCGAGCGGTCATTCACGAGCACGTCGCGTGCACCGTACGTCATCATCAACCGTGCAATGGCGCTGCCCGCCGCGCCTAGCCCAATTTGCCCGACGCGTGCCTTTTCAATGGACACGCCCGTCATCTTGCACGCATTCAATACTGCAGCGAGCGCCACCGTCGCCGTTCCATGTTGGTCGTCGTGCATGACGGGTGTTTCAAGACGCTCGATCAACGCTTCCTCGATGCGATAACAATCCGGAATCCGGATGTCCTCGAGGTGAATCGCGCCGAACGTGAGCGACAAACGCATGATCGTTTCGACGAACTCGTTCACGTCGAGCGTATTGATCAGAATGGGCGTCGCGCTGATCCCCACGAACTTGTCATAAAGAACTGCTTTGCCCTCCATGACCGGCAAAGACGCCAAAGGCCCTACGTTGCCAAGTCCGAGCACCCGCGTGCCATTTGTAAAAATGCCGACCGAATTGCAAATCGTCGTCAAGTGTCGCGCCCGCTCCGGCTCCCGCTCGATAGCTCGCGCCACCCGCGCCACCCCAGGCGTATAAATGTACCGCAAATCGCGCTGATTACGCAATTCAATGCGGCTCGTCGAATGCAGCTTTCCCCCGCGATGCAAATCGAACACCCGATCAATCGCTTCCAGAAGCTCCACCCCATCGACATTGCGTACCGCTTCGATCACCCGATCGCGATGCGCTTCGTCCTCTGTCTCGATCGTCACTTCACGCAGCGTGTCTGTTTCACCGCCACGCAATGTCGTAATGTCACCAAGCAAACCACCCTGCTCTGCAATGGCTGAGGCCAAACGGGCGAGTTGGCCCACGCGGTGCTTGGACTTGAGACGAAGTACTGTATCGAGGCTCGTTTTCCGCATGTTCTTCATGATGAGGGCGCCTATGATACCACGAATATCACCACCGAACATCACTTCATTTCAAAAATAAAAGTGACGCGCCGCGGCGGAATCAAAAGACGCCGCTGAGCACGATCCCGTGCTGGCTCGCACCGATGACCGGCGCAAGACGAAATTTCGTCGCCACCGCGGAAGAACTGGAAACGCTACGCCGATTGGCATGAAATTCCGGATTGACCCACGCGAGCGCGATGCTCAGGAAGACCGCCGTCGTCCCGACTCCAAGAGCCGTAGTACCTACCCGACCATTTTGCGTGCCTTGCTTGCGCAGCTCGTAACCTTCGGGTTTGCAGATATCAAGATCGGAGACCAAACAATGGTTTCTCGACTCCGCAAATGCATCGTCCGAGCGCGATGCATAGACGGCTCCGATGAAGACGGCCGTTATGCCGGAAGTGGCCAGCATCGTCGCTGCAATGCGCGGACCCGTAAAAAAAGGCTTGGGCTCAGCCAGTTTGCCGCTCGCCGGAAGAAAAACCACTTTGGTGGTTTCCTGAGCGGCATTCACAAGCGGAGAAACGGCTGCAATGGCTAGACAAACCATCAGCCCCACCAGCCCCATCGGCGCCAGGTACGTTCGTTTACAGAAGATCATAAATCGAAAAGGTCATCATGATCGGCCTCGTTTTCCTCGGCAATCAGCGATTCTGCATGTTTGACGATCGTATCGAAAAATCGTTGCTCGGGCGACCTGGGCGGAAGTTTCGCCGCCGCTTCCCGCGCTTGTGCTCGCAATGTCGCGTCCCCCGGATGCTGCGTGCCCGTGCGATGTCGAGCTTGACCCAGCGCAATCGCGAGCAGCGTGTTTTGCACGGTGTCGAAAAGCGCGCCTCCCATTGCGTGACTGCGCCGGAGCAACGTGGCGACGAAATGGACATGCGAAAAGAAGAGCGAGACGGGCGCTTCTTCGAGCAATACGGAAACCGCCTCGAGCTCTTCGGCGCCTCCCGTTTGCACCCACTCCGATAAAACCTCGATCGCTGGCGGCGAATAATCTTTAGATGCTGCGTGAAAAAGCCGCGTGGATTGCGTACGCGCCGAATTCGATCGCGTTCGACCGAGATCTCGAATGCGGCGCAAAATCGGAAGCCACTCCGACGATTCGGGCAAACGCGTCAGAATCGACGGCAGTCCTTCGGTCGGCAGCGGCGCGAAATCTTGGACGAGCGCCACTTCGCCGATTGTTGCGCGACCAATCCGATCGATCAGCAAAAGAGCCGTTTCTTGGGGAAGGCGTTTTCCGGCCAAGTGCAAAAATCGAATCGTGGAATGACCATCGAGGCTGGGGGCCACGGCCAGACGCGACAGAAGCTCGGCGATCTCTTTTGCGGAAAGTGTATCGCCCGCGAAAAGTTTTCCCCCGTCGAGCGCGGCAAACAAAGCTTCCGTCGTCTCGGCGCCCTCCGAAAGATCCACTCGAGCAGCCAACGTAATGGCGTCACGCGGTGCCAACTTGGCCAGCGTTCGTAATGCCCCGAGGGCCGCTCGACGCACAAAACCATCCGGATGCGCCAATAATTCTCGCAATGCTTCGTTGTCGCCGCGGCGAGGTTTGTCCACCCACCGCGGGAATGCTTGCGCGAGCGACGCGCATAACGTGGCATCACCGCCATTCACGATGCTTTCCAGCAGATCGCTTGCCAGCTCGGGAGCTGATTCACGCAGCGTGTGCAATAGCGCCGCGACATGAGTGCCGAGGGGCCCGGTTGGCGCATGCATGATTGCTTCGCAAGCCGCCGCAGCAGCTTCGGGATGGCGCAGGGAAAACACTTGCAAAAGCCGCCGCGGAGATCCGGACTTTCCCGCCACGGAAAGAGTATCGAGCGCATCGGCGATATGTTCGACGACCGTTTGGGGTGCCAAACCTTTTGCCATCCACTCACCGACGACGATTCGCGATATGTCCGCTCCGCGCGGTCCGGCATTTTTTTGCTCGGCTAACATTGTCGACGACGGCGGCACTTCTCCATCAATGATGCCGCGATGCGGAGGCGGTCGTTGCGTCATTGCTTCATAAAGCCGCCGCTCCGATGATTCCGGTACATCCCCGAGCGCCATTTCAGCCGATGCTCGAATGGCATCGATCGTCGTCCGGTGCGCTGTCCAGCGAAATACGTCGGCTACCGCAAAATGCACGAATGGATCGGAGGTATTCGCCACCACGTGGCGCAACATCGTCAGCACTTCGAGACGTTCGCGATTGCGCCAAATTGGCTCGGGAAAACCAATCGACGAACTGATGGACGCATTCGTGAGCACCGATTCCAGCCCGCTCACGCCCGACAATGCCGCCCGACGATTCGACGAACATGCAGCTCGGGCCAGGGCTTGCAAGGCTTGACTGCGCAGCCCAATCAATCGCGTAACCCAAGCACCCTCTTCGTCTTCGCTATCCGATTCTGCAAGAAACGTATCCAATACATCGATTGGCGAATGCTTGTGGTCATGCGCTCCGGGCTCGGCAAGCCATCGAGCTACGGCATCGAGCAATGCTTCGTGAAGCCCAAGCGGCCTCGAATGCGCACGAGCCGCGAAATCCCGCAGCAAACGCATTGGATGATCCGGATGCGGACTTTGCAAACGCACGTCGTCGCGTCCCAGCTCCCACAACAAATCAACAGCACCTGGAAAATGATGCGGATGAAGGGCAATGCGTTGCAATATCGCCGGCAGCTCGTTGGCTACGTTGGTTTCTGATAGAAAAACTTGTGCAGCTTGCAGTGCGTCGCCCGCTGGGCGCAAATGCAAGGCGGCGTGGACCAATTCGAGCATCGCTGCAGGCTGATCGACTCCAAGCTCGCGTAATGCAGAAAGAAGCCGGCAGCGGTCCAGCGTTGCGCTTGCTTCGAGTTCGGCGCGGCAATGATCAAACAATTCCCGGACAAACCGATGGCTCGAATTAGGCGGTATCGAAGGGCCATCCATTTCGCCCATATTACGAAACAGCGGCACGAGCGCATGAATGCCGAAATGCCGAGTCACCGTACGTGCACGATCCGCAAGCGATCCGGACAGCGGCCAATCTCCGACCATTGCGCGCAAAAGCGCATGATCGGTCAAAGCGCTGGGCACGATTCGCGCTCCGTGGGGGAATCGATCAATCACGCCCGCCTGCTCGAGCGCACGATATGCCGAAACGAGATCTCGACGCCGACAACCCAAGAACTCGCCCGCGCCTTGCAAAAATCGTTCGTCCGAAGTGCGTATTGGCGCCAGCGTTGCAATGAGCCCAAGCAGCCCCGCAACGACCTTTTGATCCGCCACGGAAGAAACTCTCGTCAGCAGCGCGTCGTAACTTTGCTCGACTGCGTCCGTATCGAAATGCGCCGTCTGTTCGAGCGTTGGAAAAAGCGGCAACGTCCGACACTCGTGCGCAGAGAACCCTTCTTGCGCACAAAGCGCGAGCAGCCGGGACAAACCTCCAGGGCGGCTGGTAAAGACAAACCGCACGTCGTCGCGATCACCAGCTTGTTGCATCAACGTCGTCGCGCACGGTCTTCGATGCGCATCATCGATGACGATCACGCATGGACCTTTGGGCAACTTCGCCGTTTGCGCCGCTCCGCTCGGCGCGGCATCGGAGGCAAATCGCAGCGTCGTTTCGATCTCGCGACGAGTCACCGCCTCGGCGAGCGACCCGAGAAGACTGGTCTTTCCCGATCCCGCCGCGCCCGAAATCAGCATCAATCGCAGCGCGCCCGGCGATGCCACGAAATTCACCAGCGCGTTCACGAACTCAGTGCGTTCCACGATGGGCATCGCGTCTTGGAAGTAATGCCCCGCGGCGAGTGCAACATCCAAGAACTCGTTCGGCGATCCGAGCGTCACTCCGTGCTCGGTCGATGCGTCTGCAGGGCTGGCGAAACCGACAGTCGTGTCCATGAGCGTGCGCTACCGATCGTGCGGCGCGCGAGCCTAACACGTGCCCGTGCAGCTCGATGCAGCGTTTGGGGGCGGAAGATTGCTATCGGATCTCTGGGCAGACGGTAGCCTTTCCGCCACGCACCGAGTAAAAAGGAGCCCACGATGGCAAAGCCCGCTTCGTCGTCCGCGGAAGGCTCATTTCGCGATGTTTTTCGCCGTTGGTCTGGCCGAGTTCGTCGCCGTCTCACGCTCGAACGCGTGCTGACGGGGGCCGCTCTCGGTTTGGTCCTCGGCACCGCTGCTTCGGCGGCTGCTTGGCAAACTCGGCACGGTGCTTTGCGTCCGTGGATGGCCACCGGAGGCGCGCTCGGAGCTGCCGTAGGCGCACTGATCGCGCGGCGAAAACGTTGGAACGATGGCGAAGTCGCGTTGTTTCTCGATGGTCGTTTGAGCTCAAAGGAAACCATCTCGACCGCCGTCGACTTGCAACGTCGCGACGCGAACGTCGACGATCCTGCACGAGCCGTCGTCATCACGCACGCGACGGAAGTGCTCGCCAAGGCTGCTCCGAAAGATGCTCCGGTACGTTGGTTTCGTCCGTGGCACGCGGTGATTCCGCTAGGTTTGGCGGCGATTGGCTACGTGTCGTGGATCCCGCTTCCGCCGGCTCCCGTGGCTCCTGCAGCGCCCCCCGGCAAGGACACGGTGAAGCTCGCGGACATCAAAGGGCTCGACAAAATCATCGACTTGGCCGGCGTAAAAGCTCGCGATGAAGCGCAACGAAAGCGCCTGGACAAACTCGCCGAAGAAGCCAAAAAGCTCCGCGAAAAACTTCGCGAGGGCATGGAAAAACGCGAAGCTCAGGCGGAACTCGCCAAACTCAAAGATGCGATCACGGCCGAGCGTTTGTCTCTCGGTGACGGCAATCAACGCGAAGGGCTCGAGTCGGCGCTCGGCAAGCTCGCGCAAAATCCCGACATGAAAGACGCGGCCAAAGCGCTTGGCGATCGGGATCTCGTCGCGTTCGACGACGCGATGGAAGAGCTTGCGAATCGGCTAGAGAAAGAAGACCGCGACCGTGCGTTGAAGACGCTTGAAGAAGCCGCCGAAGCCGCAAAGAAACAGAACGCGCCCGATGTCGCCAAAGCCCTCGAAGAACAGAAGAAACGTCTCGAGGAATCGGCCAAGAAAAACCAGAAGCTCAACGATCTTGGCAAAGCGATCGGCGAGGGTTTGCCCGAGGATGCAAAGCAAGCGCTAAAGGATTTTCAGAGCGGCAAGGGCGGGGCGAAGGAACAACAAAAGCTCGCTGAACAGCTTGAAAAAGCGCTCGGTGAGCTCACGCCCGAGCAGCGCAAGAAGCTCGCTGAGAACATGAAGAAGCGGGCCGCGCAGATGAGCGAAGGCGACATGGGTGAAGGGCCATCGAAGGAGCAACTGAAAGAGTTGGCCGAAGAGCTCGAGTCGGCTGAAGGGCAAAAACGCCTCGCCGAAGAACTCAAGCGGATGGCCGAAGGTGAAGGCGAAGAGGGTTCTGAAGAGGGCCAGCGTCAGAAGAAGCTCGATGACGCGCAAAAAGGCGCAGGCGAAGCCGAAGGACAACTGGGCGGAGCGCCGATGCCCGTTCCGGTTTCAGGAGACAAACCAGGCCCTGGGGGTAAGTCTGGCGGGAAAAATGGGGGCAAAGATCAGGGCAATCCGGGGGCTGGGCACAGCGAAGGT
>CAZETM010000190.1:0-14012 GCA_964514885.1 uncultured Polyangium sp. | reverse complement strand
AGCTAACGCGTGGCGAGGGAATGTATGTGGAGGCGATGCGCGAGTTGCCTCAAACCCCGTCGTTGAGTATCGAACTCGAACAGGGACGCGAGTGGGCGGGGCAATTTGGCGTACGCATATTGTATCCCTTTTTCGATCGAGACTTCGTCGAGCTTGCGCTCCGAGTCCATCCACGCCACCTTTATCAAGGCGGGCGCATGAAGGGCCCGTTGCGCGAGTTGGTCAAGAGAAAGCTGCCCACGGTGACCATGCCTGTGCGCAAGGTGGACTTTACCGTGTTAGGGCGTGACGTCTTGCGTCGATTTGGCAAAAACACCTGGTCCCGTCTTGGAGGGGCGACGCGCCTCGCGGAACTTGGTATCGTGGACCCATCAGCGGCCGATCAGCTCATGGAGCATTTTTTTTCTAGTAGATCTGAACGTTGGGTCCCGATCTGGCAACTGCTAAGCACGGAGGCATGGCTCGACGCACGCTTTGCTCGATCGTGACGCAGCCTGAAAGTATTTTACATGAAACTTGAGGACACGATTCCGCAAGAACACGCTTCGATGGGCACTCGGCACGACGATCCGAAGACCGCTTGGGAACGCCCCGTGCTCGTCCGGATGGGGCGTCTCGAAGACTTCGTGCAGGGCCTAGGCAAGGGCGGCTCGAAGTTTGACATGGACCCCGGGATGACGCGGAAAGGGTACCTGGGATGAGCCCTCGTTGCTCGAGCCCCGGCCAAGTTTTCCCTGAACTGATACACAACCGCAACTCGACCCGGACGTGAATCCAAACCTCGAGCAAGACGTGGGTTTCGTCCGAGCGACGTCCGATCTTCGAGCCATGCTGCGACGCACACCCGTGCCCAGCCATGTTTCAGGCTCGAAAGCACACACGAACATCGCGAATTTGCAAGCACTATCTGCTGCCCTTGCCTCCTCCCGACGACGTGCGACGTGCGCTTCGCGGTCGTGTATCAAAAATCACGTTCGAGCGAATGGTACGTTCTACCGCGAGCTTGTGCGATGACCGCGAATCCAACTCCCGAAGTGTCTCTGCGCCGGCGAGCGCTCGAGCCGCTCGTGGTGGAAGTGGACCCCCAGCTCGACCCCACCTGCTTCACAGTCGGCCCCGAAGCTGTTCCTTGGACCACCGATGATGGCCAGACTCATGCCATCTGCGAAATGGCGGGTGGCTTTCCTCGGATCCTGTTTCCCCATATCGGCATCATTCGCGTTGTCGATGAAACGGGCCATGTACGCGCAACCATTGCGGATTCCGCGCGTACGGCGGCGATCGAGGAAGTGTATTATCGATTTGCACTGCCGATGATCTTGCAAGCAGCAGGGGCGGAAATGCTGCATGCGAGTGGCGTGATGGGCAATTCGGGCGTCGTTGCGTTTTGTGGGATTTCGGGGACCGGAAAATCCACGCTCGGCTTTACGCTCTCACGTCGTGGACATATCCATTGGGCGGATGATTCGCTTGTCTTTTGGCCGCATGAGGGCAGGCTCGAAACTGCGCGCTTGCCATTTCGTCCGCGTATCGAGCTGCCCGGCGTTGGGTCGCAGGAGCGCATCGAAGGAAAGACCGTGGCACCGCTTGCGGCGATTACGGTGCTTCGGCGGCACCCGGGAGGGATTGTCGCGCCAAGTGATTTTCACGCCGAAGTGCATAAACTTTCTGCTGCGGATGCATTTCGAGCTATATTGCCGCACATTTATTCGTTCATTCTTTCCGATGCGGCGCGCAATGCGCTGATGATGTCGCGTTATTTCGATGTTGCTGGGCAGTTGCCCGTATTCGAGGTCAGCTTTACGCCGTGTCTCGAAACGCTGCCGAGGTTGTGCGAAATCGTCGAACGCTCGATATTGTCGGCTTCATGATTTCGGCGCTCGTTTACAATCGAGTCACTTTGACGGCCCAGGCGCTAGAGCTGCGGATTCGTTTGTTACGCCGAGTGCGGGATATTCCGCTGCCGGCATTGCTCACCGAGCTGACCCCTCGCGTGATGCCCGATCCGCCGACGCCGCTTGGCGAGATATGGTGGGCGCTTCGTCGTGTCGAGGCGTTATATCGGCGGCTGCGGTTCGTTCCGGATACTTGTTTGTATCGCGCGCTCACTCGTTATGCGCTTCTTCGTCGTTCGGGGCATGCGGCGAAATTCGTGATGGGCATGGATCCTCGCGCGCGTGAGGATTTGATGGCGCATGCGTGGGTCGAGCTTGGTGGCGCGCCTTATCAAGAAACGCTGGACGCGCGAATCGTCGTCACGTACGTTTATCCCGACGGACCTGTTTGAATGAACGATCGGTATTCATGTAATCGCGAAGTGCTGTTCACGCAGCTCGATGATGGCAGCGCTGTGCTGCTCAATCTCGGCTCGGGGCTTTATTACACGTTGAACCGAGCGGGCGTGGTCGTGTGGAAGTCGCTCGGGCAGGGCGCAGGAGACGTGCCGGCGCTCGTCGAGCGGCTTTGCGCGACGTTCGATGTCGATCGCGCCGAAGCGGAGCGGGAGGTCATTCGACTGCTGGGGGAATTGAAAAAAGACGGATTGGTGCGAGTTTCGTGAGCATCGCGTGAATTTTCACATCGCGCGAGTCTTCTTCAACGCCGCGTCCATCCCGGAGAGCAAGGATTCGGGATTGTTTTCGTCGTAAAAGTGTACGTATTTCGGACGCGCGGCGTGAATGTCGGCGAGCAATTTGCCGTCGCGGTCGAGGAAAAACGTGCGCGGAACGTAGGCTCCATCGGGCGAATGCGCTTCACTGACCGCGGGAGCATCATCGGCATTGAGCCGAACCATGACGAAATTTTTGGCTTGGGCGACGATACGAGGATCAGAAAAGATGCGGCTATAATTGCGGCAATGAGGACACCAATTCGTGAAGAATACGAGACAAACCGGTTTGTTTTCGGTCTTCGCGAGTGAAACGCCTTCTTCGTAAGAATGCCAGGCGATTTGCGTGTCGTTCCAGTCTTCGGCTTGCGTCTTGGCTCCTGCTGCCGGCGGCGTCACCGTCTTGACGGCAGTGGCCACATTCGTCGGTGCAACGACCACGGTCGCTGCGGCGAGAGGCTCGGGTTTCGGATCCGGTCCCAAGTCTTTGCACGAGGCATAAAGCAAACCCATTAGCCCCAAGATCGCCCCACCGGCTGCGACTAGGCTGCCCCACGATCCCGCAGCGGGTTTGCGACGTGCGGCTTTGCCCGCCCGAATCTTGCCGCTCGATGCGCTTTTCGTCACGTCGTTACGTGTAGCCCGGCGGAACGATGTCGTCCACTCACGTGCTTACATTTGAAAACCCCGGTTCATCGTGTATCATCCGCGAACCCACATGGAGAGCGAGACCGACAGCGTGGCCGAGACCGAGACCGAGACCGAGACCGGAGCCATCGTCGATCGGGAAGCCGAGTTCAATCGCGGGCTCGAGGCCTACCGTGCGTTTTGCCATTTCGATGCGCTCGACATCTGGACAGTCGTGGCTAAAGGCGAGGAAAACGAGACCACGCGTCGTTTTCTCCAAGCGCTCATTCAAGTGACCAACGCGATGCACAAGGTCCGGCACAACGGCGAGCTGCGTGGCGCACTGCACTTGCTCGAACGCGCCTTGATCAAACTCGATGACCTTCCCGATACCTTCGGAGGCATCGATCTCGCCGCCTTCCGTGGCACCACGCGTGCCTGCCTTGCCGAAGTCGCTCGGCTGCTTTCCGTCAAAAGTGTCGACCTTGCCAATTCATTCATTCCCCCGCTCAACGCCATTGGCTCCGGCCCGGTGCTGCACCCGCAACCGCCGGTGCCGCCAGGAGCCGACCCGGAAAAACTCTTGGCCGACGGCTTCCTCGCGTATCGCAATGGGCGCTATTTCGAGGCGCAAGAGTTATGGGAAGAAAGCCGGCGTCAGCGGCCCGAAGGCCCCGTGCGAGAACTGCTCACGGGCCTCATTGTCCTCGCCTCCGCGATGCACAAGCTCCATCGCGCCAAAAGCCCCTCCAGCGCTGCACAACTGCTCGAAATCGCTCTCGACAAGCTTCGTGACGCGCCCGAAGGCACGCTCGGCATCGCCGTGTCCGAACTTGTCGACGACGTCGAGCGCATTCATGGCGAACTCGATCAGGTCGCCTCGCAAAGCCCTGTCCACATGGACCCCGCGATCGATCCGGCACACGTCCCGCAAATTCGTGTGAGCACCTGACCCGTCGATCAGTTTCTTCATCAATCACGCACCATCAATCAGCGACGACCGCGACCACCTCGGCCAGCCGATTTTTTCGTGCCCGGTGCGCCTCGCATGCCGCCTTTGGTTTTTCGCGCAGGCGCGGGTGAGTCCGCTGTCCCCGTGTCGCCACCGTCGGTCAGTTCGCCTTTCAACATGCGCAACTGATCTCGAAGTCGAGCCGCTTTCTCGAACTCCAAGCTCTCCGCAGCCAAAAACATTTCCTGTCGCAACGCTTCGATCCGCTCGGCAAGATCCACGTTTGCCAGCGCCGCTGCAGCTTTGTCCATAGCTCCAGCCGCGGTTTTCGGAACCGCGTAATAATCGCGAGAGCCAGAAGTCGGCGACATGTCGAAGATGGCTTTCGTCACCGTCGTCGGTGTAATGCCGTGCTTTTCGTTGTACGCCTTCTGAATCTCGCGACGACGGTTTGTCTCTTGAATCGCGCGACGCATCGAATCCGTCTCGCGATCCGCATACATGATCACCTCGCCGCGGACATTTCGAGCCGCACGGCCAATCGTCTGAATCAGTGACCGTGCGCTGCGCAGAAATCCTTCTTTGTCCGCATCCAGGATCGCCACGAGCGACACCTCGGGCAGGTCGAGACCTTCACGCAACAAGTTGATTCCAACGAGAACGTCAAACTCGCCTCGACGCAGATCACGCAGGATCTCGATTCGTTCCAGCGTCTCTATGTCCGAGTGCAGGTACCGAACTCGCACCCCGAGCTCCGTGTAGTACTCGGTCAAATCCTCGGCCATGCGCTTGGTCAACGTCGTCACGAGGATGCGCTCGTTCTCCGACACGCGCTGTCGAATGCGCTCCAGCAAGTCGTCGACTTGACCCGTCACCGGACGGACATTGATGATCGGATCTTCCAAGCCCGTCGGGCGAATGATTTGCTCGACGACGACTCCGCCTGTCTTCGCGACTTCGTAATCACCGGGCGTAGCGCTGACGAAAAGCACCTTGTTGTAGTGCCCCTCGAACTCGTCGAACTGCAGCGGTCGGTTATCGAGCGCGCTGGGCAGGCGGAAGCCGTATTCGACGAGCGTTTCTTTACGCGCGCGGTCGCCGCGATACATCGCGCCCACTTGGGGAATCGTCTGGTGCGATTCGTCCAGGATCAGCAAAAAGTCCTGCGGGAAATAGTCGATCAACGTAGGCGGAGGCTCACCCGTTTTTCGTCCCGACAGATGACGCGAATAGTTCTCGATGCCGTTGCAGAAGCCCATCTGCTCGAGCATCTCGAGGTCGTACATCGTGCGTTGCTCGATGCGTTGTTTCTCGAGGAATCGGCCGGCTTTGTCGTAGTACTCGAGTCGCTCGCGTAGCTCTTCGCGAATGGACGTGATGGCTGTTCGAAGCTGTTGCTGTTCGGTGACGTAGTGCGATCCGGGATAGATCGCGACTCGATCGATTTCACGGATCACCTTGCCGCGAAGGGGATCGACCTCTTTGATCGTTTCGATCTCGTCGCCGAAGAACTCGATGCGTACGGCGACGCTTTCTTCGTAGGCTGGGAAGATCTCGACGACATCTCCACGCACGCGGAACGTACCGCGGTGAAAATCGATGTCGTTGCGGTCGTATTGGATATCGACGAGGCGTCGCAAGAGTTCGTCTCGGCGCAACTCTTGTCCCCGCTCCATCTTGATGAGCAGCCCGTGGTAACTCTCCGCCGAGCCGATGCCGTAAATGCAGCTCACGGACGCGACGATGAGTACGTCTGGGCGCGACAGCAGCGCGTGCGTGGCCGCGTGACGCATGCGATCGATCGCATCGTTGATGATCGAGTCTTTCTCGATGAACGTATCGCTGGACGGGACGTACGCTTCGGGCTGGTAATAGTCGTAATAACTGACGAAGTAGTGGACGGCGTTGTTGGGGAACAAGTCTCGAAATTCGGCGTAGAGCTGCGCCGCGAGCGTCTTGTTCGGGGCCATCACGAGCGTCGGTTTTTGAAAGCGCTCGATGACTTTTGCTGCGGTGAAGGTTTTGCCGCTACCGGTGACGCCAAGCAGGCACTGGTACTTCTCCGTGCCATGAAACGCCGTGCAGATTTCTTCGATGGCTCGCGGTTGATCACCAGCCGGCTCGAAGCCCGAAACTAGCTCGAAACGGTTTGACACGAGGTGGCGCAACGTAGTCGCCGAAGTTCGCCCGTGCAACCCGAGCGACCTCAGGTGGCACACGTCTTCCTGCTACGCGACGCGCGTGCTACCTCGATCACTCCATGTTCGGAGGGTTTTTCCCGTGTCCGTCAATAAGCCCAGCATCCTCGCCCATCCCTACGCGGACTTTCTCGACAAAGTAGAGAAGCCAGCGCGCTACACCGGTGGCGAGGTCGGTTCGACTGCAAAAGACTGGGCAAACGTGGAGGCGAAGGTTTGTCTCGCCTTCCCGGATGTCTACGACATCGGCATGAGCCACCTCGGGTTCAAGATCCTCTACGACATCTTGAACAAGGACCCGCGGACGCTCGCCGAGCGTTGTTACACGCCGTGGGTCGACGTCGAAAAAGAATTACGAGAGCGTAACATCTCGCTCGTTTCGCTCGAAACGCACCGCCCTTTGCGCGATTTCGACGTGGTGGGTTTTTCTCTCCAATTCGAGCTGACGTACACGAATGTGCTGACGATGCTCGATCTGGGCGGCATTCCGCTGCGCTCAGCCGATCGATGCGACGATGATCCGTTGGTCATCGCTGGTGGTCCGACGGCGACGCATCCCGAGCCGATTTCGGCGTTCATCGATGCAATCGTAATTGGAGACGGCGAAGAAAAAGCGACTCAAGTAGCGCTCACGTGGACGCGTCTGAAGAAGGAAGGTTTGTCGCGGCGAGACAGACTCATCGCGCTGGCCAAGCTCGGAGCCGTTTACGTTCCGTCGCTTTATCGCACGCAGCTCGATCCGGAAACGGGTTTCGAGATCGTGGTTGGTTCTGACGAACCAGGTTTGCCTCTGCCGGTAAGTCGCGCGCTCGTGGACCTCGACAAGTATCCATTCCCGACGTTGAGCCCCACAGGCGGGCCGGAAGCGATCTTCGATCGCATGTCGATCGAGATCGCGCGGGGATGCACGGAAGGTTGTCGTTTCTGCCAAGCTGGCATGATCTACCGGCCCGTTCGCGAGCGTGATCCGCAGCAGATCGTGGATACGGTGATCGCTGCGGTGAAGGCATCGGGCGTCGATGAAGTGTCCATGACGGCGCTGAGTACGGCTGACGTTTCGTGCATCTCGCCGCTCATCAAACAGGTCGCGGACAAGCTCGCCAAGGAACGGGTGAGTTTGGGTGTGGCGTCGCTTCGAGCGTACGGGCTCGATGCCGATCTGCTCGATGACTTGCGTCGTGTTCGCGCATCGGGTTTGACGTTTGCGCCCGAAGCCGGATCGCAACGCATGCGCGACGTGATCAACAAAAACGTGACCGAAGACCAACTGCTGGAAACGGCTGAGCGCGTGTTCTCACGAGGCTGGGATCGCATGAAGCTCTACTCGATGATCGGTTTGCCCACCGAGCAGGAGGAAGACGTCATCGCGATCGTGGACATGGGTGCGCGAGCCGCTGCGGTGGGGCGAAAGGTGGGCAAGAAGGGCGCGGAGGTGACCGTGAGCGTGTCGACGCACGTGCCCAAGCCGCATACGCCGTTTCAGTGGGCCGCGATGGATTCGCTGGAGCAAGTCGATCGCAAACAATATCTACTGCGACAAACTGTGAAGCAGTACCGCGCCGTCAAGCTGAAGACGCACAACGCAGTGGGAAGTGTGCTCGAAGGCGTGTTTGCCCGAGGCGATCGATCGCTGTGCAACGTGCTCGAACATGCCTACAAGAACGGCGCACGCTTCGATTCGTGGGACGAAAAGCTTCGTCTCGACGTGTGGGAAGAAGCGTTTACGAAGTTAGAGATCGATCGTTCGCGGTTTCTCGGGACGATCCCCGTGACGGCGAGGCTGCCGTGGGATCACATCGACGTGGGCCTGGAAGAAGGTTTTCTGGCACGCGAGTATCGCAAAGCGCTTCAAAGTCGCTTGAGCCCGCCGTGTGGAAAAGCCGCGGGCATGTTCGTTCATCACACGAACATCGAGGATGCGAACGCGGACAAACGAAAGCTCGTTTGTTACGACTGCGGCGTTGCTTGCGACATGTCGCAGATGCGCAATGATCGCGTCACGTTCCTGGGAAAACTCGGCGCGGACAAACGATTGCCCATGATCGTTGATGCACCAACGAAACCAGAAGAGCCGGTCGTGACCGCACCGGAAGTCGTGGACGAAGCACCGTCACCGGCTCCGATGATCGGTCGTGGAGGTCATCGGTATCGCTTCCGTTTTTCGAAGTCGGGCGCGATGGCGCTGCTTGGACATCTGGACGTGGTGCGCGAGCTGCCGCGTGTGTTTCGGCGTGTCGAAGAAACGACGGTCTACACGAAGGGCTTTCATCCGAAGCCCGACATGATCTTCAGCCCGGCGCTTTCGCTCGGTGTCGTGAGTCTCGATGAATACGTCGACATTCGTCTGGCGCGGGAGATGAATCCGTTGGAGCTCGAAGCACTTGTTACGCGCATGAACCAATGTTCTCCCGCGGGGTTGCGCTTCTTGGGCGCGGCTTATTTGGGAGCAGATGACCCGGCGATATCGAAGGTGATCGTGGGAGCGCGTTACATCCTCGCGTTTGCCCGGGCAGCGATCGAGGTACCCGTCGGGACGACCGCTGAGGACATGTTCGCCGCACGTTGCGAAGTCGCGATGGCCGCGACAAACCTTCCGATTCGTAGGGACGTCGAGGGCATTGGCAAGGTTGTCGACGTGCGCAAGTACCTCGAGTCGGCACGAGTTGGCGGAGCTGAGGCGCATGCGGCGCTTGCTCGGGCGGGCATCGTCGGAGACATCGTGACGCTCGATGTTCTCGTGTCGATCACGGGGTCGGGTGCGGCCAAGTCATCCGAGGTTGCCGCGGTGATCGTAGGGGACGGCGTGACACCTCCGCCGCATCGATCCATCCGTCTCGAGTTGTTCGGAGGTAGCCCGGACAAACGCCTCTCGCCGCTCGAATTGTTTCCGTTGCGTAAGACTTCGGTACGGGCGGAGCCTGTGCGTCAGGAGTCGCCGCCGTCGATCGCAGCCGACGCGGAGTGACGTTTTCCGTCCGTCGCGCGTTATACGCGGCGAAATCCACACCAGTACGACATCGTTGTCACGGTCGAGAGGCTCGGTTCGCTCGGCCGTTGGTGCTTTTGCGCTGGGATTTCACGGCGGCATTGCTCTTGCTGAGCTTGCTAGTCGTGGCGCGCAGGCGCGCTGCTCTTTGCTTCGCTTGCTTGTGTTCGGTCTCCCGGCGGCGGCGTGTGGATCATGGCAGCCAGTCGTTACGGACAACGCCGCCGCCGGGCTTCTTTTCCAGTAGCCGCTCTCCACATGTGGAGAGTGTGCCTCACCCCTAGCCCCTCTCCACATGTGGAGAGGGGAAAAGATCGTTAGACTCGCGAGCGTGACCGATTCGAAACGTGCCGAAACGCTCGACGTTGCTGGCGTACTCGGGGCTGCCGTCGCGCACGAGCTGCGCAACATGCTCGCGTCGGCGTCCTCGTCGATTTTCCTCGCGCGGCGCGATGTCGACAACCGCGACAAACTGCTCGGGCATCTCGATTCCGCCGAAGCCGAGATGCATCACGCGCAGGACGTCATCGACCGAGTGCTTCGTCTCGTACGTGGTGAGCCAATCTATCGTGAGCCGTGTCTCGTCATCGATAGTGTGGGTTTGGCGCGACGAAACGTGCTGGGTTTGACCGCAAACTTCGACGTCGAAGTAAATCCGTTGGACCTCCAAATATCAGCCGAGCCGATCCTGCTCGAACGTTTGCTCACCAACTTGATCGCGAATGCATCCGATGCTCTCGGGAACAGTTCGTCCGGGCACATCATCGTGCGAGTTTGGTTGGACGAACGAGGCGTGACGTTGGAGGTCGAAGACAACGGTACAGGGATCGATCCGACCATTGCCGAGCGTATTTTCGAGCCAGGAGTGACCACGAAAGCGACGGGTACGGGCTTGGGCCTTCCGTTATGTCGAGCGATCGCACGCGCACATGGAGGCGATCTGCTCGTCGTTCATGCTCCTGCAGGCGGAACGATCGTGCGTTGTTTCTTTCCTTCTCCCCTCTCCACGTAGCGAAGCGAAGCGAAGTTGGAGAGGGGCCGGGGGTGAGGAGTGACAAACTCTCTCGCGCCTCGTACGACAGACCTTACTACCGTCTCGTACGACTGCCCTTCACCAGCTCCGTCACCGCTTCGCCCAAGCCTTCGAGCGTCAGTTGAAACATCGGAAACACGTCGCGGATCACCTGCGCCGTGCCCATGCTCCAGCCGCTCGGGGGATCCGGATTCAGCCACACGGAGCGCTCGAAATGCTCGCGCAACATCGCTAGCCACTTGATCCCCGCGATGTGAGCGTCTTCCCCCCAGCCTGCGGATCCGATCAACTCGTACGGGGCCATCGCTGCATCGCCGACGAACACCAGCTTGTAGTGCTTTCCGCATTCGTGAATGAGGTCGCGGACGCTGACGGGATCCTTGAAGCCTTCGGTCTTGAAGACTTTGCCGTAGACGCAGTTGTGAAAGTAGTACGTGCGCAGCTCTTTCCAGTGCGTCGCGCGTTTGGCTGCGCTGAACACTTGCGAGACCGTGTGCGCATACGGGTCCATCGATCCGCCCACGTCCATCATCAGGATCACGCGCGTGTTCGGCCTGCGCGGAGGTCGCGTCACCACTTCCAGCTCGCCCGCGTTCTTCGCCGTCGCATCGATCGTCCCTTCGATGTCGAGCTCTTCATCGGCGCCGTCCCTGGTAAAACCTCGCAATTTGCGCAGCGCCACTTCGATCTGCCGCACGTCGAGCGTGATGTCGTTGCGGTAAGACGCGTACTTGCGAGCGTCCGCGGTTTGCATCGCACTTCGTCCACCCGATCCGCCTCCAACGCTCATTCCTGACGGATGAAACCCGCCCCTACCGAACGGGGACGTTCCACCCGTGCCAATCCAGCGGTTTCCGCCGTCGTGACGTTCTTTCTGTTCCTTGAGACGCTGTTCGAATTGTTTACGCACTTCGTCGAGGTCGAGCGCCTCGATCATCGCGCGTTCTTCTTCCGACAGCTCGCGGAGCTTTTTCGGGTCCTTCAGCCAATTGGCTAACTCGTCGGCGATCTTTTTTGCCTCGACGTACACGCCCCGAAAGTGTTTTGCGAACGCGAGATCGAAGTCGTCGAGATGCGATTCCGAGTGCACACAAAGCGCGCGAGCGACGTGATAAAAACCATCGAGCGACGATTCGTGCAGACCCGCCGCGAGCGCTTGGCCCAGCGCGACAGCTTCTTGTGTACCTACGGGTACTTTGCGGGCTCGAAGCTCGTACAGGAAGTCGACGAACATTTCGCTTCGAGCTTATGCCGGTTGGGGCCGAAACGCCCCTGATGTTTGTGGGTACATGGCGCTCCCATCCGTGCCGTCACTTGTGTATCGTGCGTGGAATGGCGACCAAGGACGAACTGATTCAAACGGTCAAGAACATCGTCAAAATCTGGCGCGAAGCTAAGCTCGACGAAGCCTACGCGGCGTATGGCGAGTTGTTTTCGACTGCGGATTTTGGCGAGCATCGTCCTGAAGATCAGCGCAGCGCGCTCAGGCTCATGATCCTGGCCAAAGGAGCGCCGAATCCGGAGAAAGCATCGGAAACGATGATCGAGGCGCATCGAGTGGCGGCTTCAGCTCTGACCGATCTCGTGTCGAAGCACGGCGATGCGGGTGATCACGAAATGCTCGGAATTTGCCATCTCGTGATGGGCAATCCGGATACGGCGAGCACGATCATGCGAGCTGGTTTGGCGCTCGAACGGCAGCGCGATCCGGGGTCCGATGTGTGTGGCTCGCTGATGAAGCGCATCAGCCTGATCTGATTTTGACGCTCCATGCAGGCGGTGATCGGCACGCAAGCCCTTCACCATTCGACCTGCACTCCTGCTACGATGGCGTCGGATCGCGAGCGGTTCGATGCTCGCGCACCGCTTGGGAGACGCATGCACATCATCACGGTGGCTAGCCAAAAAGGGGGCGTCGGTAAAACCACGATGTCCCTCAACCTTGGTCTTGCCCTTGCGCGCGCTGGCAACCGTACGCTGCTCATGGAACTCGATGCGCAGGGCAGCCTATGTTTGTCGTTGGGTTTGCCCGACCGAGCGCGCGCGGGGATTGCCGAAGTTTTGACGGGGGCCGAGAACGTCACCAACGTTCTGATGCGCACGCGAGATCCGCAGTTGCATGTGCTCAGCGTCGGACGAGTGGATCCGACGACCGTGGCGGGTTTCGAAGACGCGCTCGCGCGGACCGGGATGCTTAGTGGCATGTTGAAGCAGCTCGCGGGCGAGTTCGACTTGGTGCTGATCGATTGTCCGGCCGGTTTGGGCAAAGTGACGACGCGGTCCTTGGAGACGTCGACGCACGTGCTTTCGCCGCTCCAGGCCGAGCCGTTGGCGCTGCGTTCGCTTGGACAATTTCTAGCGCTGGTCGATCGGGTGCGTGCCGAGAAAAACCCCAACCTGGTGTTACTTGGAATCGTGTTGTCGATGTTCGATCGTCAGGCGCAGGCGTCGCTCGAGGTGGCCGAGACGTTGTGGACGAAGTTTCCGGGCGGGCTCATTTTCGACAGCGTGATTCCGCGTGACGACATATTTCTCGAGGCTTCGCTACGTGGCTCGCCGCTGCTGTTGATGCAGAAGCGACCACCGCCGCTGGCCCGACTTTTCGACCAACTCGCCAACGACGTGCTCGATCGTCTCGATGCAAATCGTGGTGGCAAGGACGACGACGATGGCCCGATCCCGCTCCTCGTTTGATTTCGATTTGTCGAACGCGATTGCGTCGGCGACTTCGCTGACCGTGGACGAAAAGGCGAAGAAGTTCACGGGCGTCGATGCGATGCCTGCGGGGCTCGTATCGTTTGGCACGGCCGAGGCGCCTGCGCCGGCATTTGCGCCGCCTCCACCTCCTCCGCCTTCGGCGTCGATACCGCGTCCGCCGGGGATGCCGTCGTTATCGATTCCGCCGCCTCCGAGCATTGATGGCTCAGCGCCGGCTGAAGCGTCGCGAACGTTGCCGAAGCTTCCGGATTTGACGCACGTGAAAAACGTCGCTGAGCGATGTGAGAAAATCGTGCAATGGATTGGCGACGCGACAGGCGCGGTCAATGTATTCATGGCCGATGCGGCGGGTTTGCCCTTGGCGGGTTCGGTGAATGAAACCGAAGCGCGTCTGGCGGGCTCGGGGCTGGTGGCGTCATCGATTGCGACATTAGCGCAAGCGGTTCCGGGGAGCCCATCGCCGCAATTCGAGTTGCACATTGGCGAGGGGCCGTTTTACCAGATCATTGGATTCAAAGCGGGCACGACGTTATTCATCGTGGGGCTGAATCGCAATACTCCACTGACGCCGAGGCAGGCGCACGCGATAAGGTTGGCGTGCCGATATGCATTGGGAGATATGACGGGGGGTTGAGTGACGCTTGTCAGGGCGCGGGCGGTGCCGGAGCGACGGGTGCCGATTCCACAGGCGCATTGTCCGTAGGTGCAGCGGGCGTCGTGGGCGGCGCACTTTCGACAGGCCCCGTTGCCGCGGGTTTCGGCGCCGGCGGTGGCGGCGCGGCGGCTGCTGGTTCTTCGCGCTTGCCAAACGTTTTGAAGACGTTGAAATTCAGGAAGAGATACGCGAACATCCCGGCGTACATTGCATTGGGATCGCTGCCGAAGAACCC
>CAZETM010000189.1:0-14083 GCA_964514885.1 uncultured Polyangium sp. | reverse complement strand
TCGAAGCGTTGCTCAATCCAGGCGAGGAAGTGCTCGTGCCCGCACCCGACTATCCCTTGTGGACCGCAGCCGTCTCGCTCAGCAGCGGCCGCCCGGTGCATTACTCTTGCCGCGCCGAAAATGGATTTTTGCCAGACCCCGAAGAAATCGAGCGGCTCATTACGCCCGCCACACGCGCCATTGTCATCATCAATCCGAACAATCCCACCGGCGCGGTGTATCCTCGCGATTTGCTTCAGACGCTCGTCCAAATCGCCGAACGCAAAAAGCTCGTCATGTTTTCCGACGAAATCTACGATCGAATCTTGTATGACGGCGCTACGCACGTCCCATTGGCGTCATTGTGCCACGGCACGTTGTGCGGCACTTTCGGCGGCCTATCCAAAGTGTACCGGGCGTGCGGCCTGCGCACGGGCTGGCTCTATTTCTCTGGCAAGAAAGACCACGCGATCGATTACATCGAAGGCATCGAGCTGCTCGCATCCCTCCGGCTTTGCGCCAACGTCCCTGGTCAATGGGCGGTACAAACTGCGCTCGGCGGATATCAAAGCATTTACGATTTGACCGCTGACGCCGGACGTCTCGGTCGGCAACGCCGAGCCTTGCTTCGGGGTATCGAGCGATCGGAATTCATGAAGGTCGTGCCCCCCGCAGGTGCACTTTATGCCTTCCCCTCGATTGCTCTCGATAAAATTCCCAATTTCAACGACGCCAAATTCGCCATCGAATTGCTAGAGCGCGAACACGTCCTCGTCGTGCCCGGGTCGAGCTTCAATATCTCGGACACGAATTACCTGCGCCTGACATTTCTACCGAATGAAGACATCATGGACGAAGTGTTCGTCCGTATGGAACGGCATCTAGCGCGAATGGCCGATGCGGCTGCGGCTGAATGAGAATGAGCCGTTAACGTTTCATTCGCCGTTCGGCTTCCCGCGCTTCTTCTACGGCCTGCGTTTCGATGACCTCTTCAGCCGTCGTATCGATTGGCGACGCCACGCGCGCGCCCGTCGTCACGCGTTGTCGCTCACCGAAACGCCACCGCTTTGCGCCGTCGTCGTGCACCTCGTACCGAAGCATTCCGTCATCGTCGAGCTCGAGCGTCACGCGACCATCGCCGCGTTTTGCCATTTGCGTCAACATCGCATCCGCATCGGGCTCGGAAATGGTCAATACTCGCGCCAGCTCGGCCGGCGTCACGGACCCTCCACGCCTGCGAGCAATGGCGAAAATCGCTTCCTCGTGGGCTCCTCGCTCGCGTTCGGCCCCACTTTGGAACAGCATTCGGCCGCCCAAGAGAAACAATGCCGAGACAACCAGGGTTACCGCACCCAGAAACCCACCAATCACGAAACCGGCCGGGGGAATGATAAATTGGAGCACCACCCCGACGATCAATGAAATTAGCGCCCCGAAGAAGAACACCATCAGGCCAGCGGCTGCGGCGACTCCGCCACCTATTTTTGACGGTTGCCCAGCCACGTTGACGGGTGTGTCTTCGAGCAGCGAACGAGGCGCTCCGCACGCCGTGCAGTACGCACGGACTCCCCGCACGACGGTCGGCGCCTGCTGACGGCAATTCGGACAGTTCACCACGTAAGTCTAGACGAGTATGAGCACGAAAGCGAGCCTGGCAAGTCCAGCATCTCATCTCGCAGGCGGAAACACCAGAATCCTGCGCGATTGTTTCCACGTCAAAAGATCGGGCGTGCGTACCGTCGCAGACACTTCCCAGCGCAATTCATTGTGTGGGGCGCCAAAAGACGCGGCGGCCGTCTCCGGGATCCGAAACATTTCTTGAATGACCGTAACCCGCGCCGGTTCGAGACGCAGTCGCTCAGGATCCACCGAGCGTCGTTCGACGTGCAACGAATGCCGATAAAGCCGCGGTTCATCAGGTTGGCTCGACGGACGAGCGGCGACTTCTTGCGCGTGCACCGAAAACGTCAGCTCCGACAAGATTTCCGGACGCATGGGATTAAAAGTCACCGATACAGTAATGACATCACCGGCCCGGACGATTTCCGGATGCACATCGAGCTGGGGCGGACCAAGTCGCTCACGTAATGTCCGCCGGCGAAGATGCCCAAATAGCGCAGACAAACCCCCGACGAGCAAAAGAAGCGCGAGCACTCGGGCAAATGCGCCTGCACGCAGGACGACCAATGCGACGGTTGTCGCGGCCAAGGCGACACCGACAATCGGCTGCTCAATGCCTCGAGGGTCGTCGCGTTTTTCAATTGGCGCTTCAGGCAATGGCCCGGGATAATACGCAAGCGATGGGCGCACCGGCCCCAAACGATAACTGCGCACCGAAAGCGCTCGATCTTCTTCGGTCCACGGAACGAGCGAAATCGGTGTTTCCGCACGTTCCCGCAGTGCCCAGCCAAACTTGGCCTCGGCCCGCAGCATCCAATGGACCGATAAAATATGGCCGTGATACGTGAGGGGACCAGGCGGAGCTGGCAATTCGAACCGAAAAACCTCGGGCTTGCCCCCGGTGAGCTGAGCTTGTTTGGCAATGACGACGGGCTGCCCACGCACGGAATGAGGCTCGCCCGGGCTTTCGACGTCCCATCCCAGCGTTAAGACGATTTCGTCACAACGCCGGGAATCCGGACAAACCAATTCGACATTTCCGCTGATGACCTCACCGGTACGGTGAATGCCGTCCTGTCTGTCAAGTTGGATCGACAAACGAGGTGGCATGGCGAAGCCCTGTGGCGAATTGGATCAGAACCGCGCCGAAACGCTGGTCCCGAAGCCCAGGAAGTTCGGGCTGATGAACGTACGAAGTGCCAGGGTTCCTTCGCTCGGATCGCGTTCGACGAAGGTGCCGTTGTTGTCGCGAATGAATTGAACCCACGCCATTGCCGACAGAATCGGCGAGATGTCCCATTTCACGTTGGCACGAGCCTGGAAAATGGGCACCTCGGTCTGATTGACCGGTAGAATGGCGATATTGCCTTGCTCGCGCACGACCACGGTGCGCGTGATGGGAGCCGACGAGCTATCGATCGTGGCGGTGCTGAACGTCGCCGGGAATTGAAGACCCGCGCCGAGGCCCGCCGTGATGTGGGTTTTCGGGAAGTAATAATCGGACGCGAGCGCCAAGAAGAATTCGTCCGACGTACCCGCATCACGAGGAATCGTTTGGAACGGAATGAAGCTTGGCTGGTTACGCAGGACGTAGGGTAAGTCGCGATAAATCGCCGTGAAGCTTCCGCGCAAGAACCCTGACTTCACGTTCGCCTGCAATGCTGCAGCGCGCGCCGCTTGCATGGCCGTTGCTCCCGCCGTATCGAAGTCCTTGAGGTGCTGCCACAGGTTCGTTCCTTCGATGGCCACCGACCACGTCGTTTTACCTTCGCTATAGTTTTCGGGCTTGAAAATGATCATCGGCCTTTGCGGATCATTCCGATACAGCGCAAAGTCGATTGATTGCGGTACGGCCGTGCTCTTGTCGTGGAGCAGTAAGCGCGCCGATCCACCCACCGTATAAATGGGCAGGCCTTCTACGTCCGGTAGGTCGAATTTACCTTGCTGGAAGTAACCGCCACCAACATCGACATGTACGTAATCGTTGACCTCGACGCTACCGCCGCCCAAAAAGCCGTAGTTCGTCTGGCCAACCCGAATTTCTTCGATATTGTTCTCGCCAGGGTTTCCGCCTTCCAGCTTTCCTTCGAGCTGAATGATTTGGGCCGTCTTCAAACCGAAGTATACGCTCCAGTTTTTTGCGTCGTACGTGACTTTACCGCCGGGCGAGCCGCCCAAAACACGCGGGAAAATCGATTGATTGATGAACGGGTTCGTACCACCCCAAGAAATGTCGTACAAGTAGCCGAGGCGGAAGCGATCGGTATCGAGCGGCCACAACGTAACCGACAAACCTTGCTTCCCATCCGCTTTGCCATCGGTATGGTAAAACGCGCGAATGTATGAGCCGGCGTCGTAAAGCGATTGGTTCAGGTTGTTCGTCGCACGAGCAATCGCGGCGAGGTCGAGACGCAGCAAAAGATTGGCTTCCGTATCGAGGTTCTTAATGAATCCCGGCATCTTTTTGTATAGCGCCAAATGCGTCAGGTTTTCGCGACCCGCGAAACGCGAGTTCAGGTTGTCGAAAAACAGACGGTACGTTTTTCGATCACCGATTGCCGTATCCGGCGAAAGCGGAAGGGCGCGACCCGTGCGATGCAAAACGTCGTCGTCGCCGATGACCCACGTCAAGCGAGTATCCATGAAATCGCCAATACGCACAATCGGCGATTGCGTGCTCGCGGTTGCAATGGGAGCAGGGCCGGCGTCTTTGACAGGTTGCGTGGTCGGCGTTATGGCTTCCGCGGGGAATGGCTTCGGCGGTTCTGGCGTAACGGCACCGGCTGGAGCCGGCGGGGGCGGCGTCATTTTCGCTCGCACGGCCAACGCTCGCGATTTCGCGTCTTCTGCTCGTGGCCCCGGAGTCGCTCCGATTTCCTCGAAACCTTTGGCGGCTTCTTCGGCTCTACCTGATTTGTCCAGACAATCAGCTAGGTCGAATTGAATGTCGGCCAAATTCGGCGCGCCTGCCTTTTCGCCTTCACTCACGCGTGCTGCGCGACTTTGCTCGAATAACGAGCACGCACCGAGGGTGTCACCCGTGGCCAGTGTCGTTCGGGCTTTCTGCAATAGCTCGGAAGAACTCGCTCCCTGAGCGGCAGCATCGGGTGCCGCAAGAGCCAAGGCCAATGCCAAAGCGATGGAGGAACAAGCGGGCGTGCGGAGGCGGCGAGGAGCGTGCATGAGCAATCCGAGGTCCTTCAGTTCGTGCCTTGGTCGTTATCGCCAATCGTGCGAAGTCGAATGCAAGCCTTGGTCGGAGGCAAGTCTTCTTTGGCACAACCCTGCGTCGTGCAAAGAAGGTCGTCCGGACAGCGCGTTTCGATTGTCCAGTTGAGCGATCCGCCAGAGAAATTGCGTAATGTTCCGGTGACTGCGGCCAATTCCTCGCCCTTGTGCCCGGGCGGGTCGAATTCGGCAGCCGTACCCGTTTGAATCTGAATTTGAGTGCTTCCCTTGAATACTTTGTAGTTGCCGCGCGCCGAATACGACGTCCACTCGGTGCATTCCACGTCGGTCGCGCAGTTGTCGGAGCATTGCCCTTCGCTCGCGTTCTCGAAATCCACTTGGCCGTCGCCATTCAAGTCGCAATTCGAATGCTCCTCGTCCGGCTTCAAATTCACGACCGTCTTGGGGCCGAAATGCTTGCCAACTCGAAACCCTTCGATTCGCACGAGCGCCGATTCATACTTCTCCATCGTCACCGGATCGAGAATCTGCATGCTATCCAGCAACATGGGGGCCGGCATTTCGCAATCGTTTCCCGTGTCGCTGGGGTATTCGAGCCGGAACGACGGAAATGATAGCTCCGTGAATCCGAAAAATTCGACCACGGTACCCGACAAGAACGTCACGCGATCGCATACGCGCATGCCCGGGGGCGTGTTGAAGCTGAACGCAAAAATATGATTGTACCCCTGGGCCTGTTCCGATAGGTCCGTCACGTAAAACCCATCGTTCGCTACACGCGTCACGACCAATGGTTTGGCGCCTACTGTATTGATCTCCACCGCTTCGTACGGATACGGCGTCGTGGAGCCATTGCCCTGGATGTCACTGATGCGCGGCAATTCGTAATATACCGGTGGCGAGATTCCAGCCGCGAACGTACCCACGTCCTCGTTGTCGTCATCGGCAAACGCACAACCAGGATCGGCTGGAAAATCGATCAATCCATCGCCGTTGTTGTCTATGCCGTCCGCACACTTGGGACCGTCCGATATCAAAACCGGCACATACCCCAAGTCCTCGACCCACAACCGAGCTTTGCCATAGACCGCCGTCAGCTTGGCCGCTCCTTTGGCTTTGCCATCCACGAGCGGGATGTTGCGCCCCTTCGCCCCTTCGCCTGCTACTTCAATGACGACACCCGGCTCGACCGTGAGCCGCACTTCGCCATCCATCGCAATGGGCTCGCCATAGGCCGTACGAGCTTCGATCTCGAAGTCCCAAGTCTCTTCGACGTCACCCTTGTTTGCCGGTAATGGCGCGTCCGACGCCGGAAGCGCTCCGCCATTGACGCTCGTGACCACCACGCGAAACGTCGACGCGCCAGTCTGCAAGGCTCCAGGCTCCGTGCAACCCGCGAGCGAGAAAAGAAGCGAAAGGCAAGCCGCTCGTCTCATTGTCCCACCATTCGGATGCGTCCGTCGGAAAAGTTACCGATGTATCGATCCACGCACGCCAAGAACTTGCATTGCTCACCGGCCGTTTTGCATGGCGCAAGCTCGTCCTGACACTGCTTCTCAATCGCCGGCGAAGGCGCATTGGAGCAAATCTCGAGCTGCAATGCAGCGACATCGTTGCGGCATTGCTTCAGCACACACGTGCCCTTCGCACAAGGACGCGCAGGATTGCTCGAGCACGTTTCTCCTTCAATCACCGATTCTGGACATGCACAGGCGAAGTCCATATCGAACTTTTCGCAGTCCGCATCCGTCTTGCAAGTGATTTGCTCCGCATGATCACACGCTCCGTCCGACGTGCAATTCGCGGTCAGCCCAAGCAATGTCGAGCATTCATCCGATTGACTGCCGTTCCCATTAGCATCTTGTGGGCAAGGCGGCCTTGCGGTGCAAGGACGGCCCGCACGAATGTAATCCATGAGCGCATCGCGCTGCTGAATCTGAGTATCGAATTGCGTCGTATTGCGCTGCAGCTCGCGGAACCCCGAGCCACCTTGCGCCAAGTAGTTGCTCGTCGCCAGCTCGTAGCTCGCCAATGAATCGATCGGTTGCCAACACAAACCGCGCTCGACGTCGCAACTGCCCACCATGGCTCGTTGCGACTCCGGCGGACACGGTCCGCTTGCCGGACATGGCTCGAGCGGGCATTGCGCATCGCTTGCACAGGTGATTTTCGGATTACGAGCGCCGATGTAAATCTTCTTCGCCACGCCCGGCAAGTCTTTGCCAGCTTTGGCCGTCTTGCAATCCATCACGATACGTGCACCGGCAATCTGCACCTGCGACGTACACCCGCGACCCGCTGAACGGCGAGACACGAAATCGAATAAGTCCTGCACCTCGACGCCCGATAGCTGCATTTTCGATATCGAGTTGTCGAAGGGGAAAATGTTGTACATCTGCTCGACCGTCACCGGCCCCGGAACCAAGTCCGCCCGAATGCCCGTCGTATTCGTCAGCGAAAAGTCCGTCTGGACACCCAGACGCAACCACATGGCCGTCGAAATCATGTTCCCGAGCGGCGAATCTCCGCCACCCGTGGAAAAACGTCGCGAGCCATCGCGCGCATAACCGACGAGCAAATCCAAGTTCGCGAGAGCCTCGAGGTTTTGCGCGTACGGCTCCAGCATCGACTCGACAATCGGATCGGACGGCACTTCGTCCGTCACCGGGAAAAGTCGATAATCACTGGAAACGACCTCGAACCCATTGGCCGAGTCATATTCGGACGAGCCACTGCCATCCCCAAAGTCCGTTCGGTCATTCGACAGCACCAAATCGAGCCGCCCAACGAATTTCGCAAATGCTCCCGAATGCGATAGAATCACGTCACGCGGACGGCAAAACCGTTTTATTTTTGCATTGCCCGGATTGCTCGGATCGTCCGGGTCGTACGCATTCGGATTATCCAGCTCGACGTAATAGCTCTGCGTTTCTTCGTCGAACCTCTGGCAATCCTTCATGCGCTTCGGCGGCTGGAGCACGATGTGGTTGTGCCCGCCGAGCACCACGTCGATGCCCGTCGTGTTCTCGATCATCCGCTGATCCACTTCGAGACCCAAGTGAGTCACGAACACGACCACGTCCACGATCGGCCTTAACAAGTCGATGTAAAACTGCGCCACGGAAACCGTGTTGAGCGGCGTGATGCCCAAACGGTTTGGCGCGTCGAACAACGACGTCATGCTCGACAAGTTGGCCATGCCGATCAGGCCGACCTTGAGGCCATCCACCGTGAACACCGTGAAAGGTTGCAGCACGTTGCCTAGCGGCGATGCACCCGGCTGCGATGGATCCTCGAGCATGTAGTTCGCTGCAAGCGCCGGGAACGTCGCCCAGTTCTGAAGCTGAATTCCAAGGTTCTGCGCGCCCTTGTCGAACTCGTGGTTCGCCACGAGCATCGCGTCGGCGCCCATCAAACTGAGCGCTCTGATCTCTGCTTCGCCCGAGAAAAAGTTGAAGATCGGCGCGCCTTGAAAGCAGTCGCCTCCGTCGACGTGGAGCACTCGCGACGAACGCGCGCGCTCACGACCGACGATGTGCGAGATGCGCCCGGCACCGCCTACGTTCGCGATGCTCAGCGCTTCACCCAGACCCAAGCCCGAGTCGACTTGTCCAAGCTGCAAGTTGTACGGGAACAACCGCGAGTGGATGTCCGAGGTGTGAATCAAAGTCAGATGCACCTGACCTTGAAGTTGTTTCGTCGGGCCTTGCTCGGTTTCACAACCCGAACCCAAAGCAAAGGCTGCGATCGGAGCGGCGAGAAGCGGGGCGAGGAAACGTTGAAGGCGCATCGAACGCCGGTACGCTAGGCAAGGTACCGTCTGTGGCTCAAGCAAAAAGACACACGAGGCTGGTCAAACCCGTTTGTGCCTCAGGAAAGACGAACCTTTGGGGCGTCGCGTCGCGGTGTCGTCACTGCTTCGTCACGTGTCCGCACCTGTCCGCACGTGTTCGCAGATTTTCAGATGATCGGTTGACAGAGGGTTTGTTTGGAAGGGCAAACCCGAGCGTCACGGGCACGCAGAAATGCAAGTGGCATATGCGCCGCCTGAAGTCGCGATTTCCTCGCACGTCGCCTTGACGATGCACGCGGACAAACACTGCGGTCGTCCCGTGCATGCGGAGGGATCTGGATCGGTACACGAGAAGTTGCATTCGTCGCACAGCTTCTTCGCTGCCGCCCCGCACTCGTCCCCGCCGCCACACTCAGCAAGCGCGTCCTCTTCGATGTCGCAACCATCGAACGTGAACGTGTCACCGTCGCGGCACTCGGCTTCTTCTTCCGCGCAAGAAAGCCAGTTGCCGTATTCCGTCGAGCAGCCGAGATCATCGGCCTTGGTGATCGCACTGTCGACGCCCGCGATGCAGTCGTCGCGCTGCTCTTGCGAACATCCCTCGCAGTTGCACTTGAGCTCGCAAATGTCGTTCGCAGACACGCCGCAGCCGCTTGCAAACGTCGGCAAACCAAGCGCAATCGTTGACCACGCGGCCAGCCACGCAAAGATGTTTCGTTTTCCAAACCGTGCGCTCATGGTCCAGCTCCTGTGCCGCCGCTGGATGATGACGAACTCCAACATGCGTTCACGCAGTTCGCATACGTGGAGTTTTCCGTCACGTCGGCGAGCTCGCTACAAGGCGCTGCGAGCGCGCAATTGGCCGCGCATTCCTCTTGCCCAGCACACGGAACCACTCCGCCTCCGCCAACCCCGCACGACTGACGCTTCTCGTAATCTTCTTGGCAAGCCGTCTTCACGAACGTTGCCGACCGCGAAGAGCAGTTGCGCAAGAGCGTCCCCTTGGAGGTACACGTCGCCGCGATCCACGCGCCGTTTGTGCACGAGCCTTCGCCGGAGTAGCAGCTCAAGTAGTCGTTGAACTCGGACGTGCAGTCGTCGTGTTCCGCGAGCCGCAGAGAGTCTTCGACGTCGTCGTTGCAGTCTTCTCGCTCCTGCTGACTGCATCCCTGACAATCACAACGCGCGACGCAGTACGACCCCACGCTGCTTTCGCAACCGGTGCCGAACGCCGCTGAAAACATCACCGACGCACCAAGCGCCGACAAAACGCCTACGCGGCGTAGCCATTGTCCCAACAAACCTTTTGTGTTCATACGATTCATGGCGCCGTCGGCTTGTTCATGTCTTCACAAGACATGGGCCAGTACCCTCGGGTTTTCGCATTCACACACGCCATGCAGGCGTTGGAAAACGTTTGCGGAGTGGTCGAAGGACACGGAGCCCGCACGCAACGGATCCCGTTGTCGACTTCACCGCACACGGGCGCCATCTCCTTCGTGCAACCTTTGACCTTGCGCGATTCTTCGGTGCACTGCTGAAACGCAAGCCGTCCGCCTGCTCGAGGCTCTTCCGGCGCAGGCTCGGGCTCTTCCGGCTCGGGCTTGGCCGGTTCCGGTGGCTTCTCTGCAGTGGGTTTCTGTTCGGGCGCAACCGTCACCGTGGTCGGAGGTGTTGGGCCGCTCGTCGTTTCTTGCGTCGAGCTGCAGCCACCTAAAAAGCACACGAGGATCGTGCCAAGAGCAAGCGAAAGGTTCTTCATGGCAAACACACGCATCTGCTCGCACAGCCGCAGGCGAGCAAGTTCGCTTCTATCGTCTTTCGAACATCGCTTCAAGGTCACGATATACTCGCCCGCATGCCCTGCCCCCGTTCTCATTCATCGGTCTTCGTCGCGCGGCGGCGAGCGCTGCAAAGCAAGCTGTCGAGCCCCGCGCTCATCGCTGCAGGTTTGCCCGCGGCGAGAAACTATCGCGCCAACCAGTTTCCGTATCGGGCCACGAGCCACTTCTTGTACCTCGTGGGCGAAGCGCATCCGGGTGCTGCGCTGCTCGTGACACGTGACCGATCGATTCTCTTCGTCGAGCCTGAAGCCGACGACGACGCACTTTGGCACGGGGCAAAACCATCGCTCGAAGATCTGCAGCGCATCCTCGCGGTGGATGCCGTGCAACCTCTGACTGACATCGATGCAGTCCTGCGCGATCTCGGTACGAGCAATGTCGCGGCGTTGCCCACGGAAGATGCGTGGAGCGCAGCGTGGCTCTCGGCGCGACTCGAACGCACGGTGATCCCCTCGGGTGGCGATTCGCTCGACGAAGGCAGCGTCGATGCAGCGCTAGCCGACGCGATGATCTCGCTGCGTCTCACCCACGATGCGGCAGCCGTCGCGCAACTACGCGCTGCTGCGGAGGGAGCCGTGCGAGCGCACTTGGCAGGCATGCGCGCCACGCGTCCGGGGGAAACCGAACATACCGTTTGTGGTGCAATGATCGGATCGCTTCGTCGTGAAGGCTTGGGCGATTCATACAACCCGATCGTCACCGTCGAAGGCGAAGTGCTGCATCATCACGGGCACGAAAATACGCTTGCCGCGGGCGATCTGCTCCTCGCTGATGTCGGAGGCGAAACGCCTGAAGGATGGGCTTCCGACATCACGCGCACGTGGCCTGTGTCGGGTACGTTTTCGCCCACGCAACGCGCCATCTACGATGTCGTGCTCGCCGCGCAACGTGCCGCGATCGACAAGGTTCGTCCGGGCGTGCGTTACCGCGAAGTGCACGAAACCGCCAAACGTACGATCGTTACTGGACTGCGCGATCTGGGCATCTTCCGCGGTGACATCGACGGTCTGCTCGCACGTGGCGCGCACGCGATTTTCTTCCCGCACGGCATCGGTCATCTGCTCGGACTCGACGTACACGACATGGAAGATCTCGGTGACCGAGCGGGCTACGCGCCAGGTCGTTCACGTTCGAAGAATTTTGGCGACCGCTACTTGCGACTCGATCGCGACCTCGTACCCGGCATGGCCGTGACGATCGAGCCTGGGTTTTACCAGGTACCTGCGATCTTGAACGACGAACGAATCACCGGCGCAGTCGGCGATGATTTGCGTCGCGACGTTCTCGCCAAATATGCCGACGTTCGCGGCATTCGCATCGAAGACGACGTGCTCTGTACCGAAGGAAACCCCGAAGTGCTGACGGGGAGTTTGCCGAAGAACGCGGCGGACGTCGAAGCTGCGATGCGAGCGTGAGACGAACATGAGCGACTTTGATGAGGTGACGACCTGGACCTCGACCAGCGCATTGCAATGGGAAGGGTTCGTCCCGGAAAACTGGTTGCAAGGTCGTACGGCATTTGGTGGCTTGATTGTCGCCACTGCCGTGCGCTGCATGCGTCAAGCATTGGGCGAGCGGTTGCCTTTGCTTACCGTTGAAACGGCATTCCTCGGGCCGCTCGCGGCAGGGCCGGCAAGCGCGAGCGTGACGATTCTGCGCCAAGGGCGTCACGTCACGCAAGTGGAAGCTCGAATGCTGCAAGGTGGCGAAGAACGATCACGCATTAGCGGTGTATTCGGCAAAGCTCGGCCATCGAGCATTTCAATCGTTGCACCCGCTGGAAAACCAAGCTCCCCTCTCGAGGACACCTTCGCGCTTCCGTACATTCCGAACGTCACGCCCATATTCGTTCAGAATTTCGATCTGCATTGGACCGAAGGCTCTTTTCCTTTCACGGGCTCCAATGAATCGATTCTCGGAGGCTATTGCCGTCATCGAACCAAAGCGACCGGCGTCGAAGCTCTCGTTGGGCTTGCCGATGTTTGGCCTTCACCGGTATTGCCACTCTTGAATCGACCGGCACCCGCGAGCAGCGTTCGCTGGACGTTGCATATCGTTGGCGAATTGCCTGCCGATCCGAATGCGTGGTGTTGGTTCCGCTCGTCTGCCGTTACCGCCGGCGGCGGTTATGCGACCATGACGATGCACCTTCATGGCCCGGACCTTGGGCTCATTGCCTGGGGCGAACAGCTCGTGGCTGTGTTTGATGGCTGATCGGTGCCCAGACAAACTCGTCAGAACATGTATGGGTTCATCATCTCGACGTTCTTGCGCACCGCACGAGGCTTCGGCGCTCCGGCCTTCTTGCTCAGCCCCTCGGAAGCGGTCTGCAGCGAACTCGATTGCCCCGCATAATCCCCCGCCGCCCGATCGCTCTTCGACTGTTTCGCCTTCTCCGTCGCTTCGGCTAACGCCTTTTGTTGCACGGCAATCTTCGCCTCGGCCTCCTCCGTTCGACCTTGCTCGATCAGGTCGTTCACTTCGGACAGCGTCGCGGCCGTCGTGCTTCGTGATATGCGCGTGGCAACTTGCGTGTCGACTTCGAGCGGCCCGTCCAGATTGCCTTTCACTGCGACGCTTAGTTTGCCTTCACAACGACCTTGGCTTCCGAGCACTCGGTCGTCGTAGGACAAACTTACGTTCGCGATCGGCACGAGACCTTCCGCGCGCGTAGGAATCGACAACTCCACGAGCACCGTGCGTGTGTCGCCGACAGAGAAATTCCCGAGCGGCACGGTGATTCGATTTCCTTGGCGCTCAAACGATCGATCGTACACGCGCTCCACGACGACGCCTTCGCCCAGCGTGATCGTGGCCGTTGCCGACAGAGCTACCGTCGTCTTGAGCTTGTCCGCCTCGGCCAAAAACGCGCGCTCGAGTGACGTCGGGTCCTCGACGAAGTAGTGATTGCCGCCCGATGCGAGCGCGATCGCGCCCATGATCTTGTGGTTGTACGACGTCCCCACGCCGATCGTCGTGATGCCGACGCCAGCGTCTCGTGCCGACTTCGAGACCGGGGCAAACCCTGCCTCTGTGCGTACGCCAGCCGTCGGCTCTCCATCGCTTAGCAAGATCATGCGGTCGGCTGCGTTGCTGCTCGAGTTCAGCTCGTTCAAAGCGGTTCCGATGCCGCACGAGATGCACGTGTCTCCACCGAGCTTGATCTGATCGATCGCACTTTTGATCTTCGACCGATTGTCAGCACTCACCGTCACCATCGGTACGTCGACAATTACTTCGGTGTCGAACGAAATCACACTGACGCGATCACCGATGTTGAGTTGATCGACCGCGGCTTTCGCCGCAGCAAGAGCCTTCGGGAGCCGATCACCCTTCATCGATCCAGACCTGTCGATCACGATCGCCAGATGCCCTTCGACGGGTTTGGCTTGTACATTTGTTTGTCCGGGCCGAACTTCGAGGAGCAGGAACGTCTTGTGCGTTTCGCCTTTGGGCAGCACCGCGTTGCCGATGCGACCTTCCATCTGGAGCGTCGTTCCTGCGGTAAACGTCGACGTCGGTTCAGGAAGGCTCGATGGAGCTTCGGCAAGCGCTGCGGGCGTGACGGTTTGTCTTTCCGCTACCGTCGGTTTGTCTTCGCGCGACGCAAGCACGTACCCTGCGGACGCTGCGACAGAAACGCCAAGGATCGAATACA
>CAZETM010000188.1:0-14102 GCA_964514885.1 uncultured Polyangium sp. | reverse complement strand
GCTGGAGGGTCGGTGCTGAATTCCGTCGCGAATGGGCGAATGATCACCGAAGGTCACGTAGATCGCGCCTATTTTCATCCTGCCGCGTCCGATGACGGGACCGCCGTGGGTGCAGCGTCGTGGGTCATGCACGAAGTTCATGGACGCCCGCGCGCGCCGGAGGTTCGTCACGCTTATTGGGGGACGATGTATCAGGACGACGAAATCGAGCGGGCATTGAAGAATTCCGGTTTGCCATACAAAAAACTCGAACGTGAGCGTTTGCTCGATATGGCGGCTTCTGCGCTGGCGCAAGGCAACATCATGGGCTGGTTTCAAGGTCGAGAAGAATGGGGCCCGAGAGCGCTCGGTAATCGCAGCATCTTGTGCCATCCCGGCTGGCCAGGAATGAAGGCGACACTCAATGCACGCATCAAAAATCGCGAGCCGTTTCGTCCATTTGCCCCTGTCACGCGCATCGAAAAACTTTCCACGTGTTTCCTTGGTCATCATGAAGTGCCCTTCATGATCGTGGTGTACAAAGTGCGACCGGAATGGAAAGACAAACTTTCGGCCATTACCCACGAAGATGGAACGGGTCGAGTTCAATCGGTCCGTCGGGAAGACAACGAGCTTTACTACGACCTACTCCAGGTATTCGAAAACAAAACCGGCGTACCTTGTCTGCTCAATACGTCGTTCAACGAGAACGAGCCTATCGTCCATACGCCTGAACAAGCCATTGATTGTTATCGACGAACGCGCATGGATTGTTTGGGCATCGGCTCGTTCTGGTTGCAAAAGCCGGCCGACGGCACGTGAGCCACGAGTTTCTTGTGGGTACAACGACGGCAATGGTTCGTTCGAACCAGTGGGGCCGTACGTCGGGAATGGGCGCTGCCCAAATTTTTCTTGACGCAGGACAATTCGGGTGGTGTAAGTCCTACGCGAGACGTCTCTTGTTGCTGTTGAATCGTTCACCAACATCGAGCGTCATGAACAACGATCCGAATCGATGCATTCAGGAGAGCGCGTATGTCTGAGGAAATTTCGGCGGTATTGACGTTGCGCGGAGCCATGCGTGAAACAGTTGAAACCGGCGTGGAAATGATCGCGGCATTGGGTGGTCCTTCGAAAATCACGCAAGCGCTCGTCCCCATGCCCGCAAATTGGATTGACCCCGATGGATCCTTTCGAGGTGAAGCCGTCGAATGGGCCTACAAGCATTGGGGATGCAAAGGATGCTGGCTCGAAGGTGAAATGTGGTGGGAGGAGACCGAACCGGGGGACGAAAGCAATGAATGGTGGGCCTGCTGGGACATCGCGAGTGTCAATGGAATACCGCGCCCGATTCTCGAAGCGTTGTCCAAACGTCTCCCCGACCTACAGGTTGGATATTATCTGCAAGGAGACGACGACGAGAGTTACGAGATTATCTACGCAAATGGCGCAGTAGACAGCGAAGACGGTACGGTTGAATTCGAAGACGAGGAGGACGAAGACGAGGAGGATTGAACGCGGCTAACCCCCGTTACCAATTCCAGAAAATTCACCGATACGCACATGCGAAGGAGAACCTTGCGCAGGTGTGTGCGGATATTGTTTAATCCAATACGCGTACTCGATGGCGTCAGTACGTGCTCAGGTGATCGTTTGATCACTCGCGCTTGCTATTCAAGTCACAAATGTTTGGTAACCCGTCGAATTCGTGCGCATTGGATGCTAATCGAAAAGTCATTTGAGTTGATCGTTTGATCCAACTATGCGTCCAGATCGTGTAACATGCGTGGCAAGACGTGTACCTGTTACATCCTCTGGACGTAACAGGGACAGTCGAGGCGCCTAGGTGGCTCGACGATTGGTGTTCGTTTGCGGTGATTTCGCACCGCTTCGTCCTGGTCTGCGAGTTGCTCACGGCGTCGCCTGCGCGGCTGAGGGCGCGGCGTTCGTGGACCGTTGGCAAGGGTCTTCGCGCTTCGCGTTAGGGACGAGCAAGCATCAACCAAAGAGCGATCAAGCACATGCTTTCACACTCGAGATCTCGGATATTTGGCCAGGCCCTGCTTTTGGGCCTGAGCATGACGGCGGCAAGCACTGCATTGGCACAAGAATCGACCAGTGCGCCGCAGTTGGCACTCGGCCGCTTCCATCCGTCGCAAGCTGGCGATCGGATGTTTGGCGTGCAGTCACCGTACGTCGCCGGGCACGTGACGCCGCATGCTGCGCTGCTCTTCGATTACGCCTACAATCCATTGGTCGTGCGCACGCAGGACGGGGAGAGCCTCGGTTCCATCGTCAAGAACCAGATGTTTTTGCATCTGAACGCGTCGCTGGCGCTCTGGAACCGAGTGCAAGTGAACGTGGACGCGCCGCTTGCTCTGGTGCAGTCAGGCGATAGCCCGAACGTTGATGGGCGCTCATTCACTTCGCCCGCGGGGGTTTCGTTTGGCGATTTACGCCTCGGAGCGCGTGTTCGGATTCTTGGTGATTACTACGATGCTTTTCAATTGGGGATCGGCGGCTATGTCTGGATTCCCACGGGTGGTAGCGATTACGTCACAGACGGGACGGTGCGAGGGCTACCTCAACTCATTGCTGGCGGGCGTGTAGGAAGGTCGGTCTATTCGGTCGCGGTGGGGCCCGAGCTGCGGACGGCGCAGAACTATTTCGGCGCGGTCGAACAAGGTTCGATGGTGACGGGTGGTCTCGGGTATGGGTATTTGCTTGGAGCTGACGAGCAAATTCAGCTTGGCGTAGAAGCGTCGATTTCGACGGTGTTTGCCGATCCCACGGCGTACAACACGAATGCCGAGGTTTTGGCCAGTGGTCGATTTCGTTTCGCGAAGTCGTTCGAGTTGGGTATTGGCGCTGGGCCAGGGCTCAGCTCGGGGGTAGGCACGCCGCAGGTGCGCGTGATTGGAATGCTCGCGTATTCGCCGTCGGTGGACAAACCGATCGATACGGATGGCGACGGCATTCTCGATCCGCAGGACGCCTGCAAGCTCGACCCCGGGCCGCGCAGTGCGGATTCCAAGAAACACGGCTGTCCGCCCGATAAAGATGGTGACGGAATCTTCGACGTCAAAGACGCTTGCGTGGATGTGCCGGGTGTATCCCATTCTGAGCCCACGAAACACGGCTGTCCGTCCGATAAAGATGGCGATGGGATCGTCGACGGAAACGACGCGTGTGTGGAAGTGGTTGGCGTGCCAAACGCGAATCCGACGAAGAATGGCTGTCCGTCGGACAAGGACGGCGATGGCATTCTCGACGCGTCAGATGCGTGCGTGGACGTGCCTGGCGTATCGAACGCGGATGCGACGAAGAATGGTTGTCCGCCGGATCGCGACAATGATGGCGTTACGGATGCGCAGGATGCGTGTCCGGACCTGGCTGGGCTCAAGACGAGCGATCCGGCAACGAATGGTTGTCCGGGCGATACCGATGGCGATAAGATTCGCGACGACAAGGATGCTTGCCCGAACGAAAAAGGCGCGGCCAGTCCGGATCCGAAGCAAAATGGGTGTCCGAAAGAAGTCCGAGTGACCGAGACCGAGGTCATCATTTTGCAGCAGGTGGAATTCGATACTTCGAAAGCCTCGATCAAGAAGGTTAGCGATGCGCTGCTCGACGAGGTGGCTGGCGTATTGAAGGACCATCCGGAGATCACCAAGATCGAGGTGCAAGGGCATACCGACGATCGCGGCGGAAAGGCGCTCAATGAGAAATTGAGCGACGCTCGGGCCAAGGCGGTCATGGCGGCAATGATCAAGCGCGGAATCGATGCGGGCCGACTGACGGCGAGGGGTTACGGTCAGGACGTGCCGGTTGGCGACAACAAGACCGATGCGGGCCGGCAAAAGAACCGGCGCGTGCAATTCGTGATTCTGGAAAAGAAACCGAAAGCGCCGCGTAAATGAAAGTCGCGTTTCCGGTGCGTCGTGCGCGCGAGCATGGCGCACGGGAATCGGGCGCGACGAACGAGCTTGAAAAGCTGACCGAACGAACATTGCTTGAGGTAATACGATGAAAAGACGAAGACTGATGAGGAGCGCCCTGGGATTGGCGCTATCGCTGTGCGCGGTGGGGCCAGCGCAAGCAGCCCAAACCTTGCGTGTGCAGGTCGATCAAAAAGGCGATTTCGTGCTGCTCGGCAATACGCTCGGGCACGAATGCGCCGCGGGCACGCCGGCGCCGGTTACTGGGACCCTGGGAGCTTGCGGGAATACCGGTTTGGCCGACAGCGCGCCGGACATCTATTGGCGCGCGGATGCACCCGGAGCGGGGCAAGCACAAGCCAACAATACGATTACGGCGGCCCAGGCGCGAAGCACGGCGGTATTGAACGTGCCGGCAGGAGCTACGGTCACGCATGCGTATCTGTATTGGGGAGCAACGGCTGGCGCGGGCAATAGCGACAATACCGCGACGCTCGACAGACCGGGCATCTTTTCGCAAAACGTGACGGCGCCGGTCGTGTATACCGGGGGAAATGGCTCGTACCATAGCGTTGCCGATATCACCTCGGTCGTGCAAGCCAATGGCCCGGGTGCGTATCGACTCTCAGGCGTCAATGTCCCCGCCCTCGTGGATGTCGACAACAACAACAACTTCGCCGGCTGGTGGATGGTCGTTTTTTACCAATTGGCGACCGATCCACCACGGAATCTCGCTCTGTTCGACGGTTTGGATGTGGTTAACAATGCAACGGTTACCACGAACCTCAGCGGGTTTCTCGTCCCACCTGTGTTCGGCGCGGCAAAACTCGGCATCGTGGCCTTCGAAGGAGACAACACCATTACGGGCGACTCGTTTTCCTTCGGTCCTGCCCCGTCGCTCACGAATGCACTGAATCCGGCCACCAACTTCTTCAATGGCACTCGGTCGCTCCTGGGCGCAGGAGTTTCCAATGTCGGCGACTTGCCGCAACTCACGGGCGCGGCGCAAAGCATGTCTGGCATCGACATCGACGTCGTGGACGTGACGGCCAAGCTTTCGGCCGGACAAACCTCGGTGCCGATTTCGGCGACGAGCACCGGCGACGTGTACTTCCTCGCCGGATTCGTCACTTCGATTCCGACGTTCAAGCCGGATTTCAGTTCGTCGCTAAAAACCGCCGTGGACCTCAATGGTGGTTCTTTGCTGGCGGGCGACGTCGTTGAATACACGGTTGTCGCGACGAACACCGGCAATGACACGTCGATCAACACGGTCATGACTGATCCGTTGCCGATCGGAGTGACTTACGCTCCGAGCACGATTGCGATTACCGCGGGCGCGAATGCGGGTAACAAAACCGATATTCCCGCCGATGATCAATGCGAATACACGGCGGGCACACGCACCATTACGTGTCGCCTCGGTACCGGTGCCAATGCAGCCCAGGGCGGGCAGATGATCGTGGGCGCGTCGGCGACGATCAAATTCCAGGTGACCATCGATTCCGGTGTTTCCGGGACGATTGCGAACCAAGCGTTCATCAATGCAGGCGGTTTGCTCGGATCTCCCCCGGTAAACACTCCAACGGATGGTAATGGTCCGACTGGCGGACAACCTCCCACGCAGGTCGTCGTCGACCAATGCGAAGGCGACGCGCAATGTTCGGCACCGACGCCTTATTGTAATGTGGCCAGTACGCCGAATACGTGCGTGCAATGTTTGCAGAACTCGCAATGTCCAGGCAATCTCCCGACATGCGATCTGATGACCAATGCATGTACCTGCGTGCCTTCGGGCGTGGAGGTATGCGACGGAATCGATAACGACTGCAATGGCTCCGTTGACGAAGGGTTCAACATCGGCGCGGCGTGCACTTCGGGGCTGGGTCAATGCGCAGTCCCAGGAACGATCATCTGCTTCGGTCCGAATACGGCAGCGTGTGACGCCGAACCTGGACCGTCTGCGCCTGAAATCTGCGACGGTCTCGACAACGATTGCGATGGCATGGCCGACAACGGTAATCCCGGCGGCGGAATCGCCTGCGTGTCCGGATTGCCGGGCGCTTGCAGCAATGGCCTGACGAACTGCAACATGGGGATGCTCGCCTGCGTTGCGACCGTGATGCCTGGTCAACAAATGGAGACCTGCAACGCGATTGATGACGATTGCGATGCCATGACCGACGAGGGTTTCAACGTTGGCACTACCTGCAACGTAGGCGTCGGCGCGTGCGCAAACAGTGGGACGGTCGCCTGCACCGGCCCGAATAGCTCGGCGTGCAACGTGACGCCGGGCCAGCCGCAAATGGAAATCTGCGGCGACAATATCGACAATGATTGCGATGGCGCCGTTGACGATGGTTTCAATATCGGCCAATCCTGCTCGGCGGGCATTGGCGAATGCGCAAGCATCGGCACGATCGTTTGCTTCGGCCCGAATAGCTCGGGCTGCGACGTATTGCCGGACGAACCGAGCCCCGAAGTCTGCGGCGACGCGCTCGACAACGATTGCGATGGCACGGCCGACGAACAATGTCTCGATAGCGACGGCGATGGGCTTCCCGACGAGATCGAAGTACAAAATGGCACCGATCCCTTGGATGCCGATAGCGACGACGACGGCGTCATCGACGGCGACGAAATCGATTGGAACCTGGACACCGACGGCGACGGGCTCATCAATGCGCTCGATTCCGATAGCGACAACGATGGCCTCTTCGACGGCACCGAAACGGGCCTCGATTGCTCCAATCCGCAAACCGACACGAGCCAAGGTCAATGCATTCCCGATGCGGACATGGGCACTACGACCACCGACCCGCTCGATGCGGACACGGACAATGGCGGCGTGCCTGACGGTTCCGAGGACTTCAACAAGAATGGCACGATCGATAACGGGGAAACCGATCCGAACGAGCCGTCCGACGACAATACTGTAAAGGATTCCGACGGCGATGGCTTGAGCGACGACTTCGAGACCGAAATCGGCTCCGATCCGAACGATGCCGATACGGACGACGACGGTACTCCCGACGGCCAAGAAGCGAATCCTGCGGCAGATTCCGACGGCGACGGCATCATCAACGTGCTCGATCCGGACAGCGACAACGATGGCCTCTTCGACGGCACCGAAATGGGCTTCGATTGCTCGAACCCTGCAACGGATACGTCGCAAAATAACTGCATCCCCGATGCAGACATGGGCGTCACGACGACCTCGCCCGTTGATCCGGATACCGACGACGGCGGCATTTCGGACGGCTCCGAGGACTTCAACAAGAATGGCACGGTCGATCCTGGCGAAGGCGATCCAAACGATCCGACTGACGACATGACGATCATCGATACCGATGGCGACGGTCTGAGCGACGATTTCGAGACCGAAATCGGCTCCGATCCGCTCGATGCCGATAGCGATAACGACGGCGTCGCTGATGGCGTAGAGCCCAATCCCACTGCCGATAGCGATGGCGACGGTATCATCAACGTGCTCGATCCGGACGGCGATAACGACGGGCTCTTCGACGGCACTGAAATGGGCTTCGATTGCTCGAATCCCGATACCGATCCCAATGCCGGTAAATGCATTCCCGACGGAGACGGCGGAGTTACGACGACCTCGCCGCTCGACCCCGATACCGACGACGGCGGCGTTCCCGACGGCGTTGAAGATACCGACAAAGACGGCGTCCTCGATCCGGGTGAAACCGATCCGAATACTCCGTCGGACGACGTTCCGTGCAAGGCGGATACCGATTGTGGTGATTCCACCAGTGGCAAAGTCTGCGACGACACGAACAAGGTTTGTATCAACGGTTGTCGCGGAACGAATGGCAATGGATGTCCCGAAGGCGAAGTTTGTTCGTCCATGGACGAAACCATTGGCCAATGCGGCCCGGGCGGCTCCAGCAGCAGCGGCGCCGGCGGCGCTGGTGGTGCCGGTGGTGCTGGCGGCGGCGAGCCTCCCACGGGCATTCTCATCACGGGTGGTTGCGTATGTTCGACCGGTACGACGGACAGCGGCATCCCTGGCGGTGTTTGGTTCGCAGCGGCTGCAGCTTGCGCCGCATTTCGTAGGTCGAGGCGTCGCTAGTCGCGTTTAGACCCTAGCTCCCACCAATTCAAGCGCCGTGGTTTTTGCAAGCCACGGCGTTTCCTTTTTTTGTGCCGCGTGTCCAGGCGCTCCCTTATGTGGCGACGTTATTGATATGGACGTTTGCGACGAGGCGTCGCGGTGTTCCCAAAGAATAGGGCAACCACGCGACGGAGTTATGTCACTGCGAGGTTGCGTCGTCCCAAACGCGTAAGTTGATCATTCGTGCCATTGGCGCGGAAATCATGCTTTGCTTCGAAGCGTGTAAATTGTGCTTCGGACGAGCGTTCGCTTTATTGGCACGATATTAAATTCAGGAACATCCTGACATGACGCAGTCGTCTGGATATCGATAAGCAGAATATCGAATGGGGGCTACGATGATGCATCAGGATCAAGAGCAGGAAAATGTCGCTTTGCGTTTACGCGTTGCTGAATTGGAGGCGCGTGTCGCATTGCAGGTACCGGTAGGAAAAAATGGCAATCACCATTCCCATAATGGGGCAGGGGCTGAAGTGGCTCCCGAGACGTTGCGCGTGGCGGAAAAACAGGCGCAGCGGATGGCGAGTATGCTTCGCGCGTTGTTGGATCACCTTCCCCTGGTCGTGTGGGCCATTGACCACAAGGGCATATTTACCTTTCACGATGGTATTGGTGCCGAGCCGTCTGGCCTTCCACGGGGTGCGTTAACTGGGCAAAACATTTTCGAGCTGTTTCCGGATAGCGATACTGTGCTCCGAGCGCTCGAGGGCAAGCCGCTGCACGATATCGCCGTCAATGAGAATCTGGTGTGGGAGAATTGGTATGTGCCCGTGCGGGACGAAAAGGAAGGAGTGTGGAACGTCATTGGCTTGAGCCTCAACATTACGGAGGCGCATCAAGCGCGGACGGATCTCGAAGCGAAGTTGGCCTTGATCGAGCGGCAGCAGGCGGTCATTGACGACCTGGAGACGCCGATCATTCAGGTTTGGGATCACATTCTCACGTTGCCGATGGTGGGAATGGTGGACAGTCGGCGAGCGGCTCGATTGACGGACGATTTGCTCACGCGCGTTTCTCGCACGCAGGCAAAGTTTGCGATTCTCGATTTGACGGGGGTGGAGGTGGTCGACACGGCGACGGCGGCTCACTTGCTGAATATCATTGCGGCGGTACGGCTTTTGGGGGCCGAGGGAATCATTACGGGGATTCGACCCAACATAGCGCAGACGATTATTTCGTTGGGTTTGGATCTTTCACGCGTACGCACGCTGGCGACGTTGCGCGATGGCCTTGCGTTTGCGATTCGAAAGCTTGGGGAGCGGGACGCTACGAAGAATGGGCCGGTTGGGGCGGTGGGGGTGCGTGGGGGCACTTGATCACGCCACGTGTGAGCCGATGAGTCGTTCCATCAAACGATAGACGCGAGTGCCAGCTAGTTCGGGAATCGGGCTCTTCGGATCGGTATCGCGTGCTTTGGCGCGTGTCATCGCAAGTTGAATCGCTTGCAGATCCATACACGGCTGTGGCACATTGGACTTGTTGTATCCGCCCAACAGGTAGCGTAGTTTATTTTCTGCGGCCTCTCCAAAATCGTCAATGCCTGCCAAGTCATCCGTGATGTGCAGAAGCAGCCAAACCTCGAAGCAAGGATTGCTCAAGGCTACGAGCCAGCCTTGATTGCGTGCAACGTCCAGGGCATCGTAGATCTGTTGCATTCGATTGCTGCCTGAACGGTGGTCGACGTCAAAGACAAGCCAGCATTCGTCGTCGGGCATGCGGTTACCAATGGCGGCGATTGCCTGTTCCGCATTGTTCACGAGGTGACGAGGAGCGGTCTTGTGGTCGTCAGGACGGATGACTTGGATGACGACACGGTGCTTCGGAATGAGGTCGGATTGCTTGAGCGCCTCGAAATACGCAGGCTCCGTTTCCGAGCCCTCGACGACCAGAACGTAAAGGCGTGCATCGCGCACGTGAACCGATGGATCCACCAGCTTCTTGCGCGGAATCATTCGGAGGGGTTCTCCTCGCGTACTTGCCAGCGAAGATTCCTGCGGTCGGCGATGAACGGAATGGCACCGAATCGACCTTGCAAATAGCCTTCTTCGAGGTTTTCGAGCAAATGGTCGAGTTGCTCGGGTTTGTATTCGGAGAGCGAATGGATGCGCGAGGCCCCGTCGTCGTCTTTTTCGACAAACCAGATGGCGCGAGGCGGCAATAATCGGCCATTGAGCAAATTCGTATCGTGCGTGGTGAAGATCAACTGGCTATGCGTATCGGAAGCCATGTTGAGGAATTCTTGGATGAAATGGCGAGTCAATGAAGTGTGCAGGCTGCGGTCTAATTCGTCGATTACCGTGCACAATCCTGATTCTTTGGTGCGGTGAAAAAGAACTGGCAATAGGTGGAGAAGGCGCTGGGTGCCGTCGGATTCGTCTTGCAAATCGAATGTTGCTTGAAATCCAGATCGATTGCGATGTGCGAGCCTTAGTTGCAGGATAACAGGCTTACCGCTGTCCCTGTCGGTAACGATTGCCGCGGTTCCCGAGTTGGGCTCGGTGGCGTCCAGAAGTCGTGACAAGCTATCCATCACCATCGTGCCATCGCTGCGCCAAGGTATTATGGTTTTCTTGAACTCGACCTTACGTATTCCCGTGCCCACTGCGGAAAGCATATTCGCAAAAAAATCGCGCATTGGGGCACTTTCGTGCAACTCCGAAGTCAACCCTCGATATTCCTCTTGTGGGCCAATGACTCGTAATGCGTCAGTGAACCACGCGCGAATACCTGCAAGTCCTGGAACGTTGCCCGTTACGAGTTTATTAAGCAACGGCTCTCGGACATGTGCTCCGCGCGCCGTAAATCGAGCGAACTGTCGATCCTCGTCGTTGCGAGCGTCGATCATTGGGCCAAATGAGACGCGGTGCTCGCCACCTTCAGGCGGCGCTTCGCGCTCATAAACCATTTCTTCTTCCGGTGCATTCGGCAATTGCCGGTAAAGTGCTTCGACCGTGATGTGTTCTTGTGTGAATGCGAGAACGTAGGTATAGCGAACGTCTTCGACAACAAAATCGAATTGAAAACGAGACGGTTTCGAGGCTGCCTCGGGATCCAATCGAAATACATGCGCGGGCAATTTCGCATCGCTGGGTCGCTCGCGCGTAATCAATTCGCGCGCTGCTTCCATCGCCTTGATCAAATTCGACTTGCCCGACGCGTTTGCCCCGTAAAACGCTGCAATCCGCATCAGCCGCAAGCCGTGGCTCGGAATCTCGACAACTGCGCGCGTTTCCTCCGGTGGAGCCTGCATGCTGAACACCGTTTCGTCCTTGAACGAAAGGAAATTCTCCACCAAAAATTGAATCAGCATGTGGATCCCACTAACGCCACAGGGTCAGACTGTCAAGAATTCTGGGATTGCTGAGGAGCGCGTGCGCCCGCGGCAGAGCTGGCGCACGCATGGATGGGCTAGCCCTTCGTCAAACGGATGCGCTTACCGCACCCGCCGGCTTCGGCTCTCCCTTGCCCCCAAACCTCTCCGCATGCAGCTTCAGCATCTGCTCGGCCACCGTCACCACTTCACCCACGTCTTTGCCATAACCATCCGCGCGAATCTCTTCCGCAAATGATGCCGTCGTCACCGCCCCACCAATCATCACCACGTGCGACAATGATTCGGTTCGCACCGCGTCGATTACGTCTTTCATCCGCATCATCGTCGTCGTCATCAACGCCGACAAACCAATGATTTGCGCATTATGCTCTTTCGCCGCCGTCAAGATCGTCTCGACCGGAACGTTGCGTCCCAAATCGTGCACGTCGAATCCGAAATTGCGCAGCATCAGCCCCACGATGTTCTTCCCAATGTCGTGAATGTCCCCCTTCACGGTCGCGAGAATCACCGTACCCTTTTTCTCCATCGTGCCCGATGCCTCGAGCAGCGGCATCAATACGCCAACGCCCGACTTCATTGCATCCGCGCTCGCAATCAAATGCGGAATGAACTTCTTCCCCTCGCCAAACAAATCTCCTAAATGGCGAATCGCCGGCGTCAGCACCTTCAAGAAAATGTCGAATGGCTCGTGCCCTTCCTCCAGCGCCCGCTTCACCAACGACGGCACCCCGTCCTTGTCCCCATCCACCACCGCATCCCAAATCAACTCCCGCGTGCCCTTGACACCCTTTGGTCCCGCAGCAGCTTCACTCTTGCCGTCCGTTTGGCCAACCAAACCTACCTCGAGCAACTGTCCACTCTTGGCAGCTTCCATGATCGCCGCATCGCGCTTGCGCCTCGCTTCGAGCGGCACGGCCATGTCGATGTACCGTCGGCAGTTCCTGTCGCGTCCCGCAAATAAACTTGCTGCTGCAACGGTTTCTTGAAGCAACGGATCGATCGCGTTGCAGATCGCCGAGTCCAATCCCGCTGCGATCGCTTGCGCCAAGAACGTGTTGTGCACGCTCTTGCGCAAGGGCAAACCGAACGACACGTTGGACAAACCCAACGTCGTTGCACACCCCAGCTCGGTCGAAATGATTCGTATCGTCTCCAAAGTTTGCGCAGCGCCCATCGGAGCGGCGCTCACCGGGATCGAGATGCAGTCGAAGACCACCCAGTCCTTCGGAATGCCGTACTCTTCGCACATGCGGAGGATCTTCTCCGCGTTGCGTACTCGATCGATCGCACGCTCCGGAATCTCACTCTCGGCCGTCATGCCGATGACCGCGCATCCGTAACGCTTGATGATCGGAAGCAAAAAGTCCGCTTTTTCGCGCACCGGATCGACACTGTTCACCAGCGGCCTACCCGGAAATGCTCGGATGCCAAGCTCGAGCGCGTGCACGTTCGCCGAGTCGATCACGAGCGGTAAGTCAGTGACGTTTTGCACTGCAAGCACAGCCTTCTCGAGCATCGCGGCTTCGTCGACGAGCGGCACTCCCACGTTCACGTCGAGCGCCATCGACCCACCTTCGGCCTGCGCACGAGCATCCTGCACGATGAGGTCGGTTCGTCCTTCTTTAATCGCTTGGGAAAACACTTTGCGACCCGTAGGATTGATCCGCTCACCGATCGTCACGAAAGGCGCTCCAGGACCGATGCGCAACGACTTGCTGCGCGACGTGATCCACGTGCCTGCAACGCGGTTTGTCGCGGCATGCGGCTTGTGCCCGACGTCATGCGCGATCATGCGAATGTACTCGGGCGTCGTTCCACAACAGCCTCCCACGATCGCCGCTCCACGATCGACGAACTGCTTGGCAAACGGAGCCATCTGATCAGCCGTTTGTGGAAACACCGTGCGACCATGACGCATCACCGGAAGCCCTGCGTTTGGCTGGACAGACAGCGGCAACTTCGTCGCTCGTCCCATGCGCCCAACGACATCGAGCATGTCTTCAGGACCCACCGAACAGTTCACGCCGAGCACGTCGGCTCCGCACGCTTCCAGCACGATCGCCGAGGTTTCCGGATCCGATCCCGTGTCGGTCATCCCTCGAGCCGTGAACGTCATGTGCGCGATGACCGGCACCGTTCTCGACACATCACGCACCGCGATGAGCGCGGCTTTCGCTTCCACCAAGTCGAACATCGTCTCGATCGCGATGACATCGACACCAGCCTCGACGAGCGCGCGCGCTTGCTCTGCAAACAGCTCCACTGCTTCGTCGAACGCTAACTCTCCGCCCGGTTGCAGCGTCGTCCCGCACGGACCGATGTCCCCTGCAACGAGAACACGTTTGTCGCCGATCGCGCGACGAGCGTTTTCCACTGCGGCAAAGTTGATCTCACGCACGCGCGAAGCCGCGTCGTATTCGCCTAAGCGAATGCGCGACGCACCGAACGTGTTTGTCAAGAGAATGTCCGCACCCGCGTTGACGTACTCACGATGCACCGCAGAGATCGCTTCAGGTTGCTCGACATTCCACAGGTCCGGCGCGTAGCCGTCGGGTAGCCCGCGCGCTTGAAGGAACGCGCCCATGGAGCCATCGAGGATTAGAACTTCGCTTTTCAGCCGGCGTGCAAACTCTTCCCGTTTCACGCGCTCTCCCTTAGCTCGTTTGCCTCTCGTTGACGATGGCGCTCGCGTCTTCTTCGGGTTTGCTTTCGCAAA
>CAZETM010000187.1:2670-14215 GCA_964514885.1 uncultured Polyangium sp. | reverse complement strand
CCCTCTAGCCCATCTCCCCACTCTCCACATCGTGGAGAGGGGGCTGGGGGGGTGAGGCCTTGACCAGGCCATTGCACCTGACTACGTAACGGCCCGCATTCAACACTTTTTCTGAGGAGTCTCTCCGCATGGCAACGAAGATCGCTATCAACGGGTTCGGCCGGATCGGTCGCTGCATCGTGCGTGCTCTCATCGAGCGCGGCGAGAAGGATCTCGAGATTGTTGCAATCAACGATCTCACCGACGCCGGCACGCTCGCGCATCTATTGCGGTACGACTCCGTGCATCGCGAGTTCCGCGCGGCACCCGTGAGCCACGGCGAAGGCTTCATCCAAGTCGGCGATCACAAGATCACGATCCTCGGCAAGAAAGATCCCGCCGAGCTTCCGTGGAAAGACCTCGGAGTCGACATCGTCCTCGAATGCACGGGCCTCTTCACCGATCGCCCCAAGGCTGCTTTGCATCAGCAAGCTGGTGCCAAGCGCGTGATCATCAGCGCACCGGCCAAGAGCCCCGATCTCACGCTCGTTTTGGGCGTCAACGATGCCTCGTACAACCCCGAGAAACACTCCATCGTCTCGTGTGGTTCGTGCACGACCAACTGCCTCGCCCCCATCGCGCGCGTCATGCTCGATCACTTCGGCATCGTTCGTGGCCTCATGACCACGATTCATTCGTACACCAACGATCAGCACATCCTCGATCTCCCGCACCGCAAAGGTGATTTGCGCCGTGCACGTGCTGCTGCGATCAACATGGTGCCTTCCAGCACGGGCGCGGCCAAGGCGCTCTCCGAAGTCATTCCCGAGCTCAAGGGCAAGTTCGATGGCCAAGCGATTCGCGTCCCCACCGCCAACGTTTCGCTCGTCGACCTCACGCTCGAAACCGAAAAGGCCGTCACCAAAGACACGGTTCACGCGGCCATGAAACGCGCTGCCGAAGGCCCCATGAAGGGCATCCTCGAGTATTGCGAAAGCCAACTCGTTAGCGGCGACTTCATCGGCAACCCGCACTCCAGCATCTTCGACTCCACCCTCACACAGCAAATCGGAGACAACTTCGTCAAGGTCTTCTCCTGGTACGACAACGAGTGGGGCTTCTCGAACCGCATGATCGACCTCGCGCTGATGATGACGCAGAAGGGTGTTTGAGCCGTGAAACTCAGTGGCATTCGTTCCATCGAGGACTTGGCCAAAGACGGCGGCTTGACCAACAAGCGCGTCTTCATTCGCGTCGACTACAACGTCCCGCTCGACAAGAAGACCGGCGCGATCACGGACGATGCACGCATTCGTGAATCGATCCCCACGATCAAGATCGCCGTCGACGCTGGCGCCAAAGTCATCCTCGCCTCGCATCTCGGCCGTCCCAAGCCTGGCAAGCACGAGGGTTTGTCTCTCGAACCTTGCGGCGCGCGTTTGTCCGAGCTGACCGGCTACGAAGTGCACTTGCCCGACGACTGCGTCGGTGACGCTCCCAAGAAGGTCATTCACGACCTGCGCGCGGGCCAAGTGTGCCTCCTCGAAAATCTTCGTTTCCACGAAGAAGAAGAAAAAGACGACGAACTGTTCGCTCGTGAGCTTGCCGAACTCTGCGACGTCTTCGTCAACGACGCGTTCGGCGCTGCGCATCGTGCACATGCTTCGGTGCACGCGTTGGCCAAGCTGGTTCGTCCGCGGGCGGCCGGATTGTTGATGCTCAAAGAATTGCGCTCGCTCGCCAGACTCCTCGATCGTCCGGAAAAACCCTACATCGCGATCCTTGGTGGCGCGAAAGTGTCGGACAAGATCGACGTCGTCGAGTCGTTGCTCAACGTCGTTGATGTGCTTTGCATCGGTGGCGCCATGGCCAACACCTTCCTTGCGGCGCAAGGCAAGAAGACTGCTGCGAGCAAGATCGAGGACGACAAACTTCCACTCGCTCGCACCATCTTGCAGAAAGCGCGTGATCGAAACGTCGACTTGCTCTTGCCGATCGATGTCGTCGTCGCCAACTCGCTCGATGCTCCTGTCGGCACCGAAGTCAGTGCGGATGCGATCCCCGATGGCTCCATGGCGCTCGACATTGGTTCGAAAACCAGCGCGCTGTTTGCCAAGCAAATCGAGCGCGCCAAGACCATCTTCTGGAACGGTCCCATGGGTCTTTTCGAGTCCGCTCCGTTCTCGAAGGGCACCTTCGAAGTCGCCCGCGCCATGAGCACGGCGTCGGGTTTTACGGTCATCGGTGGTGGCGACAGCGCTGCTGCAGTTCGCAAAGCTGGTGACGACGTCGCCAAAGGCATCGATCACATTTCGACCGGTGGTGGTGCGTCGCTCGAGTTCATCGAGGGTCGCAAGTTGCCTGGTGTCGAAGCGTTGCGTTTGTCCGAGGATCCCTCGTGAACCCCGCACGTCGTCCACTCATCGCGGGCAACTGGAAGATGAACGCCGGCGGCCGTGACTCGTGTGCACTTGCGGTCGCCATCGCCGATGCCGCGCGCAAAGCCACTCACGTCGACGTCGTCGTTTGCCCTCCGTACACCGCGCTTGCGGCTGTTGCGCACGAGCTGTTCGAGGCCAAGAGCGCCGCGATGCTTGGAGCTCAAAACATGCATCCAGAAGCGGCCGGAGCCTTCACTGGCGAGATCAGCGCTTCCATGCTGATCGACTCGGGCGCGGCGTGGGTCATTCTTGGACACAGCGAACGCCGACAGCTCTTCGGCGAAACCGACGAGCAAGTCGCGCGCAAAGTCGTCGCCGCGATGCGTGCCGAGCTTCGACCGATCGCGTGCGTTGGTGAGACGCTCGAGGAACGTGAAGCCGGCCAAACTCTCGAAGTCGTCGAGCGCCAAGTTCGCGCGCTCATGGATGACTTGGCCAAGCGTCCTGGGTTCGGCGTCATTGCGTACGAGCCTGTGTGGGCGATTGGAACGGGCAAGGTTGCGAGTCCCGACGATGCTGAAGAGGTGCACGCGAAGATTCGCGAGCTGCTTGCCAGCATCAGCGACGAATTCGCCCAAGCCACGCGCATCCTCTACGGTGGAAGCGTCAAGGGTGACAATGCTGAAGGCTTGCTCGCTCAGCCCAACATCGATGGTGCACTCGTAGGCGGCGCGTCGCTCGACGCTGCTGGCTTCGGCAAAATCATCGACAGTGCCGAGCGACTGGCAGAGGCGGCGGAACGAGGGTAGAACCCGTCACCCCAATCGGGTTTTGGATCGAAGATCGCGGCATCCGCCCCAAGCATCAGGGTGCCGCGAGATCCAATAGGAAGTGTGTATGCTGGCCACGTTTCTGACTGTCATCCACGTTGTCGCTTGTATCATTCTGATCCTCGTCGTGCTTTTGCAGCAGGGCAAAGGCGGCGGTCTTTCCGCGATGGGCGGCGGCGGAGCGCAAGTCTTCGGCGGTCGCGGTGCCGGCAACTTCATGACTCGTCTCACGGCCATTTGTGCGGCCATCTTCATGATGACCAGCCTCTCGCTCGCGTACCTGTCCTCGGTGGGTGACTCCGAGCTCAAGGATTACGAGAACTCCCAGCCGAAGTAGTTTGCGCGGTCTTGATCCCTCGTCGCGCGGATCTCGGCGTCATCGTTTTGGTCAAGGCATTCGCGTGTGCCGTGGCTCTTGCTGCGGGGTTTCGCGCCGTCAGTGATGACGACTTCGCACGCGTCACCATCGCTCAAGCTTTCGCTCATTCTCCCAAGCTCGATCCGACCGGAACGAGCTGGCTCCCCTTTCCGTTTTGGCTGACTGGCTCCGTCATGATCGCGGCGGGCCGCACGCTCTTCGTTGCGCGTCTCGTAGCCTTTTTGCTCGGCCTTCTCAGCGCTGTGCTCGTTGGGTTTGCCGCGTATCGCCTCACCGATCGTCGTCAAGGCGCGCTGCTTGGAGCGGTCTTCGCGGCGATCTTTCCGTGGAGTGTTCGTCTCGGTGTAGCGACGGTCCCCGAGCTGCTTACGGCGGCGTTTGCCGTGTTTGCACTCGCTTCGTTGGTCGGTCGTGATGCTCGCTGGCGTCTGCTTGGCGCAGCAGCGCTCTTGTGCGCCACGTTGTCTCGGTACGACGTATGGCCCATCGCCGCAGCGTTCTCGGCGTTCACTCTGTTTGACCTACTCCGATGGGACAAACCTTCCGAACGCGAAAGGTTTTTCCTTGGAGCAGCAACCATTTTGGCGATGGTCGGACCAGCCTTGTGGATTGCTTGGAATCACTTTGCACGAGGCAACGCGTTTGACTTTTTGGATCGAGTCGCAGCGTATCGTCGAGCGCTTGGAACGCCGGACGATGGCGCCATCGCACGTCTCTTCGCGTATCCCGTCGCGATGGTTCGTCACGAGCCCGAGATCTTTGGTGCTCTGCTCGTTCTGCTTGCGATCGGTCGATCGGCTCCGTTGCGACCTCTCGTGCGGGACACGCTTCGTCCCTACGCGCGCCCGTTGATCGTTGCGTTCTTTCAGATGGCGCTGCTCTCGGCGGCGATGATCAAGGACGGAGCGCCGACGCATCATCCTGAGCGTGCGTTGCTCGTCATGCTTTTGCTGTGCGCGCTGCTCGCGGGAAATCTTGCGGTCGTGCTCGTGCCGCGAACGGGGCGTACTGCGCGGATATTGTCTGGTGCTGCCGCAGTTGGCGTCTTGCTGTTCAGCCTGATCATCGTGCGCCGATGGTTTCGCGGTGAAGACTTTACGGTTCGTCAGGACGAAGTATCGACGGGCCACTACGCATCCCAGGTCATGCGTCCGGGCGAAAAGATCCTCGTGCATGTCGTCGACTATGGCTACTTTGCGTTTGTCGCGGCCTTAGGGCGTCCTGAAGATACGGTGCTCGATCGCGACCTCGATCCACGTAGTCCCAAGAGTGTTTCCAGTTTCGACGATCGATCGGTGCTCCTGCGCAAACTCGAAACGGAGCGTATTTCCTGGGTCGTGGCGCATGTTTCCAGTCCTGCGGCGAAGACGCTTGGCGCGGCGCAGTTTGTCCACGGTGGGTTTGGCGTATGGAACCAGCAGGCGTGGAGGTAGTGCGTGGGCAAACCTTTTGACCTCATAACATTTGGCGATCCTCCTTGGTTCGTTCATTCGTCCGCGTTCGTGGACGAGCCTGCGTGCGTAGGAGCGGCGACGCGTATTCATCATTTCTGTCATGTCGTGACCGGAGCGCAGATTGGAACTCGCTGTGTTCTCGGCCAAAACGTGTTCGTCGCGGCCACAGTGACCATCGGCGACGACGTCAGAATTCAAAACAATGTTTCGCTCTACGATGGCGTCATTATTGAGGATTTCGTTTTTCTTGGTCCATCGTGTGTGTTCACGAACGTGACGAATCCGCGGGGCGAAGTCGATCGTCGCGGGATATTCGAGACCACGCGAGTTTGTCGAGGTGCAACAATCGGGGCCAACGCGACCATTGTGTGTGGCGTAACGATAGGACCTTATGCATTCGTCGGAGCGGGCTCGGTCGTGACACGTAACGTACCTCCATATTCGTTGGTTGTTGGTGTTCCTGCGCGTCGGGTGGGTTGGATGAGCCGTCATGGGCAGAAGCTCGGACGCCCGGATTCGCAGGGAATGATGGTTTGTCCCGAGAGCGGATTTCGGTATCGTATCGACGGGTCGGAGCTGCATTGCCTCGACGCTGAGGATTCAAAACCGTTGGTTGGCGAGGTGCGGGCCAAGGGTGAGGCATACATTCGTCCAGGCATGCGATAGTTACATTTGCGCAGTTGGTTTTTCCGGCCTCGGCGCTCTTCCTATCTGTGCGTTTCCAGCTAGTCTCCGGACAACATCCGTGTCGGAACCGAACGAGATCGATCATGGGGCACCGCGGCGTGGTCGACGTCGTCGGGAGCGAATTGCTGCGCAGAAGCCCGTAGAAAGGGTATCGCGTCTTGCGGGCGATTTCGGCGTTCAGGTCGTGGCCGGGCTGATGGCTCTGGTCGTGGTCTCGTCGGCGTTGGCGATTGGCACGGTGCATGTTCAGACGCTGGTGTTGATCGCGCCGATTGCATTTGCGGCAGCGGCGCTCGCGATTTTGCACGACTTGAAGCGTCGCGGGGCGACTGGCGTTGCGTTTCCAGCGGCGATTGCGACGGTGTTGGCGGTCGTTTGCCTTTTGCAAGCGATTCCGCTTCCCTTCGCGTGGTTGCAAAAGATTGCGCCGGCGAACGCGGACATCTGGGCCCGGGCGCTTTTGCCTTTCGGGGAAGCTGGGCCAGGATTTGCCAGCATTTCGCTCGATCCCGGGGCATCGGTCGTCGAGGGGCTCAAGTGGGCTTCGTATGCGGCGCTTTTTACGGCCGCGGCGACGGTCTCTGCGCGATATGGCGCCACGGTAGGCGTCGCGATGGTGTTTCTGTCGGCCACGTGCGTTGCATTCGCGACCATGACGCACGGACTACTGGGAATGAAAGACGTTTACGGCATTTACAAGCCGAGCGTCGATTTGCCTCCGTGGCACGTGGGACCGCTCATCAATAGTAATACGCTTGCGGGTTATTTGAATCTCGGCGTGCTTTCCGGCATGGCGCTCGTGCTCACGCGTAGTCGGGACATGCCCCGGTGGCTCATTGCAGCGGGCATTGCGTTTTTAATTGGCGTTAGTGTCACGTCGGCGTCGCGTGGTGGTTTGATCGCGTTGCTCGTCGGAGTGATGCTACTGGCGGCGCTTTTGCAAACGAAAAGCTCGCGTCGTGACGAGGAAGAATCGACGGAGTCCAAAACGAGTGCGCGCTGGCTTTTGGCCGGAACGCTCGTTGCTGGAGGGCTGCTTGCAGGGCTTGGTGGAAACCGAGACACGTGGCTCGAGCTTTATGACAAGAACCTGAACAAGCTCGAAATGGTTCTTTGGGCCAAACCGCTGTTGCAAAATCATTTCGGTACGGGCATTGGTCGAGGTGCATTCGAGAGTGTTTTTCCTGCGCACCGTACGGTGCCCGGGCACGTGGTGTACGCGTATCTCGAGAATTTCCCTGGCCAATGGCTCGTCGAATGGGGCGTACCGATCGGCACGCTTGGGCTCGTCGCATTTGGCTGGACGCTTCGTCCTACGAAGTTGGGAGCGCGTCATAGCGGGCTTGCGGCGGCAGCTTTTACGGGCGTGATCGTTTTGCTTTTGCAGAACCTCGCCGACTTGTCGCTCGAGATTCCCGCGGTGTGTTATGCGCTCGCGGTCACGATTGGATCTTTGTGGGGCGACAATCTGCGTTCTCGTGTCGGGGTCGAATATGCTCAAAACCGCTCGCTCCGCGTAGGAAAACTGGCCCCTCATTTCGTTTTCGTCAGCGGTGTGCTGCTCGCGCTATTTACATTCAAGGTTGGCCATCCAAACGTTGGCAGTGAGCGAGACGAAATCAAAAAGGCGTACGAGTCGCGGGATTTTTCGAATTCGACGGTGCGTGCCGAGCTGCGTACGGCGCTGCGCCGGGCCATGCTCCGTCATCCTGGCGAGCCGTATTTCCCGCTCGTGGGGGCGCTCGTTGCCACGCGAACGAAATCCGAATCGGCGATTCCCTGGCTCCAGCGATCCTTGGAACGCAGTCCGGTGAATCCCCGGGCGCATTTGCTCTTGGCCGAGGTGCTCGGCACGCATGGCGCACCGAAGCAAGCGATGCTCGAATTACGGTTTGCCACCGAGCAGGACATTCAGTTGATCGATATCGCGGCGCGCTTGGCGATACGATTTAGTAAAAAATACGAAGATTTGATGCTGGCGGTCCCGGAAGGACTACGCGGAGCCGCGGTGCTCGATTGGCTCGCCCGTTTCGCCCACGAGGCCAAGCAACCGTCGTTACGCACGCGATTCGATGTCGAAGCCATTGCCCGCAATCCCAGCATTTTTGGCCCGCGCGTTCGTGAGGTCGAAATGCGACTCGCAGCGCTTGCCGATAAAAATCCTCAACAAGCCGGATGCAAAGATCGCGAAACGTGTGTGAAAGAAATCGAGCAGCATATCGCTGCGCTTGGCGAGTCCCACCCGCTCGACTCCACGTCCATTCGATTTGCTGCGCGTCTTTTGGTTATCGAGGACAAACCCGAGAAAGCCGATGCGCTCCTGACCGAGCGGTGTGTGCACGTCACGGACCGAGGCGAGTGTATGCGTGCACGCGTGGAAGCGGCGGCGAAAATTACCGATTCCTCACGAATCGACATTGCCATCCGTGAATTTCTTGGGGCCAGTTGTTTGACTTCGTCTGAATGCGCTGAAGCCTGTGCGTATGCAGCAGGAGTTCGCGAGCGTCGAGGTGAAGGAGGGGCAGCGGTGCTGCTTTACGCTCGCGCCGCGCGCGAGGATGGCACAGAGGCACGATGGATGGCGCTTGCGACGGCGGCCAGTCGCAGTGGTGCGCATGCACAAGCCGTCGATGCGCTCGAACGTATCGGCACGAAACGCGGGGGCATGGACGAGGACATCCGCAAACGAATCTTGGACGAGCGGACCAAAGCTCTAAGCAAAACCGGCCCGTGAAGCGCGGTTGTCAGATACGGTTTCGCTGCTAGGCTCGACGCACCTCAATGTGTGGAATTTTTGGTTACCTCACTACCAACCCGGACAAGGGTGGTCGCGCGGTCCTCGAGACGGCTTTGCGGGCATTGCGTCACCGAGGTCCCGATGATTCAGCGTTGCTCGAAATTGGCGACGATTCTTTACGGTGCGGCTTAGCGCATACTCGGCTGGCAATCATCGACTTGTCGCCCGCTGGTCGTCAACCGATGTCGACGGCGGATGGTCGTTACACCATTGTATACAATGGTGAGGTTTACAATTTTCCAGTTATCCGCGCGGAGCTTGAAACGCTCGGGGTGCGGTTTCGTGGCTCGTGCGACACCGAAGTGATTTTGGAGGCGTACGCGCAGTGGGGCATCGACGCGGTCAAACGTTTTCGGGGTATGTTTGCCTTTGGAATTTGGGATCGGCAAACGCGTAAGCTCGTTTTGGCGCGTGACCACTTGGGAATCAAGCCACTGTATTTCACTTCGGGCCCGGGCTATTTCGCCTTTGCTTCAGAGATACGTGCGCTACTTCAAACAGGTTTTTCTTCCAAAACGATCTCTCGTCGCGCCGTCGCCTCGTATTTGTCCACCGGCTCGGTATCCGAGCCCGACACGATCGTTTCCGATATCGCTCCGCTCGCCCCGGGAACAATTCTTGAATATTCCGAGGGCAGCGTCCGCACCTGGACGTATTGGAATTTGCCCATCGAGCGGGCGAAACAAATGAGCATCGAGGAAGCCGTCCACGATGTTCGTTCCGTGCTTGCCGACGCCATTCGTTTGCGGCTCATTGCAGACGTGCCGCTGGGCGTGTTCCTTTCGAGCGGCATCGATAGCACGACGATTGCTACATTTGCAGCCCGGGCATCGAGCACTCCGATTCGCACGTTCACGGTCACTTTCGAGGAGGGTTCGTATAGCGAAGGGCGCGTAGCGGCTGAAACTGCGCGTCGCATTGGCTCGGATCATTGCGAGGTCAGGCTCTCCGGACGCGAGACGTTGAGCAATATCGAGGATGTCATAGCTTCGCTCGATCAGCCATCGCACGATGGTTTCAATACGTACATCGTTTCCAAGGCGGCAAGAGGCGCGGGGTTGTCGGTAGCTCTTTCCGGGTTAGGCGGCGACGAAGTTTTTGCAGGTTATGGCGGATTCGAGCAATTCGGGCCCATGCTTTCGATGGGTCAGTTGGCGCGGCGCGCTTCGCCCTTTCTCGATAAAGCTGCGGCTGCAATTTCCCCGATTGGCCGAATTCCACATCGCATTCAAAAGCTCGTCGACCTCCTTCGAGCCGGTGGCTCGGCCTCCAAAACCTACGCCGCCATGCGCACCATGTTCGGTCCCGAGCAGGTCAAGCATTTGGTCACTGAGGAATTTGCCGAGGACGCGCCCTATTTGCCCATTACCATTCCGCCAAAACTCACCGCCCTACTCGAGCGCGGAGACCTCGATCCTGCCAACGCTTATTCGGTGCTCGAGCTGTCCAATTATTTGCGCGACACGCTCCTGCGCGATGCGGACGTCATGAGTATGCGCCACGCGCTCGAAGTCCGCGTCCCGCTCGTCGATCACATACTCATCGAACATGTCCTGCGTATGCCGGCGAGCATCAAGATCGATCGCGCGGTCAACAAACCGCTGCTCACCAAAGCTGTTGGGGACTTGCCTGCGAACGTAATGCGCAAAGCCAAGATGGGATTTGTCCTACCGTTCGGTGACTGGCTACGGGGACCGCTGCGGCCTTGGGCTGAAGAGATGCTGCTTGGTGCACCGATTCGACGTCTTCCGTTCTTGAATGCTCACGCAGCGGCAGAACTTTGGCGCTCATTTCTGCAAGGACGAGTTGCATTCTCCCGAGTATTTTGCTTGACTGCATTTGTTGCCTACTTCGAGACACATGCGTTGTCGGTGGATTGATTTCGGGTAAAGCTCTTACTTCCCCATTCCGATGAAATTCACTCTTCTCTGCCCCGATCTCGTCGACACGACCCAGGGCGGCATTCCCACGGTCACCAGGCAGGCGCTTCGCCAAATCGAGCGCATTGCGGACGAATGCGGCGTGCCCATCGAATTCGACATCTGGGCGTACCACGACAAACCGTGCTCGGTCGAGAACGTCACGCGAGTGAGCGGTCTTCGCCGGGCTCCAGCGCGATTTCGTGCTTTTGGCAGCAAGCGTTTGGCCATGCTCGCCGCCGCCGCTGCCGAACGAAGCCAGCACGACTTCATCTTTACCACACACATTGGCATGGGTCCCCTGGGCCGTTTGCTGCGCAGGGACCGAGGCAAATTGGTGCAATTCATCCATGGCGTCGAATGCTGGCGCCACGTGCCTCCGCATCAGCGCTTCGGGCTCGAAGCGACCGATGGAATTTTGTCGAACAGCGGTTTCACGATGAGCCGCTTTTTCGACTTTAATCCAGAATTGAGTCGGATTCCGGCCACCGTGTGCTGGCTTGGATTGAATCGCGACTTGGATTCGACACCTGCCATCGAACCCGAGCCTGTATCGCCTGGCCCAAGCGCATTGATCGTCGGTCGAATGACGGGGTCGGAACGTTACAAAGGCCATGAAGAGCTCATTTCGGTATGGAGTGAGGTGCGACGGTTTTTCCCAACCGCACGGCTCGATATCGTCGGCGGGGGCGATGCTCGGCGGGACATCGAAGCGCGCGCCGAACGTTTGGGACACATTCGCTCTGGTGCCATTCGATTTCTTGGACGAGTTCCCTACGACGAGCTGCGAAGTTGTTATCGGCGCACGGATGTGTTCGCCATGCCGAGCTGTGGCGAAGGTTTCGGCCTGGTGTACCTCGAAGCCATGGCCGCGGAAAAACCATGCATTGCCTCGACGGACGATGCTGCGTGCGAAGTGGTATTGGGTGGCGAGACGGGATTGCTCGTGCGTTATGGCGATCGTCCAGGGTTGGCGCGTGTGCTCATCGAGTTATTTGGAGACGCTGAAAAGCGTCGGCGATTGGGCGTAGCAGGCCGCGAGCGGCTGGAAAGGCACTTCACCGAGGAAGATTTTGGCAGCAGGCTTTGGAACGCGCTCGCTGCTTTCGCACCGGACCT
>CAZETM010000187.1:0-2570 GCA_964514885.1 uncultured Polyangium sp. | reverse complement strand
TTTCGCACCGGACCTACATAACTCGATGGGAATTACCAAATGAGCCGCCGTCTGCGCATCCTTGTCTTGGGCCCTCGATTTGAAGACAGTTTCGTCGACAATGTGGCTTCGGTGCTGACCGACATGGGCCACGAGGTCATAGCCAGCGAAGAAGTCAAATTCGCCGAGTATTGGTCATTACCCAAGGTGGCTTTCCGTGTCGCAAAAACGCGACTCTTTGGTGATTCGCCCCTGAAAGCCGATCGTAAACTGCTCGATCGGGTCCGTGAACGTCGCCCCGATATGCTTTTGGCGCTCACCTGGGACGTGCATCCGCAAATCCTCGACCAGCTTGGAAAAAGTTTACGGGGCCGTAGGGTTTTGTGGTGGGGCGATTGTCCCGCCAATAGTCAGCGTTGGGGTTTGGCCAATCCGCATTGGGATATCGTGTATGCCAAAGATGCTGATGCGGTCCACAAGCTTCGGCTGATCGGTCAAAATTCGCATTTGATGCACGAGGCGATGAATCCGAAATGGCATCGTCCGGTGGCGTCGCGGAAAAACGATTCGCTGGTCATCGCTGGCAACTTTTACGCGTTTCGGATGGCGCTGCTCGCACGCCTCGCGCGTGACGGAGTCGCCCTGGATCTATACGGAGCGAAGATGCCGGCATGGGGCCTGCCCGAGCTTTATCCGTATCATACGGGCAAATTCATCGCGCGCCTCGACAAGAGCCGGGCGTTTGGCGAAGGAATGGCGTGTCTCAACACGTTCGCTTTGGCCGAAGGGAATTCGATCAATTGTCGCGCATTCGAAATCGCAGGTGCGGCAGGCTTGCAGCTCATTGAACGAAAACAGACGTTGCCGTTATGTTTCGAACCGGGCAAAGAAGTCTTGGACTTCGGCAGCTATGAGGAATTGCTAGCGCACATCGACCGCGCCAAACGTTTTCCCGCGGAGGTGCAGGTGATTCGCGAAGCCGGCAACAAACGTGCGCTCGCGGAACATACGTACCGCCATCGTCTCGAGAAAATGTTTGCGGATTTGGATTTGAAGTAGCCTTAATCCTTCAACCAAACCACCGTCACGCCAACCCCACGGTCGTGCACATGTTTACGGCGGTTTGTGTCAACTGCGGCGGTATGCAAATGTTTGTCATGCGCAAACATGCTCCGCGCGGGTGAAGTTGCGTTTCAAAAGTGGCCGGCACCTTCGTGGGCGTGTCATCCGCGTTATCTCGGTTCGAAGGGCCCACGACCTGCTCCACGTATCGCGGCGCGAAAATGTGTTTGACGCCTGAAGAGATACGTGTTTGCTCCTCGATCGCAGAGAACAACGAGGAGCAACGACGATGTCACACATTTTCATTCCCGATCTTTTCGCGGGCAAAGTTGTATTCGTAACGGGTGGCTCCAGTGGCATCAATCTCCGGATTGCGGAGGCTTTTGGGGAGCTGGGAGCAAAAGTGGCCATCAACGGCCGCAAAGTCGAGAAGCTCGAAGCGGCGGTGCAGTCCTTACGCGACAAGGGCATTCGCGCCGAAGGGTATGCCGCCGACGTGCGCGATTACGATGCGGTGTCGGGCGCAATCGAGGCAGCCGTGAAGACGCTTGGGCCGATTGATGTGCTGGTATGTGGTGCGGCCGGGAACTTTCCAGCGCCGGTTGTGGCGATGTCATCCAAGGGCTTCAAAGCGGTGATGGATATCGACGTCCTCGGCACGTTCAATGCCTGCCGCGCCGGTTTCGAGCACCTCGTCAAACCGGGCGCGGTGATCATCGCCATTTCGGCCCCACAAGCAGCCGTTGCGTACCCCATGCAAGCCCATGTGTGCGCAGCCAAAGCGGGTGTGGACATGCTGATAAAAACGCTGGCGATCGAATGGGGTCCGTCAGGCGTGCGAGCGGTGTCCATCTGGCCGGGCCCGATCGACGACACCGAAGGAATGACGCGACTTGCGGGGGATCCCGACGTGCGCAAACGTGTCGAGCAAGCGTTGCCCCTTGGGCGCTTCGGCACAAAAGACGAAGTCGCTCAGCTCGCACTCTTTTTGGCATCGCCAGGGGCGAAGTACGTAACCGGCAGCGTCCACGCCGTCGACGGAGGCATGGCCCTTTGCGGAGGACGCCTCGGCGGGATGTGACTGGGCCACATCTGCAAAAGTGCCCCCTGTTTTTGCGCTTGGGTCGTGCCTCACGCCCGAAAGCCGGAAGGGTCTCGTATGGATTGGTTCCGGACGTGGGTAAACCTCCTCGACGCGCGCCAGAAAGCCACAATCCGGCGTTACGTAGAGCTTTACGTGCAAATTGAGACGAGCTTCCCCGATCCGGACCATGAGCTGGCGCTAGCATTCTGGCGGCAAATCACCGAACCGGCGAATCCGCAATAACCACCGCGTAAGCCATTGCGTTATTCGGCATCATCGCTTCGCGTGAACGAGCGGGCTTCGCGAGTCACGATGACCGGCCTACTGCCATTGGCGCGCTGAAATCCTTCATTCTATTGACGAGCGCCCCAATCCTCGGGCGCTAATCTCTTAATACTACTGTTGGACATACTGTTTTGTGCTCCTCACCCCCTGGCCCCCTCTC
>CAZETM010000186.1:0-14325 GCA_964514885.1 uncultured Polyangium sp. | reverse complement strand
GGGTCGCTCACAGAGGGCCCAACGTGGGGATGACCTTTCGACCTGTCAACGTGTCCATGCTCTTGTGCGCAGAGCGGACGCGTGGCACGGCTTGGACGTGTCCACTGCCATCACCAACGGTATCCGCGTCTCCGTCAACGCCCAGTACATCCCGGCCCAGTCGTCACCGACCGAGAAACGCTACGTGTTCGCGTACACGGTGCGCATCGGCAACGAAGGGACCGAGTCCGCGCAACTACGCACGCGTCACTGGATCATCATCGACAACAACGGGAAGGTCGAAGAAGTGCGGGGGCCAGGCGTCGTCGGGAAACACCCGTCGCTAAGACCAGGCGAGCATTTCGAATACACGAGCGGCTGCGTGCTCGAGACGCCGCGCGGGTCAATGCGCGGCATCTACCAGATGTATCGACCCGACGGCACCCAGTTCGACGCGGAGATCGCGCCGTTCACGCTGTCGATGCCGTACACGTTGAACTGATCGATCAGGTCACGACGTCGACGGATTGCCCGCATTCAAAAACTGCGTCGGCGCAGCTTATCGCGCTGCCGAAGAAGTGGCCACAATCCTCGGCGTTTGATTACTCCTCGAGCACGACGCCATTCTGTGGCGCCCACCCAACGGCGACTTTCGCTCCCCGCTCCAAATACCCGTGCGATGACGGCGGCTCCGTCGCCATGATCCGTTGGCCCGAAGCGAGCCGGACCATCGTTTTCCATGCGGATCCAACGAATACAGTTTCTTCCACGTCACCCGTCAACGATATGGGCAAACCCGAACCGCCCTTGTCCCCAACCACATTGACCACGGTGACTGACTCGGGCCGTACGCTGAGCCAAACCGCTTTTCCATCGGCTATCGGTTGACGCGGCTCAATGACGATACGCGTATCCCCCACGCCAAACGAATGCGCTTCTCCATCACGAATGACCGTTCCTGAAATCAAATTCGTCTCGCCAATGAAATCAGCGACGAACTTCGTTTTCGGCCGGTTGTAAATCGCCACCGGTTCATCAATTTGTTCGATCCGCCCCCCATTCATGATCGCAATGCGATCACTCATCGTCAGAGCTTCTTCCTGATCGTGCGTAACGTAAATAAACGTCATCTCGAGTTTCCGTTGAAGCGTCTTTAATTCGAATTGCATTTCCTTGCGCAATTTCAAATCGAGCGCTCCAAGCGGCTCATCCAAAAGCAGAACGCTCGGACTGTTCACGATCGCGCGAGCCACTGCGACACGTTGCTGTTGCCCACCTGACATTTCCCGTGGTTTTCGCCCCGCAAACGCGTCCATTCGCACAGTCGCCAATACTTCCGTCACTTTGCGTTCGATCTCGGCCTTGGACAAACGTTTCTGCTCGAGACCATACGCTATATTTTGCCGCACCGTCATATGCGGAAACAACGCATGGCTTTGAAACACAGTATTCACGTCGCGCTTGTACGGCGGCAGTTCTGATACCTCCTTACCGTCAAGCCATATCTCGCCCGACGACGGCAACTCGAATCCGCCAATCATCCGCAACGTGGTCGTTTTTCCACAACCACTCGGTCCGAGCAAAGTCAGAAACTCGCCCCTTTCGACCGACAAATCCAATGACTTGACGACTTCCACGTCACCAAATCGCTTGACGACTTTTTTTAATTCAGCAAGAGCAGCCACGCCCTACTCCTTGTCCCGGCTGCCAAGCGCCGTACCGAGCAGAATGAGAGTGATGGAACCTAGGAAAACGAGTGTCGAAATCGCATTCACTTCGGGAGAAATCCCCCGACGCATCATTGCCCATATTTGAATGGGAAGCGTATTATCGCCCGCGATCAAGAAAAAAGTCACCGGAATCTCGTCCAGCGACAAAGTAAATGACAAAAGCACCGAACCGATGATAGCCGTCCGAATGTTCGGCAATACGACACGAAAAAATGTCGTCACCGGCGGCGCACCAAGGTCTGCACTCGCTTCTTCCAGCGATGGATCGATTCGTTTCAAGCGCGCAAACACTTGCGTCAGTGTAATTGCGATAAGAAACGTCCCGTGCCCAATGAGCACCGCATAAAGCGAAACAGGCACGCCCATGAGCGGGAAAAAGCTCAACATTGCCACACCAGTGACGATACCGGGCAGCGTCAATGGCAACAGAACGATCCTTTCGAGGATTTTTTTACCGCGAAATTCGTACCGCGCAAGCGCTAAAGCGCCAGGAATGCCTAAAAGCAAACCAATTATCGTACCGCCGACAGCAATGCCAAGACTGATCTTCAATGCCGAGATCAGCGTTTCGTTCTCAGCCATGATCCGATACCAACGGAGTGAAAATCCGCGCATCGGAAATACGTTCACCGATTCCGGGTTGAACGAATAGATGACCACGACGAGCATCGGCAAATAGATGAACGCCAATACAAACGCCGCCATGGCGCCCACGAGCAACGTTGGCAGATCGAGTCGCCGCTTCACCGCGCTCCTCCAAACCGTCCACTGCCCGAATCCAAGCTCGAAAACGACTTCTCTGCACGCGCCGTGAATTCGAGCACCAGCACGACGACAACGAGCATGATGATTCCGACCACCGATCCCAAGGGCCGATCGTTTGACGTGCCAAACAAGTTCTGCACGATGTTGGAGATCATCAAGTTCTCCGTTCCGCCCAAAAGCACGGGCGCTAGGAAATCACCCAGCGTCAGAACGAACGCAAACGTCGCTCCCGCAATGATTCCCGGGAAAGCCAAGGGCAACACGACTCGCCGAAATGTCGTAATCCGTCCTGCCCCGAGATCCTTCGACGCTTCGATGAGCGGCCGTGGAATCGCCTCGAATGCCGTATACACCGGCATCAATACGAATGGCGTGTAGATGTGCACGAGACCAATCATCATGGCCCATTCACTGTAAAGAAACGCATCTACCGGAGCATCTGTAAAATGCGCCCATTGGAGAAACGAATTCAAGATTCCTTCGCGCCCCAAAATGATCTTCCACGCATACGCCCGCACGATGTAACTCACCCAAAGAGGCACGATGATCAGCGTATACATCAACTGCTTGCCGCGTTGCATCTTGAATGCAATGAAATACGCGAGCGGCACGCTGAGACAAACGCTCACCACCGTCACTTTCGCCGCCATTTGAAAAGTGTAAAGCAACGTTCCGCGGTACAGCTCTTTCGTGAAAAATGTCTTCCACGGGTCCAACGTCGGCTCCATGATGACGTTGCCAAAATCATCCGATTGCAAAAAACTCTGCCCGAACAACCCCAGGTACGGCAGAATCAAAAAACACACCAACCATAACACCGGTGGTAAAATGAGAAAATACAGCGCCCGCCTACGCGGTGCGCGTTCCTTGTCGGGGTTTGCCCGAATGACGGACGCTGTACTCATCACCATTGCCTCGTTTACTTCGCGCTCTTGACCTCGTTCCAAAGCTCGTTGTACTTCTTCCGATCCTTGACGTATTGCCAGAAGTTCAGCTTCTTGAAGTACATATCGCCTTCAGTCACACACGGACTCTTCTTCAATTCATCCGACATGTGCTCTTTCGCCTTCGCATTCGCCACGCAATACCCGCCCGTCGCATCGAATACCAATGCTTGCGCTTTCGGCGTCGTGACGTAATCCAAGTACATCAGCGCGAGGTCCTTGTTCTTAGACGAGGACGTAATCATCAATCGATCAATCCAGCCCGTTGCGCCTTCTTCCGGAATCACGCCCTTCAAGTTGAGCCCCTCTTTGTTCATAACTCCAACGGTCAGCGGCCAGCCCACGGCGAGAACAACCTCTTTGTTCTTGAAGAGATCATTGAGCTCTCCCGCTGTAGCCCAATACTTGCGCACTTGGGGCTTCAATTCGACAAGCTTCTTCTTGGCTTCTGCAAGCTGTTCGTCGGTCATGTTGTACAATGCAGCTTGGTTTGTCTTGTCCAAGCCTTGCACTTGACCAATCAAGTAGATGTTCGAGATATCGTCCCAAAGGCTGACTTTGCCCTTGTATTGCGCATCGAAAAACACCTTCCAGCTCTTCGGCTCTTCTTTCACGACATTCGCGTCGTAAATCAAATAATCAGGGCCCCAGGTAAACGGAATGCCGTAAAGCTTGCCGTCTTTCTTTACGTCATCGAGTTTCGTCAATTCAGGCGCCAACTCCCCAAAACTCGAAATCTTCGCCGTATCGAGCGGCTCGACAAGGCCCCCTTGCACGAGCGTATATGCAACGTCCGACGACGGAGAAATCACGTCAAACACGCCGGGGCTCGACTTCAGTTTCGCTAGGAGTTCGTCGCTCGAACCAAAATACGTGAATTTGATCGTTACTCCGTATTTCTCTTCGAACCCCTTCGTAAACTTCGGATCGGCATAACCCTCCCACGTCAATAGTTGCAAGGTTTGTCCCTTGAACTTCGTCGCAGGATCTTCAGGTTTCGCTGCTGCTGAAGTAGCGGCTGCCGCCGTGCTCCCACCCGGTTTTGCATTCGGCGCTGCGACGGGCTTCTTCTCTTCCGTGCATCCCAAACCCGCAAACGCGCATAGCGCTGCAAGAGATACTGTACAAAACAACCGCTTCATCACGATTTCTCCCAATTCACCATTGTTTGCCCATGGTCCGCCATGGAGTTTCCGTTGTTGGATCCTGCACTTCCCTGGAAGTACAGTTTCAGTACCAAGCGATCGGCGCTTCGTCGAGATTTATGTTCACTTGTTTCGTCTCCAGGTACCCTTCGATGCCATAAAGACCAAGTTCCCGCCCCGTACCGCTTTGCTTGTACCCGCCCCACGGCATTTCATTAAACGTCGGGTGATACGTATTGACCCACGTAATGCCCGCACGAAGCTCGCGAATGACTCGATGCGCACGCGTCACATTACGCGTCCAAACCGCCGCCGCAAGACCATATTCCGTATCATTGGCCAGCGCGATTGCTTCTTCCTCCGTATCGAACGGGATGACAGAAAGAACCGGCCCAAAGATTTCTTCACGCGCGATACGCATATTCGGCGTTACATTCACGAATATCGTCGGCTCGACGAAAAAACCTTTTGCTAGCGCCGGATCTGCCGGAGGTTTGCCGCCACAAACAAGTTTGGCCCCTTCGTCGATGCCAATTTTTATATACGACAACACCTTGTCGCGATGCGGCCCGGACACGAGTGGCCCCATTTTGCATCCATCTTCCAAACCATGAGACAGCTTGATCCTTGGCACTTTCGCAATCATCGCCTCGACGAATCGATCATGAATCGATCGTTCGACCAGCAATCGCGATCCCGCCGAACAAACTTCGCCTTGATTGGCAAACGCCCCAAACAATGCTCCATCGACAGCGCATTCAAAGTCGGCATCTGCAAAAACGATGTTTGGGTTTTTCCCGCCAAGCTCGAGCGTCACGCGTTTCAAGTTTCCCGCTGCTGCTTTGAGAATCTTGCGGCCAGTCACCGTACCGCCCGTGAAAGCAATTTTGTCGACGCGCGTGCTTTCTGCAAGCTCTTCGCCGCACTGTGCACCGGGCCCTGAAATGATATTGACAACGCCCGCGGGAAAACCCACTTCGGTGATGATGCGCCCGAGTTGCAGCGCAGTAAGCGGCGTCAATTCCGATGGTTTGAGCACACACGTGTTGCCCGCGGCGAGTGCTGGTGCAAGCTTCCACGCGGCCATCAACAGCGGATAGTTCCACGGAATGATTTGCCCGCAAACGCCCACCGGTTCACGCACGACGTAACTGATGCTATTTGCCGGAACGCTCATCGTTTCGCCGTGAATTTTCGTCGCGAGTCCCCCGTAAAACTCGAAACAGTTCGCTGCATCGGCCACGTCGAACTGCGCTTCTGCCAGTGGTTTTCCGCAACTTTGCACTTCGAGTCGCGCGAGTGATTCAGCTTCACGACTCACGGCTTCACCGAGTTTGAACAGCAGTTTGGCGCGATCGAGCGCTGCTGTTTTGCGCCACGGGCCGCGATCGAAAGCTTCACGCGCGGCATCAATGGCTCTGCGCGCATCTTCACGCGAGCTTTCGGGAACCGTCGCAACAACTTCGCCGTTTGCCGGATCGCGTAGTTCGCGGGTTTCTCCCGACGCACTATCGACCCAAGTTCCACCGATGAGCATTTGACAACGTTTCATCTCGCGACCCTCTGCTGGAAAGGGCGACAGTGTGTCAAAAAACGAACCAGGATCGCAAGAGAAAAGCCACAGGGGCAACTTTTGCAAACTTGGCCTCGAAGACGCGGAGTTGCTTTTCCGCCTGCACGGAGTGGTCGTGAAAAAAATTGCTATTTGCTCTAGATTCCGGCATTCATACTCAAATGCACACGCGAAGACTGTTCTTACTAACGCTCACCACCGGCATTATTTTCGTTTCGACTTCCGCGTACGCCGAGGAAACGCCAAAAAAGCCTTTACCGTACTTCATTGGTTTCCCCACCCTGTCTGCCCCAGTGCTTCACGCGCCATTGTTGACGCCGATGCCCGCGGTCTTGCAATCTGTACAGCGCTCAAACGGTGCAAAGCCCGCGGAAGTTTGGTATGGTTGGCAATCGCTGATAGGCGTCCTTGCTTGCGATAGCCTCATCGCTATCAGCGTCTCCGTCAACGCCAACTCTAGTGCTAGTTCAGGGATCGTGTCCACCCTGGGAGCTTTGGGAGTGGCCGGCCGGGTGTTTACGCCTCCGATCGTTCATTGGGCGCATGGCCATGTGGGGAAGGGTTCTATTAGCTTGGGAATCAACGTCGGCACGCCCATGGTCGTTGGGCTGATTGGCGTGGGCATTGGATGGGACGCCGACATCGAATTTGGCGCCATCGTCGGCGGAATGTTGGGCCTCATGATTGGAGCGGTGGGGCAACCGTCATCGATACGACCGTATTGTCGACGGAGCCCATTGCTCCCTCGGCTCGAGCGTCGAATCTTTTCAACCCGTCGAACATGGCCATCGTCCCCATGCTCGATCCCAATCGTGTAGGTTTGTCGCTCGTGGGGCAATTCTAATTCGCTGGTGTCCAACGCCGTCAGCGCCTGAAACGCACCATTGCACTTCGCCCCCGGCCCCATAGGACGAAGCGTCGGCTGCTTGCGGACCGAAGAATGCAGCAATTAGGGGACACGATAGATGATTTCTGGTCTGATGGGCGTGCACGAGTTTATTATGCGCGAGATGTTTCGACGTCGGACGTAGGGAGCGGCATGGAAATAGTTTCAGGCGGGAGCCTCGATCGACTTCACGATCGGATTGCAAGCATTGATGCTTTTCAGGATCCCTATTACTTCGGGCCAGAACGGTTGAGCGCGCGGTACGATCAAGGCGAAGAAACGCTCATCACGTGATATACGTGCCTAGGAAAAAATAGTGCGACCAGGCGACGGCGGTCTCCCAAGGCCTATCCGAGTTCAAGCCCAGTCCGCGTCGATATCCGCCAGCTCCACGTCGGGATAGCCGGGCGTGTTGCTGCTCGACGTTGTCGCGGTGGAAGGCTCAGGGCCACACGTAACAGGTTTCCCCCGAGCCGCGCAGCCGCAGGAGAAGAGTACGCACAAGAGCGCCACTACCACGAATCCCCTGCCGCGCGCCGGTTTCGAATGGTTGACGGCTGAGCATCGAATCATTGTTCCTTCACCTGTGTGCGCACGGGCACGATCGCTGTGTATAACTCTACTTTCGCACAACCGAGCACGCTCGTCACCACAAAACCACAGATCTCTGGTAACCTGCGATATGGCCGTCAATCGCCGGGTGGGAATCCGCAATCGTTAGACTTCCCATGTATAGACGCGGCAAATGCAATCTCGGCGGCTCGGTAATCACCTCCGACGCCATCTGCGCGACGAAACCTACCTTCAAAACCGTCCGCAAAGCCTCGTCCATTCAAAACACACGAACCGTCTCCTCCCGTGCGCTTTTCGCCCCCGCACGCCGTGTTCCAATTCATTCGCATCGTGCCACCCCGTCACAAATCGTGTCTCTTTTCGTTCCTCCAGCGATTCGCGGCCAACTTTTCGCTTCCTTTTGTCCCGGAACACGAGTTTCAGGGTGAAAAACGTAATGTAGACGCCTGTGAGAAACCCCGCGCCTTCCATCCTGGGCACGGGGCCAGGCGTCGTCGGGAAACACCCGTCGCTCAGACCAGGCGAGCACTTCGAATACACGAGCGGCTGCGTGCTCGAGACGCCGCGCGGGTCAATGCGCGGCATCTACCAGATGTATCGACCCGACGGCACCCAGTTCGACGCGGAGATCGCGCCGTTCACGTTGTCGATGCCCTATACGTTGAACTGATCGATCAAGCGTCGGCCATCACGGCCACTTCGGGTTTGTCGGTTTCAGGTTTGTCGGTTTCAGGTTTGTCGGTTTCAGGTTTGTTTGGGGCGGGTTTGTCGGATGCGAACTTGAACTCGAGCTTGCCATCCACCAAGTCGACGACGGCTTTGCCGCCTGCTTCGAGCGCTCCGAAAAGCATCTCGTCGCCAATCTTCGGCTTGAGCTCTTGCTCGATGACGCGTCCGAGAGGTCGCGCTCCGAACGTGGGGTCGTAGCCTTTTTCTGCGAGATACTTGCGCGCCGCTTCGGTCACCTCGAGCGCTACACCCTTGTCTGCAACGAGCGCCGCGATCTCCTTGATGAACTTGTCGACGATGTTCCCCATGATGCTCGGGTCGAGCGGCTTGAACATGATGCGAGCATCGAGACGGTTGCGGAACTCGGGGCTGAATGCGTTCTTGAAGGCTCGGTCATCATCGCCTGCGCTGCCACGCTCGCCAAAGCCGACGCGCGCTTGCATGAGGTCACGTGCGCCCACGTTGCTGGTCATGATGAAGACGACGTGTCGGAACGAGCTTTTCTTGCCGTTGTTATCGGTGAGCGTTCCGTGATCCATGACTTGGAGCAGGATTTGGAAAATGTCGGGGTGTGCTTTTTCGATTTCGTCGAGCAAAAGCACTGCATGCGGTGTTTTCGCAATGGCTTCGGTGAGCAAACCGCCGCGATCGAATCCGACGTAACCGGGAGGCGCGCCAATCAATCGAGAAACCGTGTGGCGCTCTTGGTATTCGCTCATGTCGAAGCGAATGAACTCGATGCCCATGGTTTTCGCGAGCTGTTTGGCCAATTCGGTTTTTCCGACGCCCGTGGGACCGGTGAACAGGAATGACCCAATGGGTTTTTCCGGGTTACGTAGACCCGCTCGAGAAAGCTTGATTGCACTGGCGAGTTGCGCGACGGCTTCGTCTTGGCCGAATACGACGCCTTGCAGATCTTTTTGCAAATCGCGAAGCTGCGCTTTGTCCGATGTCGATACTTGACGCGGAGGAATCTGCGCCATTTTCGCCACGATGATTTCCATGTCGGGCACGCCGACCGTGTATCCCTCGCTATGGGCGAGGCGTGCCGCAGCTCCGGCTTCGTCGAGCAAATCAATGGCCTTGTCGGGCAAACGTCGATCGCGAAGATATCGCTCGCTGAGTTTGGCGGCAGCTTCGAGCGCTTCGTCGGTGAATTTGACCTTGTGGAAATCTTCGTAATGCTTGCGCAGGCCCTTGAGAATGAGCGTGGTTTCCGCGACCGAAGGCTCGTTGACTTCAATGCGTTGGAAACGCCGGGCTAGCGCGCTGTCTCGTTCGAGATGTGCGCGATATTCTTGGAACGTGGTGGCTCCAATGCAGCGGAGCTTTCCCGAGGCGAGCGCGGGCTTGAGTAGATTCGATGCGTCCATCGATCCGCCACTGGCAGCGCCGGCACCAATGATGGTGTGGATCTCGTCGATGAACAGAATGGCCCCAGGCTGTTTGTCCAGGGCTTTCAATACGCCTTTGAGTCGATTCTCGAAATCACCACGATAACGAGTTCCCGCAATGAGCGCGCCCATGTCGAGGGCATAAATCGTTGAATTCTTGATCGGGTCGGGAACGTCGCCTTTGACGATTTTCATCGCCAGCCCTTCGGCAATGGCGGTTTTTCCTACGCCGGCATCACCAATGAGCAGCGGATTGTTCTTGCGCCTACGTGCGAGCACTTGAATGGTTCGTTCAAGCTCGAGCGATCGGCCGACGAGCGGATCAATACGTCCGCTTTCCGCTTCTTTGTTGAGATTCACGGTATAGGCTGCGAGCGGATCTTTGCGCGCACCTTCTTTTTCTTCGCCGTCCGCGTCGCTATCGGCTGAGCCCGTGCCATCGGTCGCATCCTCGGGCGGCGATTCTTCGTCACCGTCTTTGCTGATTCCGTGCGACAAGAAGTTTACCAGGTCAAACCGCGTCAGATTGGCATCTTCGAGCAATTCCGTCACCGCTGAGTCGCGTTCGGAAAACATTGCCACGAGGACGTTGACGCCTTTGAGCTCCTTATGGCCGCTCGTTTCGACATGCACGGCCGCTCGCCCCACGACGTTGCGGAACCCGAGCGAAAACTGAGGCGTCGCATCGACGTGGTCCGGCAATGGCTCGATTTCGTTGTCGAGAAATTGCTCGAGACGTTTTTTGAGTTTCGTAGGCTCGCCACCCGCTTTGCGGAGTATGCGATTGATTTCTTCGTCGAATGTCAATGCATATAGCAAATGTTCGACGGTGACGTATTCGTGGCGACGCCTTGCAGCTTCACGGGCGGCCAAATTAAATGCGATTTCGACTTCGGGGCTGGTGCGCATGTTGGTTACTCGGGCTCGGCCGTCAGCCGAAGTGGCATGCCATTTTCTTTGGAGTAGCTCTGGACTTGGTCGACTTTCGTTTCCGCGACGTCCTTCGTGTAGACCCCCGCGACGCCCTGTCCCTTGTGATGCACGCTGAGCATGATGTGCGTCGCTTCCGTCTCCGTTCGATGGAAGAACTTCATCAATACCAAGACCACGAATTCCATGGTCGTGTAGTTGTCGTTGTGCAGCAGGACCTTGTAGCGACGAACCTTCTCGACCTTGCGTTTCTGCTGGGTCGCGAGATCACCGTCAAAGTCTTCGCGTTTACTCGGGTCGTTCGGCATGGGTGCGAGGCACGTGAGGATAGCAGCCAACTCGCCAAAGTGCCTGCGATGGTCGGGAATGTCTAGCGAACGAGCATAGAAGGGGCGGCCGAGTGCCGTCTTGGACTACTCGCCGCCCGTCGCCGTCGGAACGAGCTGAATGGGGACGGGAGAAATGTTCCAAATCTCCTGCGCATATTCGCGCACCGTGCGATCGGAAGAAAATACGCCGACACGAGCGATGTTCAGCGCAGCCTTGTGACTCCAAGTCTCCGGGTCCGTGAACGCCTCGGCCACCAAGCTCTGCGTGTCTGCATACGACCGGAAATCAGACATGAGCATGTAACGATCCGGTCCGAGCAACTCATCGACGATTGGCCGGAACAAGTCCGGCTCCTCGGGCGAGAAGAAGCCCGACGAAATGAAGTCGATGGCCTCCGCAAGCTCCTTGTCCATCTCGTACGCCACACGTCCAGACACGTTGGCTTGACGTTTTTCGAGCACTTGATCCGCAGTCATACCGAACAGAAAGAAATTGTCCGGACCAACCGCTTCGCGAATCTCGATGTTTGCGCCGTCGTACGTGCCGATCGTGAGCGCGCCGTTCATCGCGAGCTTCATGTTGCCCGTGCCCGATGCCTCCATGCCGGCCGTCGAGATCTGTTCGGAAACGTCGGCGGCAGGGATGATCTTTTCGGCGAGAGATACGCGGTAGTTCGGAAGGAACACGACGTTCAAGTGCGGGACGCTGCGGTCGGCATTCACCACCGAAGCGATGGAGTGAATGAGTCGAATGATGAGCTTGGCTTGCTTGTAGCCCGGAGCCGCTTTCGCGCCGAAGATGAACGTGCGCGGCTGGACTTTCTCACCACGTTTGCAACGCAAGTAGAGCACGACGATGTGGATCGCACTGAGGAGCTGGCGCTTGTATTCGTGCAAGCGTTTGATGAGCACGTCGAAGATCGAGCGAACATCGACATCGATGCCGAGATCGTTCTTGATGAGCTTGGCCAGCGCTTGCTTGTTGGCGAACTTGATGGAGCGCAGTTGCGACAAGAAATCAGGATCGCTGGCCGATGATTCCAGCTCCCCGAGACGATCGAGTTCGGTCACCCACTTCGGTCCAATGCGCGAGGTGATGAGTGAAGCGAGGTTCGGATTGCAGGCGAGAAGCCAACGACGTGGCGTGACTCCGTTCGTCTTGTTGCTGAAACGCTCCGGCCAAAGCTCGTAGAAATCGCGTAGCAATTCGCTCTTGATGAGTTCGGTGTGGAGCTTGGCGACACCGTTGACCGAATGCGATCCGACCACGGCGAGATGCGCCATACGCACCATGCGCTCGGGTCCTTCCTCGAAGATGCTCATGCGTGCAGCACGGCGCTGATCGTAAGGGAAGGCGACGGTCACTTCGCGCAAGAAGCGCCGGTTGATCTCGTTGATGATCTCCATGTGCCGCGGCAGAAGGCGACTGAAAAGACCAGCGGGCCAACGCTCGAGCGCTTCGGGCATGAGCGTGTGGTTGGTGTAGCCAAACGCAGCGACGGTTTGCTTCCAAGCTGCGTCCCACGTAAGCGCGTGTTCGTCGACGAGCACGCGCATGAGCTCGGCAATCGCGATCGCCGGGTGCGTGTCGTTGAGCTGCATCGCCACGAGTTCGCCGAAGTTGGAGAAGTCTTCGTGCGTCTTCGTATGACGTGAAACGATGTCATGGATGGAGCACGCGACGAAGAAGTACTCCTGACGCAGACGTAGCTCTTTGCCCGCGTCGAAGTTGTCGTTCGGGTAGAGCACCTTGGAGATGACTTCGGATGCGTTTTTGGCCTGTACGGCACGCACGTAGTCGCCAGCGTTGAACAAGCTGAAGTCGAAGTCTTCGTGTGCGCGAGCGGCCCACAAACGCAACGTGTTGACCGTGTCGGTGCGAAAGCCAGCGATGGGTGTGTCGTACGGAACGCCCATGACGTGATCGGCCGCATGCCAAAGCACGCGGAAACCAGCATGACCGTCGGGCACCATCTCGGTTCGTCCTCCGAAACCCACGGTCACTGCGTACTCGGGTCGTTCGATCTCCCAAGGGTTGCCGAACTTGAGCCATTCGTCGGCACGCTCGACTTGACCTCCGTTGCGAATGGCCTGCTCGAATATTCCGAACTCGTAACGAATTCCGTAGCCGTAGCCGGGCAAATCAAGCGTGGCCATCGAATCGAGGATGCAAGCGGCGAGGCGTCCGAGACCTCCGTTGCCAAGCCCTGCATCGGGCTCTTGCTCCATCACATCATCAAGGTCGATGCCGAGATCGCGCAGCACGGCGCGATAAGTGTCTTCGATCCCGAGGGCTTGGAGGTTCGCCAAAAGGGCTCGTCCAAGAAGGAATTCCGCGGATAAGTAGTACGCGCGCTTGACGTTTTTCTCGTAGTACGTCCGTTGCGTTTGCGACCAGCGCTGCACCAATCGGTCACGAACGGCGAGCGAGAGGGCGATGAAACGGTCGAAGCTCGTGGCGGCTTCGATGTCTCGGGCGCGCGAGAATTGCACGTGATCGGTGAACGCACGACGAAGCACGAGAGGGTGCATCCCCGTGCGGTCGTCCTCGACTTTGATGCGCGCAGGCGGAGAAAGATCGGTAAGCGCTGATGTCATGTCGGGGGCCATCATAGCCAAACATTGGGAATGTGCCCTTCGAGCGAAGAGCCTGAAGCTTGCCCTCCAGCGGGCGGCCTGTGGTACGACCGAAACGGCTCGGCTCATGGGGCCGGCAGAAGGAGCCCTTGATGCAAACGCGTGGAAATACGCTCGGTGCGGTATTGTTCGGTTCGCTGCTGGCGCTGGCCGTGGTGACGGTGGGATGCGGAACGTCCGAGCAAAAGGCGGAGCGCAAACCCTTCGGACAAACCTGCGCGAGTGACGCGGAGTGCGAGTCGCAACAGTGCGCAGGGCACGGGCGCGTTTGTTCGAAGACCTGCAAACACGACAGAGAGTGTGGCGAGGGGCTCGCGTGCCGGGGGCTCGATTCGGGCACGGGGATGCAGTGCGGAAAGCCCGATGGATACAAGGTGGGTTCGTCCTGCCAAACCGCGACGGAGTGCGATCATGGTCTGTGCGTGAAGAACGCGAACGCTCCTGCGCAGCCGGGATTCTGTTCACGCACGTGCCAGGGACCGGGCGAATGTCCCGATGGTCATAAGCTTTGCGAGAGCCAGACCGACGGGGCCAACAAACTGTGTTTGGCCGGCGACGTGGGAGCGCAAGGCTCGGTCGTTGGAGCACAAACGGTTGGAGGACCAACGAAACCGCTGACAGCGCCTTCGGGAACGACGGCGGGGTCGGCGGGACCTGTGCCATCCGCAACCACTGCACCGCCAACAGCGGTCGCACCCAGCGCCCGAACTA